>NZ_JBSNBL010000002.1:0-518873 GCF_053760365.1 Corynebacterium sp. c7Ub_26 | reverse complement strand
CGGATTGTGAGGAGTGTTGACAACAATCATCCTCGTGTTATCCGAGACAGTGCGGCGCAGTGCCTCAACATCTAATGCCCAGCGCGGGGCCCCCTGCTCGTCAGTCGTTGGGAGCAGCGGGACCGCTACATGGTGGCCGCCCGCTAACCTCACCGCAGCTGCATAAGCGTCGTAATAAGGTTCGATAAGGACCACTTCAGAGCCGGGCTCAACCAACGCCAAAATGGACGCTGCTATACCCTCCGTAGCATCGACGGTCACCGCAACCTCGGTATCCGGATCAAAGACTTGGCCGTAGCTCTGCTCGCGATTGGCAGATATCGCTTTGCGTAGCTCCGGCACACCCCGACCTGGAGCGTATTGGTTATTGCCCGACAAAATCTGCTCAGAGGCGATCTCCAGCATTCTTCGTGGGCCGTCGCTGTCCGGAAAACCCTGGCCCAGGTTAATGGCGTTGTTTTCTACTGCTAACCGGGTGATGCGCGAAAAGATCGTCTCAGGGATGTCGCGGAGGCGCGACACGATCGGTGAAGTTAAAAGTGAACCGCTCTGTTCAGTCATAGAGCCATTGTAAACACCATCGCGGATGACACCGCAGACAGGGCTGGTCATGAGTGGCCGGGGCTCCGGGCAAACACGACGGCTCTGTAAACACAACGGCCGTATGAACTAGCCGGGTATATAAAATAGCCCCATGGCCAATAAACCCACCTCTGGATCCTCAGCGTCTGCTTCGTCCCCAACCTCTGCCTCGGTTTCCGCATCGGCCGGCACCTTTGGCTCGGCCGGTTCTTCTGCGGGTAACAAAGGGGTCGGTCGGTCGGATGATGTGCTTGCGGGGAACCCGATCCTCACTCCGGAACAACAGCTTGACCAGATCGCGAGCTTCATCTCGGTCCACTACAAAGAGGTGTGGGACATTATTTCTTCCCCGGGGGATTTCTCCCCCGAGCGCGAGCAACAGGCACCGGGAGAGCAACGTCAGCTGCAAGAGGACGCCGAGCAGGCAGTGGGGCGGCTCAATGACATCGTGACGCATACCTCGCAGCTCGTTCTCGGGGTGGGACTCGACCACTCCATCCCGGGCGTGGCATTCACGTCGAACGGACCGGACATGCACACCGTCGACGGCAACACGGCAGTCTTCGTCCCCTCAAACCCCACAGGGCGGATAGCAGTATCGCTACATGGTGGCCCGGGGTGGCACGGATCAGGACAGGAACTCGAGATTTTCTGGCGGCCAACCATCGCCGCGATCGCAGAGCTCTCCGGCACAACAATTGTCGACGTCGACTATCAGCTTCCCCTCATACGACGGCGTCTTTCCGACGATGCGCAAGGGAACGCTGTGTACAGCGATCACGCCGAAGGCACAGAAGGAATCATTCGTGATGCACTCGCCGCAGTCGACGCGGCGGAAGGCGTGCTCAGCAGTATCCGCAGCGATACACGTGAATCAGACAGCACAACCGCTACGGACGACGAGGGCCGAGGCTACGACATCGTGGCCTTCGGTAGCGGTACATCTGCTGGGTTAGAGCTCGCAGCCAGGTGGAATAGCGAGCGCATAGTTCTGCAGCACCCTCGGCTATTCCAGCCCAGTCCAGAGAACGAAACATGGCAGAACCACGATTTCAGCCAGACCCAAGTTCTTGTTCAGAAAGCCACGCGCGACACCATCGCCGTCGATCCAGAAGCGATTTCTCATAACCTTGAAGAGCTAGGAGCAACCACAACAGTGACCGAGCACCTCGGCTACCACGCGTTGGCTACTCCGGCGGTACAAAGAGAGTGCGCCCAAGAAGCCGCCAACTTCCTCCAGGACCGGTCTGTTCGCTAAGGATCGTTTCACTGAGGTTTGGCACCAAGGGGTTGTCGACCACGCCGTCAGCTAAAGCGGCAGGAGGTTCCGCTTCGCGCCCATGACGTCGTCAATGCGGTCAAGGTTGTCGGCCAGCATTTTCCACTGTTGGGGTGCAATGGCAGCCTCGGCATCGCGCACAACGTTCTGGTTCTTCGTCGCCCACCCGATCGGCATGGGATTAATCTCATCCCACCGATCCTTATGCTGAACCGACCTCGTCGCCGTGACCGCGACCGACGGAATACGCTCGCCGACCTCGCGCACCGTACCCGGAATTCGTGCCACCGTTCGTGCGGAGAGCGCCCACCGTGGCTCATCATCCGCATTCACTGACGTATTCACTAGCGCCATGATCTCAACGTCGTGAGGATTTACGCGAGCAACCATCGCCGGTGCCAGCTCATACCGGTCATACAACGATTGTCCCGAACCCACCATGCGCGGAATGACCTGAACCATCACCAGGCTAAACAGCCCGAAGAGCCCCAGAACTATGGCGAACAATACGAAGGCACCGTCGTGGCCCGCAAAAATAAAGATGAGGACAGCTGCGATAACGAGGATCCCACCGAGCACGCCGGCACTCACCTGGAGCCGACGAGAATCTCGCACAAACTCATTATGTTGGCGGTTAAAAGCCTCGTCCACGGTGAACTGAAAAGTGCTCATAGTGTTAGTCATCCTCAAGGTCCGGTAAATCCGCCGAGTTCACAATCCGGTACGCATACCCCTGCTCAGCCAAGAAACGCTGACGATGGGCCGCATACTCGGCGTCGATCGTATCGCGCGACACCACTGTGTAGAAATGCGCACTCCCGCCGTCCCGCTTGGGGCGCATCAAACGGCCCAAACGCTGCGCTTCTTCCTGCCGCGAACCAAACGTCCCGGACACCTGAATCGCCAACGACGCCTCAGGTAAATCAATAGAGAAGTTCGCCACTTTACTGACGACGAGCGTCGAAATCTCCCCAGAACGGAACTGTTCGAAAAGCTCCTCGCGCTTCTTATTCCGCGTCTTGCCGTCGATAAGGGGAGCGTTCAGCTTCTCGCTCAGTTCCTCCAACTGGTCGATGTATGCGCCAATGATCAACGTCGGTTCGTTGGGGTGCTGGGCCATGATCTTCCGCACCACGCGAATCTTCGTCCCCGAGCACGCCGACAACCGATACTTGTCCGACTTTTCCGCGGTGGCGTACACCATGCGCTCGGACTCGGTCATCATGGACCGCACCTCAATACACTCCGCCGGCGCAATCCAGCCCTGGGCCTCGATATCCTTCCACGGTGCGTCATAGCGCTTGGGCCCGATCAGGCTGAACACATCGCCCTCACGGCCATCCTCACGCACCAGCGTCGCCGTCAAACCCAACCGACGACGAGACTGCAGATCAGAGGTTAAACGAAACACCGGGGCAGGCAGCAAGTGCACCTCGTCGTAAATAATGAGGCCCCAATCGCGCGAGTCAAAAAGCTCCAGTGCGCGGTACTCACCACGAGTCTTCCGGGTCACGACCTGGTACGTAGCAATCGTCACCGGGCGAATTTCCTTCTTTTCGCCGGAGTACTCGCCGATCTCATCTTCGGTGAGGGTGGTGCGCCGAATCAGCTCGTCCCGCCACTGGCGTCCCGACACCGTGTTCGTCACCAGGATCAGCGTCGTCGTCTTGGACTTCGCCATGGCAGCAGCCCCGACCATCGTTTTACCTGCACCACAGGGCAAAACAACGACGCCGGACCCGCCATCCCAAAACGAATCCGCCGCGAGTTTTTGGTAATCGCGAAGCTGCCAGTCCACGTTCTCCGTCGACAAGGAAATATCATGAGCCTCGCCGTCGACATAGCCCGCTTGGTCATCGGCAGGCCACCCGACCTTCAGCAATTCCTGCTTGAGGCGACCGCGCTCGGAGGGGTGGACAGTCCACGCATCATCCGCAATAGCAGAGCCCAACATGGGCTTGATCTTCTTGTGGCGAATAACCTCCGCCAACACGGCCTTATCTGTGGTGTGCAGAACCAACCCGTGGATCGGGTCCTTGTGCAACGTCAGGCGACCATAGCGGCCCATCGTGTCGGCAATATCCACCAGCAGGGGCTGCGGAACAGGGAAGCGAGAATAATTCTCGAGCACGTCGACAACCTGTTCAGCGTCGTGCCCGGCAGCGCGCGCATTCCACAACGCCAGTGGCGTAATGCGGTATGTGTGGATGTGCTCAGGTGCTCGCTCAAGCTCAGCAAACGGGGCTAAAGCAGCACGGGCCTCCTCGGCCTTCGGATGATCAATTTCAAGCAGAACTGTCTTATCTGATTGAACAATAAGAGGCCCATCGAAGGCGTTAGTGCCCTGCGCCATACAAACCCTTTCCTTTCGTTGCTCAGCGGTCCATGAGCGTAATGCTTGTGACATGGTGGAACGCAATACGTCGAACTTCCGACGAATGAACGTCGAACCCATCAAAATAGCCCGATGTCACAGTTAACGGCTCCATGCGGTATCGCTTAGTTGCGCCATTCTTCTCAACGTACGTCACAATGACGTGCATTCCCGACCGCGCATAATGAGAAAGCTGCGGAACCCAATCCTGCGGGTGAGTGAGAACCCGTCCCTCGACGTCATCGGCATCCTCCCGACGAACCGCGGCAATTGCACCAGCAATGCCACCCTCCGGAGTGGGTGTCACGTTTACCGAATACCGAGTCAGCATCTCGGACTCATCCGCTGGTGACAGATCAAAGTGGCTATCAAACCGGGCAACCGAATCCGACTGTACAGCCATACCGCCGGCATCTTCCTGGACAACCTGGAACCCCTCGGCAGCCACATCCCTCAGCGCCGTTACCAGCGGTACCGAACCCACCAACACCGTCGGCGCGATCTTTCGTAAACCTGCCGACGATGCCGCGGGAGAAGCCAGCACATCGTCGACGACCTGCGGATCATCAGTGCGTAGATAACACGAAGCCTCGCCACCGCGCACCGATGATCCATAGAAGCGGCCCACGTCGTTAATGAGGAAAATGAGCCCCTGGGGAACACCATTGAGCACCCGAAGCGACAGGAACGACGAAATATCCTCAGGTGTGAGGCCCGACGCCATCCCTCGGCGGAGACTGTCCTCCGACACTCTGTACAGCGTTGCCAGCCCGGGGCTTTCCACGTCGGCAATACGATCCATCATGCTCGTTGTCGTGTCATCAAGAGGACTAGGGGCCAGAACGGTCATATCGCCTTGAGCAATCAGTGTCGACGACGGAGCAGGAAAGGAGGCCTGGCAGTGCCGGATTAGAGCGACGACATACGCGTCGTAGAGCGACAAATCTGTTGTCGACGAACCTGTTGTGTCCGCTCGAGAATCACCGGTGTTCTCATTGCTCTCCACCGAATCACTCCCCGCTGACGCTGGCTGGGACGTCGCCTGAGAAGCGTAGGTGCGCGACAGGCGTAGCACGTAATCGGCCATCGGCGTGGAATGTGTCTCGCGATCTGGGGTAATGTCGCGGAACAGCGGGAGGAGAATGTCGGTGACACCAGTGGTTGCTCGCCCAGAGATAAGCCCGAACGCCTCCGCATTGGCCACCATATTGGGGACGGCCCGCGGATCCATGTACACCACATGCTGCGGATACATGTACCCGTACGCCGAGTACGCATCCTCCGTTTTCCCGGTTGCGGAAGGATCAAAACCGCGCGCCGCAGTTAAGAGGTGCCGACGCAGAACGAGAGCACCCGGTGACACCGTCTCCTCGTCGAAGACATTGATGTTCTTGCCGTCCTCATCCTTGCCGACGACCCACGTCTGCGCCAGCGACCCAAACCATCCCATCGCCAGCAGCGCCCATTGCGTGCCGGCGTCGGCGTGGATCCACTCTTCGGCCAGGCGCGTCGGGCCCCACCACCCATAATCCGCCTCATCATAAAGAGATTCCGGATCACCCCAGTCGAGAAAGCCGAGGCCACGGGCTAGCTCAAGGAGAGTAATGAGCCTAGTGCGGGTAAGCCCGATATCCGACATTTCTTTTTCCGCACGCCGCAGTTCGCGGACGCCGATTTCCGAATTACGTAGCGCCTTAAACGGTGTTCGCGCAGCGAACCGCAAAAGCTCCCGCATATGGAACAGGGTCAGGGACACTTCTGCCGCGGCTGCCGACGACAACTGCGCGCGGGCCGTGGAGACGGTACCGATAATGTCATTGGGCGTCTGCTTCATCGGAATGGGCGACGGCGGGAAATGAAAACCTTCCGGCGGACGCAGGGACGTCGGTACGAAATTATCGTGGCGTCCCGCGAGGTAGTTATGGACGCGGAGAGGAAGACGGACGTAGACGTCGGCCGGTGGTTGCGGTGTGGATTCGTCCGTGCCGCTTTGTCTGTGGCCTTTGCCTGTCGACGAGGGACGACCGCCCGTCGATTGAACGGTGTCGTACACCTCCAGCAAACCGAGTGAAATGAGGTGGGGGACGGGGGCAGAAGGATCCGAGTTCTTTGCAGGAGAATGGACTCCTCGGCCTCCTGCGTCGTGGAGGCGCTGCAGCACACGACGTTCTTGGGGAGTCACCGTGTCCAGCAAAGCTGTCCAGTCCTCGCCCGTCGGCAAGGGCGGCTCGATGAAAGCAATTTGCGAGGTCAGCGACCGTACCGCGTCGGGAACGACCCGGAATTGTGACTCCACTGTGGCGTGATCCGCGGTATCGGGGAAGGGGAGGCCCCAGACAAGCCCATGCTCCGACAAGTATTCCAACGCGGAGAGAACATGCTGTTTCGTCGGCATGGACGATTCATCGACGCCGACCTCGGCTAATGACTCCGTGAGACGGTCGTAGAGATCCGACACCGTTAGAGGACCGCTGTTCCGGCCGTGATCCGTCAGATCGGCCATGACCTCGAGACATGCCGACGACAGCATATCGAGGGCTTCGACAGTCTGTGTGACCGTAAATGGGCTGGTCAGTCGCGCAGCTAGTTGGCCACTGCCGACGGGCATCGGGAAGAGATTCTCCAGGCGCTCGCGAAGAATCAGCGAGAGTTGATCGTCGCTAATCTGTGCGAGCCACTCAGACAAGCGATCGGGAACGGAACCGGGAGAAGACATAAACCCCCATTCTAACCGGGGGCAATCGTTCTTAGTAGGGTGACTAATACGCACTGATCTGAAAAGATGGAGCCATGGCGAAAGATAAAGAACAATATGTTGATCCAGGTTGGCCTCAGCATTTAGAGGAGGGCGAGCACCCTGTGACAGAGGTGGTCTCCCACGTGTCGGGCGCGACGAGCCCCTACGGTGAGGACACGAAGTTCCCTGTCGATTCCAGCGAGCTTAACTACGTTCACCCGTACACCCCTGTGAACAGGCCTTTTAAGCGCTAATTGCTGGCTAGCTGCGCGGCTGAGTGCTCTAGTGTTGCTCAAGCGTGCCTCAACTGCGTGCTGGTTGCTTGCCAACGTGGCTTAGGTCAAGCGTGCCTTATGCCGGGCTCCCATAGCCTGGCTACATAAAACAAACCCCTCGGGAGATACCCACCAATGATGGTGTTTCCCGAGGGGTGCTCGTTATAAAGCGCGTTACTTATGCAGCGCTGCGTGACGGGTGGAAGTTCTTCTCCACGGCGTCGTAAATCTTCGTAGCCTGGGCAGTGGCCTCGGCGTAACCGTTTACAGCTGCGCCAATGGCTTGATTGTAGGCACCAACGAGCTCGTCGTGATGGGCGTGGTAGTAATCCGTGATCACGGCGGGCATCGGAATGCCAGCCTTGTTGAAGGCAGCCTGGATGGTGTCGAAGATCTGGTCCAAGCTAGCGATGCTCTGCGTCGCGGCCAGGTCCGTCACAGCCTTCTGCGGGGTCGGAGCCTCGTCGGCTGCCTCGGCAGGAGCCTGAGCTGCAGGTGCAGCGTTTTCGGCGGGTGCAGCCTCTTCAACAGGAGCGGCTGCGGGCTGAACGGCAGCCTGAGCACCGTTCGCGTAGGCGTTATCGCGCTGAGAAGGGGCACTGCTCAACCCGAGCTGCGCGGAGCAAGCCGGCCAAGCGGTCCAGCCCTGCTCAGCGAGGACGCGCTCGCCGACCGTGATCTGCTGCTCACGGGTTGCCTGGTTAGCGGTAGCAGCGTATTCGGTTCCGCCGTATGCAGACCAGGTGGACGGTGCGAACTGCAGACCACCCTGGAAGCCGTTGCCAGTGTTGATGCCCCAGTTGCCACCAGACTCGCACTGAGCTAAACGATCCCAATCGGAATCTGGTGCTGCCGACGCTGACGGAGCGACAGCAATGCCGCTAGCTGTGATAGCCAAGCCCGACAGGGCAACCTTGGCGCCGGTAGAAATACGGTTGGTGTTCTTGGAGTGCTGTCCCATAAAGGGGTATAACCTCTCTGTGCGATAATCGGCGTCCTTGGCGGACCGCTTCTTGACGTACTGGACGGCCACGCTACATGAAGGTTACGAAAAGGTCACATTCCGGTAGCGACTTGGGGTCGGTCGGGAGCGAGTAACATGGGTAACAGTGCAGCGTAAAGCTATATTTTGACCGAATTATTGACGAAAAGTGCCGTTAAAATGTGATTAAGAACACTATTATTCGTGCATGCGGCAGGTAGGACTGCGCGTTGATTGACGAGTAAAAACGTAAAACCTACATACGAAACATCGGGATGGGCTAAAAGTTGTGGATCGTTTAGAATAAGGAGTTTCGCCTATCCACGCTGGGATGGTCGCAAGCTCACCGCTCGATACACGGTTAACCCGACACAGGGTTGCAGAGTCAGATGTAGACATACCCAGCTCATGAAATACAGAGAAAGGAAAACCCTCATGCCAATCGGAAGAGTCAAATGGTTTGATCCCGATAAGGGATTTGGGTTCGTCACCAACCCGGGCGATGACGACGTCTTCGTCGGCACCCAAGTATTACCCGATGGTGTGGAAGAACTACACCAGGGGCAGAAAATAGAGTATGAGTTCGCTGCAGGCCGGAAAGGTCCGCAGGTGCTCAGGATTACGGATATTCAGGAGACCGGTCGGCCTCGGCGTCGCCCTTCCCATAAGTACAAGCCAGATCAGCTGCAAAGTATGATCCAGGACTTGATGACGCTCTTAGAAGGACATGTTCAGCCGAGTCTCCAAGCGGGACGCTACCCAGGGCGGAAAGAAAGCCGTCAGGTGGCTGAGGTCCTCCGCGCTGTGGCCCGGGAACTTGATGCTTAATAAGCTCGAGGCCTGGGGTGGGGCGCAGCCATAGCGCCGATCGTGCGCCGTGCTATTTCTCCAAGCGGCCACTTATCCAGGCGCTACTCCGGGGAAATAGCCCACACCATGGTGTAGGCATCCTCGTCATCAGACGAATCAGAACCGTGAGATTTATCGCCCAACAGAACGGCATGAACCTCAGCGACTTTCAGTCGGGAACCATCTTTACTTCCATCGATGGTGACCGACTTTTTGTCTTTCGCCTTGTAAACGGACTCGTCATTCTTGGCGTTATCCTCATAGATCGTCAGCAACGACCATTGGGTATCAGAGACCGTGGAGGGGACGTCGATAGTGGCCTCCCCATCCTTGGGCAGGGAAATCTTTGTCATCGACTTCTCCGTGCAGTCCGTCGACCCCAGTGCGCAGGCCTGATAAGGATCCGCCGTGACGCTCTTCCCCTTAGAATCAGTGATCGATAGCGTGACCGTGGTGGGGTCCACAGAGTTGCGTCGCTGCTCCCAATAGGTGAACCCAATTCCACCGACAATCGCGACGAGCACGATGACAGCCATCACAGATCCCACGATGATCATGGTGCGTCGTTCCCGACGTCGCTCTGCCTTGGTCTTTCGACGGCCGCGACGACCACGTCGCGCTGGGGCCTGGGGTGATGGTTCTGAGCTGGAGGACGAACCCGGATCAGTCATGGCGTCCACAATAGCGAGGCCCTAATGACGTCGTAAATGCGGGACCTTGACAGCGAGGAAAAGCGTCCGTAGATAGCCGATGCCGATGATGATGGATAGAGCGATGAACCCTGTGCCAAGCTGCGGTGGAAGGACAATGCCCATCGTGCCGCCGAACACCCACGCGAGTTGACCGAACGTTTCACTGCGGCCGAATGCGCTGGATCGCGCTTCTTCGGGGAGGCCTTCCTGGATGGTTGCATCAAGGCTTACTTTGCACAGTGAACTAGATAGCGACAATGCGAAGGTCGCGACCGCGGTCCAGATCAGCCCAGGCCAGATGGCTGCACAGATCACTCCCGCCCACGCGATACCTGCAATCGTGAGCACAGTCACTCGCGGGGCGCCGAGGGGGATCCGCGCTCCCAATAAATTTCCCGAGAACGTGCCGACGCTTCCTGCGGCGCCCGCAACGGCCAGCATTGCGAGCTGCTCCCACGCGCTCAGTCCGTGGGTCGATTTAGCAGCAAACGCGACGAAGATCGTGAGGAATCCGGTGCCAGACCGGCTGGTCATGACGGACCACAAACACGTCTTGGCATCGTGAGGGAAAGGAACGATATGGAGCTGTTGCGCTGCACGGGTGACGCGCTGGCGGACGGCACGCCGACGTGGGGAAGACTGTGACGCCGACTCCGTTGGCGCAGTGTCGGTGGCTGCCGCGTCGGGCGCGTTCGCGTCGGCCGTCGGATCGTCGTCAAGAGAAGAGTCCTCGGTGAGGGGTGCTCCTGGCACAGACAGCGGGGACGTGGTGGCCCATTCGTCGGGAGACGATTCTGCTTTCCGCGGAATGAGAACGCAGGAATACAAACCCATAAGCGCAATGACGATAATGACCCACAACGCTTCGCGAGGTGTGAACAGGAACGACACACCAGCCGCGATGCCTCCGACGACACCCGAGCCCACAATGTGCCCCAAAATCGTGAGCCGAGCATTCGTGCGAACCAGATCGATATCTGGCGGCATGAGCCGTGGGGTAACCGATGATTTCAGCACACCGAACGACTTGCTCATCACCATCATGCCCAGTGCAGCGGGGTAGAGGACCCACGAGTGGAAATTCGTGAGCAGCCACACCGTCAATACAATGCGCGCAGCGAACGTCAGCGATAACGCAAAACGACGCCCGGCGTACACACGGTCTAATGCGGGCCCAATCAGCGGAGCAATGACCGCGAAGGGGGCGATGGTCACAAGCAAGTACAGTGCGACGCCTTCGCGCGATTCACCCTTCGTCGCGGAGAAAAACAGCGTGCCCGCCAGAGCAACCGCGAGTGCTGCGTCGACACCAGAGTTGCAGATCGTCGTGTATGTCAGCGACGACAGGCCCGAGGTTTTCGCACCGTCGGCCTCGATCCAGCTACCCACCAGGCGGCCAGGGGCCGACAACACACGGCGAACACGAGATGGCCGTGGCGTCGTGTCATCGGCCAGTGGCTCGTGTAGCTCGCCAGTGGTGGGCGGCTCTCCGTGGTTGTTCATGAACCCATTCTTGCACCATCGTCGGGTGGGCATGCATTTGTGCTAGCCACCCAAGCCGTCGACACGAACCCGATACATGTGCGGCCCCAACTTGCCAGTCAGATAGAGAATGGTGGGATCCTCAGGATCGCTGGCCACGCCATTCAACACATTCTCACCGGTAGCGTCCCGCGCCGGGGCCAATTCCGACGCATCGATCACGCTGGTCACCCGGCCGCTCGCGGGGTCGATAACAATGAGTTCATCGCGATGCCACACATTGGCCACGATGCGGTTGTGGGCGCAATCTAATTCATTGATATTGCCGACGGGCCGACTGCCCAGTGTCACCGATAGCGAGGAGCGCTTCTCGAACGTGCTGGAGTCGCGCCGGGTCAGCCTATTGCTCCCGTCGCTCATAAGAAGGTTATGGCCGTCGTAACACAATCCCCACCCTTCGCCTTCGTAGTGGGCAGAACCTGTCGCCGCTAATGACTGGCGGTCGCGTCGGATCGCGTGGCCCGCTTTCCACGTTAACTGCCACAGGGCGGTCGGCGTTGCCGCGATTCCTTCACCGAAATACTTTCGGGGGAGGTAGTGAACATGAGCGCGATGGCCGTCGTCGTTTAGAAAATAAACCTCTGACCTGCCGTAACGTCCAGTGCTGACCAGACTCTGCCCCTGTGGAAAGCGGTCCAATCCTTCAGTAAACGCATCCTGAGGCCAGGGAAGCGTGTCAAGAACCGTGATCGACCGGGTCGGAACCGCCCCACGAGCGGACATAGATGAAGTGGACGGTGCGCGCGAAGCCCCGTCGGTACGGGATCGCTGTGACCACGACGCGACAATGATCAGTCCGCACACTGCACTAAGAACGGTGCCCACGAGTACCGTGATGAGGGTTAATCTAAACCGTCTTGAACCCATTGTGCTCCACGGCGGACAGCTTCCCGCTGCCACATATAAACCCCATAACCTAAAACACCCGTGACGGCGCCGATAATGCTGGTCCACACCAACTGGTCAGTCCACCCACGAGTGAGCCCAAAACACACCGCACCCAGCACCCATACGATGATCCCCACGATGAGAGCGGGCCTCGGATCTTCGAGTGCACGGGGCAGCTGGGGAAGAGTAACGTCCTGTAGCGGTTCGGAGTGGAATTGGAATTTAGGGCTCACACGTGCCAACTTACCCTTGTGGGGTTTTCCTCCCCACCCGTCCCAAATCTCACCCGTACCAAGCCCTCCTCGGTGCGGCTTCACACATGTGCAGGAGTTCCGATGTCCAACAATGCTTCCTCCACGGACACGGCGACGGCGCCGTCGTCGAAAAAGAAAAGACGATCCGCGCTGGACAACTATTTCCACATTTCTGACCGAGGATCCACTCTGAGCACGGAAGTTCGTGCCGGTGTTGTGACCTTTTTCGCGATGGCGTACATCGTGCTTCTGAACCCGCTCATTCTGGGCAGCGTCCCCGATCACACCGGTATGGAGCTGGGTATTCCCCGAGTCGCGGCCGTCACCGCCCTTGCCGCCGGTGTGATGACCATCGTCTTCGGCCTGATCGCCCGGTACCCCTTCGGCATCGCGACGGGTCTCGGCATTAACACGCTGGTGGCGGTCACACTGGTGTCGACCGAAGGCCTCACATGGCCCCAAGCGATGGGACTTATTGTGATCGACGGCATCATCATCGTGATACTGGCCGTCACTGGGTTCCGCGTCGCGGTTTTCAACGCCATCCCCGCACCGATGAAGACAGCAATGACTGTCGGCATCGGTCTTTTTATTGCCATCATCGGTTTTGTCGACGGCGGTTTCGTCCGCCGCGTTCCTGATTCCGCCCACACCACGGTGCCTGTTGAACTCGGCATCGGCGGGTCTATCGCTTCATGGCCGACAGTCGTTTTCTTGGTGGGCTTGTTGATTTGTGGTGTGCTGGTGGCCCGCAATGTTCGCAGCGGACTGTTTATTGGCATCGTGGCGAACACGATTATCGCGATGGTCGTCGAGGCGCTCACTCGCTCCGGGGCGTCGGTGAAGAATGGCCAGCCTAACCCGAAGGGCTGGAACTTGGCGGTCCCCGGTATTTCCGATTCGTGGGCGGGGGCCCCGGACCTGTCGTTGGTGGGCAAGGTGGACCTCGTCGGTGCGTTTACCGAGGTGGGCGCGCTGACGGCCACGCTGTTGGTGTTCACCCTTGTCCTGGCCAACTTCTTCGACGCCATGGGGACGATGACTGGCTTAGGTAAGCAAGCCGGTTTGGTCGATGAGACCGGCGTGTTGCCGGACATGAAGCAGGCCCTGGTTGTGGAGGGCACCGGGGCGATTGTCGGCGGTGCGGTCTCCTCGTCGTCGAACACGGTATTCGTGGATTCTGCTGCGGGTATTGCCGACGGTGCCCGCACAGGCATGGCGAACGTCGTGACGGGTGTTTTATTCCTCGTTGCCATGTTCCTGACTCCGCTCTACGAGGTTGTTCCCACGGAGGCGGCTGCTCCTGTACTCGTGATCGTGGGGGCCTTGATGGTGGGGCAGATTCGCGAAATTGATTTTTCACGATTTACGACGGCCCTGCCGGCGTTTTTAACGATCGTGGTCATGCCTTTTACGTATTCCATTGCTAACGGTATTGGCATAGGTTTTATTACTTACGCCGTGATGGAAACCGCAGCCGGGCGGGCGAAGAAAGTGCACCCGCTGATGTGGATTGTGGCGATTTTGTTCGTCGTGTACTTCGGCATCGATCCCATTCGGGACGCCGTGAGTTAGATGAGGGGATGCGGTAAAAGGGTGGCTGTGACTCAGTGGAGGTGACAATGGACGAGTGCGATGTCGTCTATATCGACGACCCATCAGATCCGAGGCTTGATGATTTTCGAAACCTCAACCACTCAGATAAGCGCCCCGATATGCCTGGTGGGAAGGGGTTAGTGATCGCGGAAGGCCTTTTGGTCGTTCCCCGCCTGATACGCTCGCGTTTTCCCGTGCGGGCCATCATGGGGACCCAGGCTAAGCTTCATTCACTTCTTGACGACGCTAGCCTCGCGACGACCATCGCGAAGGCCAATATCCCCGTGTGGTGTGTGTCCCGCGAGGTCATGGCCGAGGTTGTCGGTTTTGATATGCACCGCGGTTTGTTGGCATCGGCGGACCGCGTGGAGGTGCCGTCGATCAGTGATGTTCTTGATGAGCTAGATGCCCGACGGGACCGCGCCGACCAGCCTCCTGTGAGCGGGACAATCGCCGTGCTGGAGGGTGTGGGCGACCATGAGAATATCGGTGCCTTGTTCCGCAATGCCGCGGGTCTGGGGGTGGATGCCGTGTTCTTTGGGGCTGGGTGCGCGGATCCGCTGTACCGGCGTGTTGTGCGCGTGTCGATGGGCCATGTGCTGCGTGTTCCCTTTGCCTATTTCGAGGGCAACCGTTCGACATGGCAGCGTGGATTGTCGGAACTGCAGCAGCGCGGGTATCGATGTGTGGCGTTGACGCCGTCTGACGATGCGGTCATGTTGCCTGAGGCCCTGGATGGCGCGCAGAGGGCGGCGCTCATAGTAGGGGCCGAAGGGCCAGGATTAACCGAACATGCGATGAGAGCTAGCGATGTGAGGGCCCGCATTCCGATGGCTCCGGAGACGGACTCGCTGAATGTGGCGACGGCAGCAGCGATGGGTTTTTATGAGCGTGCTCGAAAATCGATAGTGGGGCGAGGGTGACCACATCGGCCGGCCCGTGGCGGTAGCAACATCCGTGGCGGCGGACTTAATCGCGCGGTTCGCGACGCCCGGTCTTTCGCGCCCGCGCCCGAACGCGATCACCCACAGCGTGAGGAAGTGACGCCAGCGCCCGCCCTCCTCGGAGGGCAGCGCGCCCCGCACGAGCGGCACCGCGTTTCATGAACGCGGAGACATCAGAGCGGTCAATGTCGGCCCATTCACGTACAGAAAATGGCGGGACGTGGGCGTAGTCGTCGTAATCAGAATCGTGATCGGCCGGGAGACCGTCGTTAATCCATTCCTCATCATCCGCTGTTCGCGAATGCGGGTTATCAGACGACGCTGCTCCATCGGCAGCGTCGGTGTGTCGTCGGAAAGCAGAGTGCCCCCGCCGGGAAGAAGAACCGGACGCACGATCAAGGGGGAGACGGGACGCGGGGCGACCGTCGATAGCAAAAGCCGCGACAGGAACGTCCATAGATGTTGACGTCAAGGAAAGGCCTAGCCAGGAGTGGAGCGCCTCCATGGCTAACTCTGCGGGGAGGAAGGACAGCTCGATCCCACGGTGAGCCCCGTGTGACCGCTCACCAGCCCAAAACGGCGTTTCAAAAGGCTCCGGCAGGCCCGTGTCCTCGAAAACCGAGGCCCGATTAGAACAGAACGATCGCTCCAACCTGCCCTCGTGCCAATGCGCGAACCCGCCCAGCTGGCTGTGATCGTCGGCGGCGAAAGCATAAATATCGGAGGCCGGGATCGACTCAATCAATTTCATGGGCAACGCGGACAAGTGCGACACATCAAACTCGTAGCCAGGAAATGAGGCCGGCACGTACTGAATAATGGCAACACCGTCGAACCCGCCGATATAGATCTCCCCATGGCCGGCCGACGTCGACCGATTGAGCGGGAAGTCCCCCATGTGCGTGACGGGCCATTGCGGGTTGAGCTGGGCAAGCAGTTTCCGCCCAAAGCCGCGATCGGGGGCGGGGTCATTGGCGAAGACATCCCGCGGGTGAGCAGTGCTAACACACCAAATAGTGACCGTGGCCGAGGGGAACGGGTATTTCACGATAGGCACGGACCCGTGGGGAGTGAAGCCGTCACTGGAACGTGATCCAGATGAATCCGACGCATGAGCCATGTCGTCCCTCCGTTACTCACAGATATGCCGTCTCACACAGGTGTGCGGTGAGTTTCTGTGTGGACAGTGTCCAGCTTAGTCGTGGTCGCGGGTGTGGTTGCCCCGGTTGCGCGGCGGATCCGACCGGTTCGTTCGCACTCCCAACAGGACATCTTCCCAATGGGGAGTCACAGCTTTCCGACGGCGACGAGGCCGGGGTTCAGTGTCCGGGTGTTGTAAGAACGCGTCCTCACTGTCGGACGATCCACTGTGGCTATCGGATGCCTGATCGTGGTCTGAACTGTTGTGGTCATCGTTTGCGCTGGCTGGTCCACCATTGTGGGGATCGCTACTTGCCGACGATCCTGTGTCTGAGAATTTGTTTGCCCGCCGGGATCGGTGGTCATCGAGTCCGACGATTTCCATGCGCCCTGTGCGGCGACGTTGTGTCCGCCGCCCGCGGCCACCGACGGCTCGAGACGGGTGGTGGGGCTGCACGTCGGTGCCCGCGCCGGGTTGTCCTTCGCCGAGGGCTGCGTCATCCTCGGGTGACGAGGGGATGGAGGAGGTAGCGTCGTCGAAGTCCTCGGCGGTTTCGTCGTAATCGAAGTCGGGGTCGCCGTCGGTGTGCAGGCCATGGATCTGCTCTGATTCCTGAGGGTGATCGTCGGAACTCATTGCCGACGAGAAACGCGAGGATCCTCCCCGGCCTCTGGTGCGGGACCGGGGGCGGCCAGGCGATGGGCGGCCGAAGTCGGGGTCAACAAGTTTCGTGGCGGCTTCGTTGCGTGCCACTGTCGTGGCGGAGAGCCCGTCGGAGTGGTAGCTCCATTCCGCGGTGACGTCGGTCATGCCGGATGTCCAGGTCAGGGTGATGATCCACAGTCGGGCGTCGTTGCGGTAGGCGTCCCACGTGGCCTCTGACAGGTCCATTCCGCGCGCTGTGAATGCGGTGGCGAGGACGTCGTCGAGAGTGAGTGTGGACGGGCCGTCTTGTCGAACGGGGTGCGATTGGCGGGCAACAGTGGTCATGCGCTCGCGCTCGGCGAGGATCGGGTGCGCGAAGGGCTCGATTCTCCCTTGCGACATTCCTGAGGCGCGGGCGAGGTCTTCGATGGATTTGCCGCCGCGGATGCGCGCCTGGATTTCTCGCGGGGTGAGGACGACGGTCGGGGTCGACGGAGCCATCAGTGATTCGCTCTGTTCTGATCCGGCTGTGTCTAGTCCGGTTGTGTCCGCTGCGGCATGGTCATCGGCGTCTTTGTCATTATCGACGGCGGAACCGTTGCCCGCGTGTGATGCGTCGGATCCGTCGGACTGAGGTGCCGCCTCTGGGGTGGCGGTATCGGTGCTGGTGGAGTCAGCCGAGCCGCTGACGTCGGCAGCGTCGGCAGTGTCGCCCAACAACCGTTGGAGCGCGGATCGTGTATCCGCAGTTAGCGGCAGCCTGAAGTGCGCCGGAGCGGTAGTGTCCTCGGAATCCACCGAAGCTTCTGCCAAAGTATCCGTCGCGGCGGACCCGTCGGGACTGTGTGGTTCCGAGGCAGCAAAAACCAGGTAGTCGTCGGTGCATTCCTCGGGGACGAGGGAAATTGTCTGCATTACTACCTCCTGGTCACACAAGTCGGGGCGGAATTCCCATTCCTTATGCCATCGTGAATCGCCGTTCACTGTCTTTCATTCTCGTTCGCTGTCGTACGTTTATGTGAAAGCTCCAGAGAACGAATGGCAATGAATGGTCGCGGATGGCTACGAAGGCCGCGAATGGCAAGCCATACATATCCCGACTTTTTCTCAGATACCCCTTTACCTTAGCTGGATTAAGCAAATAGCGGTGATATACGCGCTGGATAGTGCGCACATATCTGGTCCGCTACGCCCCGGAGTAACTGGTACTACGCGCTCTTGTTGGCTAGTTCATTGTCCAGAATGTAATCAATGGCAGATACTAATTTCTCTACATCCGCGGTATCGATAGCCGGGAATGTGCCAATACGCAGCTGGTTTCGTCCAAGCTTGCGGTAAGGCTCAGTATCCAACACGCCATTAGCGCGCAAGATGGCGGCGATTCGCGCTGCGTCGATAGCGTCGTCGAAATCAACGGTCGTGACGACGAGGGACCGCCCCTGCGGATCGGCGACGAATGGTTGCGTCTCGGGGCGCTTTTCAGCCCAGTCGTAAATCACGCGTGACGAGGCAGACGTCCGCTGGACCATTCCGTCGAGCCCGCCGTTGTTATTCATCCACTGCACTTGCTGATCCATCAGTAGCAGCGTCGCTACTGCTGGCGTGTTATACGTTTGGTTCTTCCGAGAATTATTCACCGCAGTCTGCAAATCCAGGAACGCAGGAATAAATCGATCCGACTGCGAAATCCGCTCAATCCTTTCCAGCGCGGCCGGGCTCATCGCAGCGAACCACAGGCCACCATCGGACGCGAAGCATTTCTGCGGCGAAAAATAGTAAGCATCCGCATTCCGAATATCGACGGGTAAACCACCAGCCCCCGAGGTCGCGTCGATAAGGACGAGCGCGTCACCAGACGGCCGCTCCACGGGAACCATCGCCCCCGTCGACGTTTCGTTGTGTGCCCACGCAACAACGTCCGCGTCGACATTGTTAAGTTCCGACGGGGAAGGGGCGGTGCCAGGATCACTTTCGAGGACGATCGGGGCGTCCAACCAGGGGGCTCGCTCGGATGCGGCCGCGAACTTGCCGGAAAACTCCCCGTACTTCAGATGAGCGGAACGACGTTCAATCAAGCTGAAGGTCGCTGCGTCCCAGAACGCGGTGGCCCCGCCCAATGAAGCGACGACTTCGTACCCGTCGGGAAGCTGGAAGAGCGACGTCAGGCCTTCCTGAATAGAGGCGACGATATTTTTGACCCCGGGCTTGCGGTGGGAGGTTCCCATAATGGTGGTCGCGCCCTGATCAATGGCCTTTATTTGCTCCGGGCGGATTTTGGAGGGGCCACAACCGAAGCGGCCGTCGTGGGGGAGGAGTTCCTGAGGCAGTTGAGGTGCGTCGGAGGGGGTTGATGATGTGGTGGGTGTCATGGATGGCTCGTATATCTCTAGAGACTGTGTGTTGGTGGGGATCATAGTGACGCGCTCGTGGATAAGCGAATAAAAACCACAAAACTGTTTAAAATGCGTACATTGGTCTCGGTTCTGCCGGTGAGTAACCCTGAAAGAGGGTGGATTTCTGGCCATTGATTGGTAACTGTAGTCCACGTCACAACCTTTGTTAAACTGTGCGGCATACCATTACTCGGGTATGTCTGCTGTCGCCCCCACGTGAGTGAGGTTCTACACTAGATCGTGAAGAGGGCAGGTCTTCAGTATTTGTCTTGTCGTCCACATGATGGATGCCGTGAACCGGTGAACATCGACCAACAAAGAGGAGACTGCCCTCGAAAGTGTATGAGTGCAGGAAAAATTTAAGCGAGCATCAGCTCCATACGGCATAACCACTGCTTTCGGAGAAAGGGAAAACATGGCTGACAACAATGTTGCAGAGGCCAAGGATAAGGCTGTACTTACCTACCCGGGAGGCAGCTATGAAATGCCGATCGTTAAAGCAACCGATGGGAACGATGGCATTGCCCTAGGAAAGCTGCTCCAGGAAACTGGCTACGTTACCCTCGATCCGGGGTATGTAAATACAGGTTCCACGCTGTCCAATATCACCTATATTGATGGTGCAAATGGGGTTCTGCGCTACCGCGGGTACCCCATCGAAGAATTGGCTGAAAAAGCAACCTTCAACGAAGTCTCTTACCTACTGATTAACGGTGAGCTTCCCAACCAAGAACAGCTCGACGAATTTAACCGCAATATCCGCCGGCATACCTTGGTCGATGAAGACTTTAAGGACCACTTCTCCATTTTCCCGCGGTCATCACACCCCATGGCCGTTATCGCTTCTGCGTTGAACGTGTTGTCCACCTACTACCAGGATTCGCTCGACCCGCTCGACCCGAATATGCAGAAGCTCAACACCTATCGCCTGATGGCGAAGGTTCCCGTGCTGGCTGCCTACTCCCACCGCGCACGTCGTGGCCAGCCGTTCATGTACCCGGATAACGGCCTGAACGCTCGTCAGAACTTCATGCGCATGATGTTCGGCTACCCGACGGAGGATTATGAAGTTGACCCCGTCCTGACGAAGGCTCTTGACCAGCTCCTTATTCTCCACGCGGACCACGAGCAGAACTGCTCCACATCGACGGTTCGCATGGTGTCCTCCGCGCAGGCAAACATGTTCGTGTCCATTGCTGCCGGCTTCAATGCTCTGTCCGGTCCGCTTCACGGTGGCGCTAACCAGGCAGTTCTGGAAATGCTCCAGGAGATCAAGGATAACGGTGGCGACGCTACCGAGTTCATGAACAAGGTGAAGAACAAGGAAGACGGCGTGAAGCTGATGGGCTTCGGCCACCGCGTGTACAAGAGCTACGATCCGCGCGCTGCAATTGTGAAGAAGACCGCGGACCGCGTGCTCAACCACCTTGGTGTCAACGACGATCTCCTGGAAATTGCCGTGAACCTGGAAGTAGTCGCCCTCAAGGACGACTACTTCATCGACCGCAAGCTGTACCCGAACGTCGACTTCTACACTGGCCTCATTTACCGTGCCATGGGCTTCCCGACCAACTTCTTCACCGTTCTGTTCGGCATGGGCCGCTTGCCGGGTTGGATTGCTCAGCACCTCGAGCTCGTGAACGACAAGTCGTCACGCATCAACCGTCCGCGTCAGGTGTACACGGGATACGATGAGCGCCACGTCATTCCGCGTAAAGAACGCTAAGTCACGAGCGCCACACATGATGCTCCGGTGCCACTAGGTACCCCGCCATGAGCCAAGTTCGTCATTACCAGCTACTCTGGTGAGCCGAGCTTGGCTCATTGCTTCGTCAGTTCCCCTATACCAGCGAGTCTGTAACAAAAGGAGAAAATCTCATGAGTAAGCCAACTATCGAGGTCCAATCGGGGCCAGCCCCGCAGGATCTCCTCATTGAAGACATCACGGTAGGGGACGGCCCTGAAGCACAAGCGGGATCCAACGTTGAGGTCCATTACGTAGGTGTGGACTTTGAAACCGGTGAAGAGTTCGATTCTTCATGGGATCGCGGACAAACCATCACGTTCCCGCTCACCGGCCTGATCGCCGGCTGGCAGGAAGGCATTCCGGGCATGCGCGTCGGGGGGCGCCGTAAATTGACCATTCCGCCGGACATGGCATATGGGCCTGCCGGCACCGGCCACCCGCTGGGCGGCCGACCCCTCGTGTTTGTTATTGACCTGGTGGACGTGAAGTAAGAGGGGGCTACGCGGCGCCTACGCGGATCGCCGCTACACCATGGCGGCTCTCACACAATGGTGGCGAGGCGTTCATAATGCGCTAGACGCTGCTCACGCCCGCGTCGCAAAGTGGAATTCAGCTTAATCTCCCACAAGGCATGAGCAATCGAGTCAATGACCACCTTGCTGTCGGCCTCGGCATCGGTGCTGCTCAACGCTGGGATAAGACGATCGACAATTCCGCGCTCGTGAAGCTTATCCGCCGCAACGGACTGATTTTCCATCATCGCCGGTGCATGATCGACGTCCCGGTAAATAATCGCGCTGGCTCCCTCCGGGGGAAGAGGAGCCAACCACGCATCTTCACACGCCAGAACCTGATCGGCAGGAATCATCGATAGCGCGGCACCGCCACACCCCTGGCCGATAATGACCGACACCGTCGGCACGTCGATATCGAGAATCTCAGCCAGCGTGCGTGCAATAGAGCCAGCCATACCGGTTCGCTCCGCGCGGTCGGACAACTCGCCACCAGGGGTATCAATGACGCTGACCAGCGGAATCCCCAGCTCATGGGCCAACGTAATTCCGCGCCGGGCGAATCGCATGGCCTCTGTGCTTAACGGCCAGTCGCCCAACGGTTCCTGCGCGGTCCGGTCCATTCCGACGAACACGAGAGATTGGTCATTGATCCTGGTTAGCCCCACGATCACAGCCTCAGACATTCGCCCGTCCCCGGTGCCAGAGAGCTGAATCCAGTGGTCAGAGAGAGCATTTACGAGATCAGCGGCACCGGTTCGCTGTGGATTCCGGGTTCGGGTGATGGCGTCCCACGCTGACCTCACCTCATCCGACGGTGGCGTCGGCTCGGCCGGTTCCGTCGCATGATCAGGGCGGATAAGAACGTCGAAAAGTTTTGTAAATTGCCGACGAAGGCCAGCGGGATCGATGACACCATCGATGACCCCGTGGCGGGAGAGATACTCGCCCGTCTGAACGCCAGGCGAGAGAGGCTTACCCGTCGTGAGTTCAACGACGCGGGGGCCCAGGAACCCCAGCGTGGCGCCGGGTTGGGCGAAGGTGAGGTGCCCCGCGGAGCCCCAGGACGCCATAGCTCCGCCCGTCGTGGGGTGGCGGAGATACACCAGGTAGGGCAGGTGCTGGTCTTTATGCCGGTGAATCGCGGCGGTGATCGAAATCATCAGCGCAAAGGCCGGCGTTCCCTCTTGCATTCGCGTGCCACCGGACGCGGGCGAAATGAGAAGGGGCAAACTTTCCGCTGTCGCGCGGTGGATGGCGTCGATAATTCGTCGTGATGTCGCAGCCCCGATGGACCCACCGAGAAAAGAGAATTCCGAGGCAACCACAGTAACGCGGTGACCGTCAATCGTTCCGGCCCCGGTGATCACGGCCTCATCAACCCCCGACTTCTCCCGCGCGCGAGCTAATGACGCGGCGTAATCGTCGGAAACCTCTCCATAATCAGGCTTAGTGTCCCAACTATCCCATGAATCGGTATCGAGAATGTCATGAATGAGGTCATGGGCGGATAGGCGCTCGGGTTGAGGGATTGACGGGGAAGAAGAAGTCGGAGTGGATGAACCGGAATGTGACACCATCTTTCTAGCGTAACTCTCATATGTCACCCGCGAGGGGGCTTTAGTGAAATGATGTGCAGGTCGGGTGTGGGGGATATGCCGTGGGTGATGGAGCGCGTCCTTAGCCCTCTGAACTGGGGTTCTGCAGGACTGAGTCATAGCGTGTTCAATGACTCGTATGGCTAACAACACTTCGAAAGCAGAGACGACACAGCAGAACAATGCTGGCCCGACGGCCACGCTGAGCGATGGGACTGTGATCCCACGCTTGGGATTTGGAACATGGGAATTGTCCCAGGAAGAGGCATATTCCTCGGTTCGTACTGCAATTGCGGCTGGATTCCGGCGCATTGATACCGCAATGATTTACAAGAATGAGGAATCAACGGGCAAAGCTATTCGCGATGCTATCGAGAATGGTGATGTAACCCGTGAGGAACTCACGGTCTCAACCAAACTGTGGAATTTCGATCAAGGTTATGAATCCACCTTTGAGGCATTCAACACCAGCATGGAGAAATTGGGGCTCGATTACGTCGACATTTATTTCATCCACTGGCCGTACCCTGAAAAGAATCAATATAAGGAATCTTTCAGGGCGATGATTGAGCTACAAAATCAGGGCCGTATTCGCTCCTTGGCTGTGTGCAATTTTTATCCGGAAACGTTGGATGAGCTTGTTGCGGAAAATAACAAGACGCCGACCATTAACCAGATCGAACTCCACCCCGGGTTCTCGCAGGCAGCGATACGTTCCTTCGATGACCAGCACTCCATTCTGACGGAATCATGGTCTCCGCTAGCCCAGGGTAAGTACTTTGATGAGCCAGTTATTAAGGATTTGGCTGCTAAGTATGGAAAGACACCAGCGCAAATTGTTCTTCGCTGGCACCTTGATATGGGGCTCTCCGTCTTGACCCGCTCCAAGTCCAAAGAACACGTGGAATCCAACTTCGATATTCTCGACTTCTCCTTAACGGCCGATGAAGTTGAGCAGATTACTGCGTTGGACCGTGAAGACGGGCGCATTGGTGCTGATCCCAGCACTGCTAACTTTGAGTGATCCCCCACGCAGCCCGTGTGACACGCGGGCGTGGTGCGGGCACGTTGGCCAAAACGCCGCGGGGGGGCTTGCCCGGCACCTAGCCTGTATTTATGACGAATGAGAACAATGTCACATCCGCATCACCCGACGGCGAGGTCACATTAGACATCCTGCCCGTGGATAACGACACTCCAACCGACGACACGGCGCAGCCACAGGTAGCAGTCATCACAATCCGTCGCGATCACAAGAGAAACTCGCTGAACGCCGACGTCTGCAGCCAGATCGCGACATATGTTCACGAGGCGGAAAATACGGAGTCCGTTCGCGCCATCCTTCTCCGCGGGGAGGGGAAGGCTTTTTGCGCCGGAGCAGACCTCGCCGGTGGCGTGTATACCTCCGCTTTCCATCACAATCTTGATGCAGTGCTGACCTCTATTACTCATTCGCCTCTCCCCGTCATTGCCGACGTCCACGGCCCCGCGGTCGGCGCGGGCACCCAGCTGGCCATGGCGTGCGACCTCCGCGTCGTGGGGGAGAGCGGCTGGTTCCGCGTTCCTGTCGTTCGCCTTGGTATTGCCGTCGATCCGTGGACGATCCATCGTGCCGTCGAAGTGCTCGGCGGTGCCCGGGCACGGTCCTTCCTCTACACGGCTGAGCGACTCGGCCCTGATGCTGCGGTAGCAGCAGGGTTGGCGTCGTCACGAGGAAACCACGACGACGCCTGGCAGGTCGCCGTCGACCAAGCCACGAATGCTCCGCTGACCTTTAGGTATCTCAAAGCCGTCTTTAATCAGATGGTTCCGACGGGAACGTTCGAGGGCAGCCCCACCGAAGGGACTGGGCATGACGGCGCTGACCTCACCGCTGTTCATGAACGCTTGCGCACAGAGTGCTGGAATTCCGACGACGCCGCCGAGGCAAGGGCTGCGCGGTTTGAAAAACGTTCCCCGGTGTTCAAGGGCAAATAGGCTCCGGCACAGGCAGCCGAGCGTCGGGACTCGAGCGTCGTCAACCCGGCCCCGGGAGTCGAACGTCGATAGCCGAGTCGTGTTAATAAGGCGTTCTCTACAATGAGCACATGGCTCAACAACAGTCCGACGCTTCGTCGTCTCACGATCCTGCGGCGTCGTCCGATTCTTCTGCTGCTGATGATGACCGTACTTTCCACACGGATCCGTCGGTGGGGTTGACCTCGCAGGAGGTCGAGGAACGTCGTCGTGACGGTAAAGGCAACACGCTGCCTGAACGGTCCGGGCGCTCAACCTGGTCGATTATTAAGGCGAATGTTTTTACCCGCATTAACGCAATGCTGGGCGTCCTCCTCGTCATCGTGCTGGCAACGGGATCGCTTATTAACGCGATGTTCGGGCTGTTGATCATCGCAAACTCGGGCATCGGGATTATCCAGGAGCTTCGCGCCAAGCGGACGCTAGACAAGCTCACCATCGTCGGCGAAGCGCGGCCCACCGTCCGGAGAGATGGGGAAGAGCAGGAGATTTCCCGCGACGAGGTTGTGCTCGATGACCTCATCATTTTGAAGTCGGGAGTCCAGGTCGTTGTCGACGGCGTCGTCGTCGAGTCTGTGCACGTCGATATCGACGAATCGATGCTCACCGGGGAATCCGACCCCGTGGAGAAATCGCCGGGGGATGAAGTTCTTTCTGGATCATTTGTGCAGTCCGGCCATGGGCTCTACCAGGCGACGAAGGTCGGGGCGGATTCGTACGCTGGGAAATTGACGGCGGCAGCGAATAAATTCGAGCTCACCGATTCCGAGTTGATGACGGGCATCAACAAGATCCTTCGCATTATTACGTGGTTGCTGATCCCGACCGGAATCTTGACGATTTGGACCCAGTTGTTCCGCTCCGGGGATTCACTCCGCGACGCAGTGTTGGCCATGGTTGCCGCGCTCGTCCCGATGGTCCCCGAAGGCCTGGTGTTGATGACGTCGATCGCGTTCGCCGTCGGGGTTGTCCGCCTGGGCAAGTTTAAAGCGCTGGTCAATGAGCTGCCAGCGATTGAGGGCTTGGCTCGCGTCGACGTCGTCTGCACCGATAAAACCGGCACGCTGACGGAAAACAGAATGGTCCTCAACGACGTCGTGGAAGTGAAGTCGGATCGGAAATCCGGATCTACCAGCGATTCGTCGGTCGACGAACCACTCTCAGAAACGGACGAGGGATGGGTTCGCGTCGACCAGGAAGTTCTGGGCGCGTTGGCGTCGTTAATCGCGGCGGACGACGACAAGAACGACACCTCAGAGGCCATCGCCGAAGGAATCCACGATCTCGACTCGGACACCGAAGTCATGGACCCCACGGATACCAAGGCATTTTCGTCGGCACGAAAATGGTCGGGAGCTAGTTTTGGTGAGACGACGTGGGTGATGGGCGCTCCAGATGTTATTGCGCTACCGGGGTCGGATGCAGCCGAAGCAGCCGATGAGGTGGGCCGACGTGGCCTGCGTGTTCTGCTCCTGGCCCAGGCGTCGAAAAAGCTCGACGACATTACCGCGACGCCTAAAGACCCCGGCGATGATGACCTCACCCCGCGGGGGCTGATCGTCCTTGAGCAAAAAGTGCGCGATGATGCGCAGGAGACGATCGAGTACTTCGACCGCGAGAAAATGCACGTCAAGGTTATTTCCGGGGACAACGCGGAGTCTGTGGGGGCCGTGGCGTCGTCGGTGGGTATTGATAGTTCGAAGACTATCGATGCCCGCGAACTCCCCGATTTCGAGTCCGACCAAGATCAATTCGACGAGGTCGTGGAAGAGTCCACGGTGTTTGGACGCGTGACACCCGAGCAGAAGCGCGCGATGGTCGGCGCGCTGCAGCGCAACAACCACACCGTCGCGATGACGGGTGACGGCGTGAACGATGTGCTGGCTCTGAAGGACGCCAATATCGGTGTGGCGATGGGTGCAGGTTCCCCGGCGACGCGATCGGTTGCCCAGTTGGTGTTGCTGAACAATTCCTTTGCGACGCTGCCGCATGTGGTTGCCGAAGGCCGCAGGGTCATTGGCAACATCGAGCGCGTAGCTAACCTTTTCTTGACGAAGACCGTGTACTCGGTGCTGCTGGCGCTGATCGTCGGCATCTTCGGAATGAGCTACCCCTTCCAACCCATTCACGTGACCATGACCGGCTGGTTCACCATCGGAATTCCGGCGTTTATTTTGTCGCTGGCCCCGAACCACGAACGGGCAAAGTCCGGCTTCGTCAGTCGCGTCCTGTGGCTGGCGGTCCCGTCGGGAGTCCTTATCGGTGCCGTGACAGTCGGGTTCTGGTTGTGGGTCACACGAGGCGACAACTTTGACCGATCACAAGCCTCGACTGCGACGCTGACTGTAATGATCACGATGGCGCTGTGGGTGCTGATCGTGGTTGCTCGCCCCTACAAGTTGTGGAAGATCGTCCTGCTGGTGGTCTCGGCTCTGGCCTATGTCGTGATTTTCTCGGTTCCGTGGATTGCGCACATTCTGTTGCTGGATCCGACGAACCTTGGGCTGATGTCCCAGGCACTCATCGTCGGCGCAGTCGGGTGTGTTGCCATCGAAATCGCGTGGTGGATTAGCCACACGAAGCGAGGCGATGCGGAGTTGTGGGATCACTCGGAGGCCGAGGGCGTGTTCAAATACTAAGTGCGCGCAGATCGCTCCGTGCCCCCGTAGCCGTTCCCGTGTCCGTTGCCCGTCGTCGTTCTCCTCGCAGGCGGTCACGGTTAATTAGCTGTACATTGTGGTCAGGCTCATTCGATTCACGATTAACCAATCAGTAGGGTTGTCATCCATGACTTCAGTCCCAGTAGCCGACACAATGGCGGTCTCTCAGACGGTGCTGGCGTCGGGCCAGGCAAATACCGACACCATGATTTTGCTCACCGCAATTCTGGCGGTGGCACTGTTGGCTCCCATCTTGTCCTTTATGACGGGCAAACGTATCCCGGCCGTGGTGTTCCTCATTGTTTTGGGCGTCATTATTGGCCCCAGCGTGTGGGGCGTCGCGGAGATCGATTCCGGTATTTCGATCTTGCGTCAGCTGGGCTTGGGAATGTTGTTCCTGCTGGCCGGTTACGAGTTAGACACGGACTCGTTGCGCAGCAAAGAGGGCGGTAATGCCGCGTTGACGTGGCTCATGTGCCTCGTCTTGGCATTCATTGGTGCGCTGGTTTTCCTGAAAGGAAACGGAGCACTGACTGCGGTCACGCTGGCCATCGCCGTCACATCCACCGCCTTGGGTACGTTGTTGCCGATCTTGAAGCAGTCGGATTTGTTGCGGACCAACGTCGGTAAATCCGTCATGCTACACGGTGCTGTCGGCGAATTGATGCCCATCATGGCCATCGCTCTGTTGCTCTCCGCGAGGTCCATGGGCGTGACATTCCTGATTCTGCTCGCGTTCTTCGCCATCGCAGCCATGGTGGCGGTGGTGCCGCGAACCGTGGCCGCTCTCGTCCCGTGGGTGGGGCGCGCGATTATCGACGGTGCCTCGGCGACGAACCAGTCGATCGTCCGCATGGTGGTCCTGATGCTGGCGATCCTGATGACAGTCGCGGCAGTGTTTGACCTTGACGTCGTCTTGGGAGCGTTCGCCGCTGGTATTGTTCTGCGCGGCCTTGTCCCAGAGCGTGCTCACGGCCTTATCGAGGAACGCTTGGACGTGGTGGGCTACGGCTTCTTCATCCCCGTCTTCTTCGTGTGTTCAGGTATCAATATCGACGTGCAGACCGTTGGGGCCAACATTGGGGAACTGTTCGCTGTGGTCGGCGTCATTCTGGTGGCCCGTGGGGTGCCGGTGTTCCTGCGCGAAATGCTCACCAAGACCGGTTCGAAGCTGACGACGACGAATCAGAAGCTTCAGCTCGCCTGCTATGCCTCGACGGGTCTGCCGATCATCGTTGCGGTCACCGAAGTGGCGACGAATGCGCACCTTTTGGAAGAATCGGCGGCTTCTCTTCTGGTCGCTGGTGGTGCGGTGACGGTTCTGCTCTTCCCGCTGGTTGCTGCCGCGCTTCAGCCTAAGGACAAGAGGAAGCTGTAACGCGGTTTTCTGGTCGCGGCGGTTGTCGGCTATCCTGGTTCTGCTCTGAGTTCCAACTCCTGGTGGTTGAGGAACCGCGTATGTGGGCCTTTGCCAGCGGGAATGGTGACTGAAGTGCTTTTGCCCTAGTAGCTCAGTGGATAGAGCACGGCTCTCCTAAAGCCGGTGTCGGAGGTTCGATTCCTCTCTGGGGCACAATAGTTTGTCGATCGCGGGCATGAAAAATGCTCATGCGGTATTGCTGTGCGGCTGATTCCCTGAAAAACGGTCTGGGTTTCAGCTTATTTTTGTTGGTAAGGAACTTTCATCAAGTTCATCACGACTACATGACTAGACGCCGTACCTACGGAGTCGTAGGTACGGCGTGATTTTGTTTAGGGTCCTGATGTTTTGTACTTAGCGTCGCGATCTCGGTGGATTCTCAGTTAGCCACCATTATTGGGGAGCGGTGAAATCCTCGTTAATTTGTCTAGTGTTCAACATTGGAGGCAGCGATGGATGTCGTGGATATTTCGCGATGGCAGTTCGGGATTACCACCGTCTACCATTTCATTTTCGTTCCGCTTACCATTGGTATGGCCCCATTGGTGGCTATCATGCAAACAATGTGGGCCTTAACCTCAAAGCCTTACTGGTATCGGGCCACACGTTTTTTTGGCAACGTATTACTCATTAACTTTGCTATGGGGGTAGCTACCGGTATTGTTCAGGAATTCCAATTCGGAATGAACTGGTCGGAATACTCGCGCATGGTGGGAGATGTATTCGGTGGTCCACTAGCGATTGAGGGGCTTATTGCCTTTTTTATGGAATCCGTGTTCTTAGGAATGTGGATATTCGGTTGGGGCCGATTACCAGCATGGCTCCATACAGGTGCCATTTGGATGGTCGCGTTCGGCGTAAACATCTCGGCTTTTTTCATTATTGTGGCGAATTCCTTTATGCAGCATCCTGTGGGTGCCGAATACAATCCACATACCCATCGGGCTGAATTGACTGATTTCGGTAAGCTCCTCACGAACCCTACGGCATTGGCTGCTTTCCCACATACCGTTTTAGGGGGATTCCTCACCGCAGGTACCTTTGTTTTAGGCATCTCATGCTGGTGGCTCGTCCATGCCCACCGCATCGGAAAGTTGCAGACGGAAAGCGATAGCGCGGATACCGGTGCTGCTGAACCCGACAATCCCTACTCCATGTATCGTCCGCTCATACACTTTGGAATCTGTGTTGTTGCGATATCAGCGATTGCTCTCGGAATTACAGGGGATACGCAAGCAAAAATGATGTTTCGGCAGCAGCCGATGAAAATGGCGTCCGCTGAATCATTGTGCCACACCCATACTGATCCGATGTTTTCTGTTTTAACTATCGGAACTCACAATAATTGTGACTCAGTTATCCACTTGATTGAAGTCCCTTGGGTGCTTCCTTTCCTCGCGAAAGGACAATTCACTGGTGTTACTTTGAAGGGTGCTTCTGAGTTGCAGAAGGAAGCGGAGAAATTATATGGACCAGGTAACTACTCCCCAAATCTTTTTGTAACATATTGGTCGTTCCGGGCCATGATTGGTCTGATGCTCGGGTCCATTGCCTTGGCATTCTTTGCCTGGTTTTTCACGCGGCACGGGCGCCTTCCGCGAGGTAGATGGCAGAAAATTTTCAGCTTCGGCAGTATCGCGGCTATTGCGTTCCCATTCTTAGCTAACTCATCGGGTTGGATTTTTACTGAAATGGGGCGCCAACCGTGGATTGTTCATCCAAATCCCGATTCAGTCGGTGATCCTCGCACCGACAACATTCGAATGATTGTCGACATGGGTGTATCAGATCATGCGGCGTGGAATGTAATTCTTACTCTGGTTGGATTTACGATAACTTATCTCGCTCTGTTCGTTGTTTGGTTCTGGTTGACAAAGCGGGCAGTTCTTAGCGGGCCAACTGAGGACGATCATCCGACCGACGATCAGGAAAACTCTTGCCGTGATGTAGGTGGACGGGCTGACTCGGGTAATGCTGACGAGGTAGGAACAGTGAGCTTCTCCCATTTAGCAGTGAAAAACACCAAGGAGTAAAAAGACGATGTTTGAACTCGATTTACCTACTCTATGGTTTATACTCATCGGTTTTCTGTTTTCGGGGTATTTCTTACTCGAGGGATTTGACTTCGGTGTAGGAATGCTTCTGCCGTTTTTGGGTACCGATGAGCGTAAAAGATCAGCAATGATTTCGTATATTGTCCCGGTGTGGGATGGCAACGAAGTATGGCTCATCACAGCTGGTGGTTCTATATTCGCTGCCTTTCCTATGTGGTATGCGGATATTTTTTCGGGTTATTATGTGCCGCTGTTCTTAATTCTTTTGGCGCTTATTGTTCGTGCCGTGAGCATTGAGTGGAGGGGAAAAGTTGATACCCGGAAGTGGCGTCAATGGTGTGATGGCGGAATAGTGTTGGGCTCAGGGTTACCGCCCGCGATATGGGGGGTGATGATAGCCAATCTGGTACGAGGCCTGCCAGATCATGTTTCCCGGGTATATCCACTGTTCAATGTTTATAGCATGGTGGGAGCTTTGGCATTTATTTTCGTCTTCATCTTTCACGGTTCACTCTTTATCCGTTTGAAGACCTCAGGTATTTTACGGCTTAATGCCCGAAAGCTAGCCTCCATTTTTGCTGGCTTATCTATTCTTTGTGGCGGAGTTTTTGTGTTATGGACCCAACTCTCTTTTGGAGAGGAAACCACGTGGGGATGGACTGTGCTTGCAGTGGCTGGCTTGGTTCTTGCTCTAGTCTGTGCACATCGTGACCGAGATGGTTGGGCCTTTTTCTTCACGTGCGTGGCGATCGTTTCAATTACTGGCCTCGCCTTTGGTGCGATGTTCCCGACGCTATGGACCGGTTTGGATGTCTGGGATGCATCATCAAGTCGGTATACGTTGACTGTTTTGACCTGGTGTGCGGCCTTTGGAGCACCTTTTGTTGTGATGTACCAGGCGTGGACGTACTGGATATTTAGGAAAAGAATTACCGCTGATCCTGTTCTCTCCGAATAACTCGATGGTCAGTGGTGGATTCGACAAAGCAATGTTTTAGCTAGAGAGAAAAATCGGTAGTGCGATGCACATATTCCAATTGGCTCACTTAAACTCTCGGGCGCGCTGGTGGGGGTATGTGTCCGCGATTCTCAGCGTTGTTGATACAGTCCTGACCGTAGTGAGTGGCATAACGGTGGGGACATTGGTAGCACGTGCAGTGGAGCCAGTGAATCGTCACGAGATGATGTCACACCACTTGCCGTCAGAGTATCCCTATGCTCTTTTCGGCTGGTTAGTCCTTGTCGTCGTATTGCGCGTTCTCGTTAGCGGGGCGAGGACACGATTAGGTGATTCAGCCGCAGATTCGGTGGTCTCAACTCTTCGCCATCGTCTCCTGGACCATCTTGTTCATCAAGATCCGCACCACGTTAACCGGCCATACTGGCACACTATATTGACTCATGGGCTAGATTCTTTTCGGCCCTACGTAACTGGTTTTTTCCCCGCAGCCATGGCTTCTGCTCTATCAACGCCTCTAGTCTTGGTAGCAATAGTCTGGTTAGATTTTCCCTCCGCTTTGTGGGCTGCCGGGACAATTCCCCTGATCCCCTTTTTCATGTGGTTGGTGGGGACGCTAACACAATCGCGAACTGGACGTAAGCTTAGGGACTTGACGCGTTTGAACGATCAGCTCGTGGATCTTGTAGCAGGCCTGCCTACCTTAGTTGCCCACGGGAGACAACATGATCCTGAGCACGAAGTTCGTCGCTTAGCGAGCACCCACAAGCGGTCGACGATGGACGTCTTGAAATTAGCGTTTCTCTCTACTTTTGTTCTTGAATTTATAGCCACGCTTTCGGTTGCATTGGTCGCCGTCAACATTGGTTTTAGGCTCTTAGAGGGCCATATTTCGTTGGCCACTGGCTTAGCTATTCTTATTATTGTTCCTGAAGTATATTCTCCGTTGAGGGATGTAGGAAAGCGCTTTCATGCAGCTCAGGACGGTATAACAGCACTAAATGCAGTCCTTACGGAACTAGACTCGCCATCGCCGCCACGTCCCCTGCTGCCTGAGTGTGGCCATGTATCCGATGGAGGCCTCGACGTTGTGCTTGACAATTATTCCTGTGAGGGCCGTGATGGCATTCGGCCCCACGCTCTTTCCGCTAGGGCACGACCAGGAAACATTACAGTATTATCCGGTCCTAATGGGTCCGGTAAATCGACGGCCCTCATGGCAGTTTTAGGCCTTGGCAGTGGTAGCGGAATAGCCGGTGTATGTGGGGCCGATGGCGCACTTCCTCCGGAATTAGTGTGGAAAAACACTGCGTTCCTTCCTCAACGACCGGTACTAACGGAGGGGACCATGGGCGACACGAGCCACCTTTCTTTGGGGCAGCGCCAACAAGAATCCTTCCGTCGATTAGTTCCAGGAAAGACACTTATTGTTCTCGATGAACCGACTGCTCATCTTGACGAATTGTCTGCCAAAGAAATGATTAGGGACTTGGCCGATTTGGCCACTCGTGGTGCGACAGTGCTGGTGGCTAGTCACGATCCGCTGATGTATGAAGCTGCGGATCGTGTTTACGATCTGGGGGCGATCGATCTTGACGGTTAATGTTTGGGCTCGAGAACGAGCAGTATTAGCCGGTGTAGTGACGCTGATGTCCTCGATTGCACTGACATTGGTATCTGCGTGGCTGATTACTCGTGCGTGGCAAATGCCCCCAGTTATGAATCTGACCGTCGCTATTACGTCGGTACGTGCTTTAGGAATCTCCCGCGCGGTTTTTCGTTACATTTATAGGCTTGCAACCCACGACGTTGCGTTAACAGCTGCAGCGAATGCGCGTAGTCAGATTTACCATAACTTGGTAGCTGTACCTCCATCTACCGTCTTGGGGATGTCTAGAGGTCGCCTACTTAGCTTCATCGGGCCGGACATCGATGCGCTCACCGATAAAATTGTACGAGCAACCATTCCGCGGCGGGTTGCGATCTATACCGGTATCCTTGCAATTGCGCTGACCGCTACTTTATCGCTATTAGCTGCGGGTATCTTGGCTATAGGTTTAGGCTTCGCGGGGATCGTTGTTCCATGGATCGCGGTTCAGGGCGAAAAGAAAGCCTCAACGGCTCAGGCCACGGAAGACTATGTCTCAGCTGTTGATCATGTATTGCATCATGCTGCTGCACTGAGCGTACGCGGTGAACTAGATCAAGTTCTCCAACACGCGGATGATGCAGAGCAGAGAATTTCGTCGATCCGAGGGTGGGCTCACCCTTGGTCATCGGTGTCGACTGCTATGTCGGCCGCAGCATCGGGATTTACACTTATTATTGTTGTTCTCGTTGCAGTTCTCGCCAGCCCGGACCATAGCCCCCAGTGGTTGGCTGCCGTAGCACTTATGCCCTTGGTCGCCTTCGAAGCTGTCGCTCCACTTGCCGAGGCTTCCCGTGCGGTTGTTCGTTCTCGCGACGCAGAACAACGGCTGCGTAACGTCCTGACGATTGATAACGACACCGAGCAAACCACCAGTAATGACGTCTCTGATGAGAATCCTGTCTTCGCCGTTCGAGAAACTTCCCCGGCTGTAGGTAAGAAAATGAGTAGCGGTCGCGTAACTGCGAATCATTTAGTTGTCGGGTGGGACCACCCAGTGTGGGAGGCGAACTTTGACGTTCCACCCGGTGGCCGGTACGAGATCGTCGCCCCCTCAGGTACTGGCAAGACCACATTGTTGATGACGCTAGCGGGGCTAATCCCGGCATGGGGTGGAAAGTATTCCGCAGTTGGAGCTCGTTTTATCGCCGAAGATGAACATATTTTCGCGACAACAGTCCGCGATAATTTAGCAGTGGGTGCGGCCGATGCGAGCGAGAGTGCAATGCGTGAAATGATCGACCGAGTGGGGTTGGCTCAGTGGGTAGAGCACTTACCGCGTGGGCTCGACACTGTGTTGCGTGATGGCGAAGAATCACTATCTGGTGGTCAGCGGCGTCGCCTGATAGTGGCTCGTGCTTTACTAAGTGACGCTCCCATTCTGCTTATCGACGAACCTACTGAACATGTGGATAAAGATTCTGAGAAACGGTTACTCGATGTTTTGGGGTTCGGGGATTCTGTGGCGGGTTCGACGGACGATCAACGAACGATCGTGATGGTTCGTCATCCACGGTCGCCCTAGGCCGCTATTAAGCATCACCTAAACCTCTTCTTTGTTATGAAGATTCAGTTTCATTAAATTTATTTTCAGTTGAGGGAGGCGGTGGGCTAGGCTCCCCGCATGAAAAAATCTATTCACCCCATTGAGCGGTTACGGGGGAGCGTTCAATCGCCACGAATGCCGGAAATCGATGTTGCCCGGGCACTGGCGATCTTCGGGATGATCGCAGCTCATGTTGCGTCGGGACCGTCGTCGGTAAGCATTATGGAACCGTCGACGTACCCAGCTCTCGTTCACGGTCGGCCAGCCGTGTTATTTGCCCTGCTAGCTGGTGTGTCTATCAGTTTGATGACGGGACGCGGGGAGCGGCCAGCATCGGTTAGCGATGTGCGGGGAACAAGGCTGAAACTCATCGGGCGCGCTCTAGCTATTTTCTTGATCGGCCTGCTGTTAGAGCAGCTTGGTACCGGAATTGCGGTCATTTTGACCTTTTATGGCGTCCTGTATTTCGTCGCGCTACCTTTTGTGTGGGCGAAGACGCGAACACTCGTCATCACAGCGATCTGCTTGGGACTTTTCGGACCATCCTTGTTAGCGGTTGTTCAATACCTGTTGCCAAAGGGGGATGTCAGCCCAACAATCGGACTGGTGCTCGGCGGGGTGTATCCGCTCCCTGTGTTCTGGGGCATTCTCCTGCTGGGGATGGCGCTGGGCCGGGTTCATCTGCAGAGCACCCGAGTGTTGGCCGGCCTTGTCGCTGTCGGGGTTTGTGCCAGTGCTGTTGGTTACGGTGTGGGAGCCAGATGGGGCAGTGACGAGGAGGCGAAGAACGTATGGATTAACCAAGATAATGGGAATGGCGGTTCCCAGCCTGATTGGTCGGCGGTGATCTCCAAATTAAAGAAGCAGAAAGCCAAGCAGGCTGATGGCATGCAGCCGGGAAATCCCGCGGCGGAATCATCGGGGGACGCGTCGTCAGACGAAGGAATTGAAAGCCGATGGGGTCAGTATTGGGACGGGCTCGGTAGTTCGAAACAACTGAAAGACTCCATCAAGAAGTCTGTTGTGGATTCAGCACCGCACAGTGGGGGCACTGCAGAATTCGTCGGATCCGGAGGGTTCGCCCTCATCGTCGTGGCATTGTGCCAGCTGGTTGTGTCATGTGCGCGGCGGTGGTTTATACCTCTTGCCGTCACGGGGGCTATGCCGTTAACTATTTACACCGCGCACGTCATCGTCGTGGTTGTTCTGGGTGGCCCGGCGGGAACAGTGGTCTCTAATCCGCTCTATTGGTCACTCGTAATTGGTTCGGTGATCTTCGCAAATGGCTGGATGGCGTTCGTCGGGCGCGGCCCCTTGGAGCGATTCCCCCGTTGGCTCGGAAACAGGGCGGCGGGGCAGTAGCGCCACTAATTCTTCCGAGCAGAATTGCCAATGGGTGCGATCAGGTACACCACTGGCAGCCCTACGACGAGGTTCATCACGGACTCGATAATGCCGTTGTAGAATGGCGTCGTTAATAAGAGTGGAAGAACGACTGCCGCGACTAGGACAACTCCGACGATCCAACTGTAAAACAGCGACGGCAGCGTTGTTCCGATGTTGAGCACCCACCACAATAACGCGGCGAAAATGGCCACGAGGGCGGCGAAGATCGCGTAATACGTCCGGTCGATGGGCGGATACGTCCAGTTCACGTACGTGGCGATGCGCTCCATGACGAGTTCAAGAATCCATGCCACCACATAAGCGGTAATGGAGGCCACGATGGCAACAGCCACCACCGAGCCGATAAATTTCGGGATATCGAACTGGTCGCTGATCGAGGGGCCACTCTTCTGGGGTCGCGACTGCGGCCGTGACTGCTGAGGCGCCGGCGACTGTGCGGGCGCCTGCTGATAGCTCTGATACTGCTGGTCAGAGTAATAGCCGGCGTCGTTATACCCACAATTGCTGTCGTTGTATCCCCGATTGCTGGGCGCGCTATATCCGCCGGAGTTATATTCGCGGTTGTAGCCGCCCGTCGAATACCCGTCATCACAGTAGTCCGAGTTCCCGCCTGAATACTGGCTCTCTGAACCCGAATAACGGTCAGAATAGCTACTGGGGAAAATCTCAGTTTCGTCGTTCGCGTTGTTGTAACGGGGGTCACTGTCGCGGTTCGGCATTAGCAATCAATCCTTGGCGCTCTATAGGAATCGTGCGTAGGTATTCTACCGGCTCCATCGCAGACTCCTAGCTCGCGTCGTGTGTCGCCTCCTTTTTCCACGATGGATTTGATCGTTTTCACCGTCGCCGGGATACCTTCCAGCGCGGCGTCACGTCGCTCATTGAGCTCCGCCTCCGCGCCATTGCCGTACTTATTGATGAAGAACCGGAAGCCTTGTTGAGTAACTTCCCAGGTCTCCGTCAGAGTTGACCCGTTATCTCCGGCAGGTTTGATTTCATAACCCCATTCGACGACGTCACCGTTGACGGCCCACGAGAAAACCTTGGGCCGTTCGGCAGCAGTCACGACGGACTCCGTTTCCCACGTGCGCTTCGGCGTTTCATTATGGCCGACGAACCACGCCCCGACCTCGGGTTCCGTGGGTTTTGTGCCGTCGTCACGCTCTTTCCACCACGTAGCTTTGCACACCGGAGACCATTCACCCGTCCGCGAGATATCCGACACGACGTTGTAGACCTCGTCAGGAGTGGCGTCGATGGTGACAGACACCCGTCGGCGAAAATCGTCGGGATTAAACATGCTCGTATCGACGTCGGAGGATGTGTTGTCGTCAGAATTATGTGGAGAAGTCATACCGACCAGGGTAGGTGCTTTCGCGCGTGGCAGTAGCGGGGGAGGGGAGCCGACCTCCGTATGGGGGTGAGGCCGGACACGTTCCGGGTTGATAACACGAGCATCGGGGGGTCAAACGGAATAGCCTGAAAGGAAGTGGTTACGCGGTTGGCTGAGACCGTGTGACTAATACACCGCGCACGGTGACAGGTGCCTGAACCCCGTGCGTGCACCACAAACACTGGAGGATGACACGACCATGACAGAGAAACCCAGCTTCACTGACGTCAATGGACGGGAAGTGTACGCCAAGATTGAGGAGGGCGAGAACGGCCCGCAGCTGATTATCGGGACCTCTCAGCCAGATGGAACGGTGAAGCGTTCCCTCGTGCTGAACAAGTACGATGCTAAGCAAATGGCCGCGGTGTGCGAGGTGTACCTGCGGCAACAGTTCTCCGTCTCGTTCGCCACCGTGGATAGCATGCTCACCGCGGAAGACCGGATGAACATTTACCAAAACGAGATCGACGCTATCGAGGACCCCGAGATCAACCCCGACGACGACCTGCACAAAAGCTAGTCGTTTTCTGGTCAGCCGAACCGGGAGCTAGAGCCGCGGAGTGGGCATGGAGTAAACAGGGTATATGCGTTTACTCCGTGTCATTGGTATGGGAGCAGGAAGCCCGGGGCATATTAGCCACGATGCTGCCGCGGCGTTGGCGTCCTCGGATGCCGTTGTAGCCTTGGATAAAGGGGACACGAAGGCGGATCTCCTCGAGCTGCGCCGCCGTATATTGGCTACTCACGCGCCAGATCTTCCGTTACTCACTGTCGACGATCCGCCGCGTGACCGCCACCCCGCAGGAACCCCCGAGTATCACCGGGAGGTTCAGCGCTGGCATCAGAAGCGTGCCCGCCTGCTGGCCGACACGATTACGTCCTCTCTGAGTGATGGCCAAACGGCGGCATTCTTAGTGTGGGGCGATCCCTCGTTGTACGACTCCACCTTGCGCATCATCGAGCGGATGCAGAACCTGGGGTTGGGGTGCCGCACTGAGGTGTATCCCGGCATTACTGCTGTTCAGGCACTCACCGCGGCTCATCGGATCCTCATTAACCGGATTGGTGAGCCGATCACCGTTACGACAGGCCGACAGCTACAGAAAGACCTGGACGCCCCCGACACGGCCTCGAGAATCAAGGCCGTGTCGAACACCGTAGTCATGCTCGACGGCAAAACCGCGTGGACCCACCCCGGCATCGACCGCGACCACACCTACATGTGGTGGGGTGCCTACGTCAGCACGGATAAACAGGTACTGCGCAAAGGGTGGGTTGGCGACATCGCCGACGACGTTGCGCAGACTAAAGCTCAATTACGGGCGCAACACGGCTGGATCATGGATACGTACCTGTTGCGGTACTTCGATCCAGACGGCGATGACCAGCCAGAAACGCTTATGACGTAGAAACTGGGTTTAGGACGACAGCTCTTCAACTTTGCGACGTACGTCGCCGGCCGGCGGATTCGTCGCGGTGGTGTCGTCGGAATACTTCACGGTCGGAACAACGCGGTTGCCGTCGTTGACGCTTTCCACCCACTGGCCGGCCTCTTCTGACTGGTCAATGTCGATAAGAGAATACGGCGTTTCGGTGCGATCCAGATTCTCAATGAGCTTCTTGCAGAACGGGCACCACGTTGCGTAGTAGATCGTGGCTGCGGTTTCGTTTCCGGATGGGTTATTTTTCTGAATAACTTCACTCATAATGCCCCACTATAGCGCCATAGTGGATTGATTGGCATGGTTTACTTGCTGAAATAGCAGAACCGATAGCGAAGTGGTTGGGTGTCGCGGCCATCGTTGCCATCACCGATGATCGTTCCATTGCGGGACGTCTTCCACTCACTGCGCGACGACGGCACCCACTCCGACGACAACCGGGCAGTAACGGGACGGTCGAAATAGTGCCCGACAGCTGCGTCGATTTCCGTGAGAACGGCAAGCCGGATCTCCGGGCGCGTGAGGGCCTCGCGGTAGACTTCGCCCCCGCCAATGACCCATGCGTCCACATTTTCCGGTGCGACGCGCCGGGTGAACACTGGGTGGGGAATATCCTTAAACGCTGCTTCTAACGAATGGTGAAGGACGACGCCCTCGGGGGTGTGTTCGTCACTCCAGCGTCGGGAGAGAACGATGTTGGTACGCCCAGGCAGCGGCGTGAAACGCGAGGGAATACTTGACCACGTTGCGCTGCCCATGATCACGGGTACGCCCCACGTTAACTGTTTGAAGTGTGCCATGTCTTCGGGAACGTGCCACGGCATTCGTGTGCCGTCGCCAATGACCCCGTCCCTATCGGAGGCCCAAATAACCCCGATGAGCGGCTGTTCGGGTTCCACTGTTCGACGTGGGGACGGGGAAGCGTCGCCACGAGTGGGCGAGTGAACGCCTGTGGAGGATGAAGTAGACATTGAGCTCACCGCCTGTGGAGTGGAATTGGCTACACCGCGACCGGTGCTTTGATGGCTGGGTGCGGGTTATAGTTCAGGATATCGACATCATCCCAGGTGTACGAGAATAAATCTGCGGCCTTGGTTAACGAGAGCGTCGGATAAGGGCGCGGATCCCGAGATAATTGAAGGTCAATCTGGTCGCGGTGGTTGTCATAAATGTGGCAATCGCCACCGGTCCAAATGAACTCTCCGACGTCAAGGCCTGCCTGTTGGGCCATCATATGGGTCAAGAGCGCATACGATGCAATGTTGAATGGAACGCCCAAGAACATGTCGGCGCTGCGTTGATACAGCTGGCAGGATAGTTTCCCATCGGCAACATAAAACTGGAAAAGAAGATGACACGGCGGCAGCGCCATCGATGGAACGTCCGCAACATTCCAGGCAGATACGATAATCCGGCGCGACGTCGGGTTGTTCTTAATCATGTCCAGGGCTTGAGAAATTTGGTCGATGGTGCCGCCGTCCGGCGTCGGCCATGACCGCCACTGCACCCCATAAATCGGTCCGAGGTTTCCGTCCTCATCGGCCCACTCGTCCCAGATGTGGACATTCTTTTCGAGTAATGAGTGGATGTTGGATTCGCCCCGGAGGAACCAAAACAGCTCCTCCGAAAGCCCACGCATGAACACTTTCTTGGTCGTGAGAAGAGGGAAGTACTCGGAGAGATCGAACCGCATCTGTTTCCCGAAGAGGCTCGTTGTTCCCGTGCCGGTGCGGTCATCCCGGTGGTTGCCGTCTTTCAGAATCTCACGGAGAAGATCCTCATATGGCGTCGGAATATCAGTACTCTCGCTCGCGGACATGCCAGTCATGGTAGCGCTTTTTTAATTTCATTGGCCGGATGCCCACAAACCCCTGGTCACGGAGGCTGTGACTAATTAGCGGCGGGGGGCTTAGTAGTGGCCGTGCTCTTTCTTGAACTCGGCGGCAGCCTCCAAAATGGTGTCCTTCAACTCCGGGCGGCAGATAACGACATCGGGGAGGTAAACATCCTCGTTGTTGTACCGCAGCGGGGAACCATCAAGACGCGAGCAGTGCAGGCCAGCGTCGGTGCACACGCCGATCGGGGCTGCAGAGTCCCACTCGTACTGGCCACCAGCATGGACATAGGCGTCATAGTCGCCGAGCAACACGTGCATGGCTTTCGCGCCAGCAGAGCCCATGCGAACAACTTCGCTGTCGAGCTTGTCGGCAATAACCTGCGCGACCTCAGGCTGACGGTTGTGCGACACAACGATCTTGTTAGCCCGTGGGCCCATCACAGCCTTGGCCGAACCAGTATGGAAGACCTGGCCAGCGTCGGGAAGTCCCACCGCGGCATGCGTCGGGATGCCATTTTCTACGAGTGCAACATGGATTGCCCAGTCCTGGCGCCCGCCGGCAAACTCCTTGGTGCCATCGAGGGGGTCGACGATCCACACGCGGTTTTTCTTCAGCCGGTCTAAGTTATCCGCGGCTTCCTCTGACAAAAAACCATCATCGGGGCGGTGACGGGAGAGCACGCGCTCAATCCACGTTTGGGCTAAGTCATCACCCGCCGCGCCGAGGCCAGGTCCTTCAAGCAAACCGACGGAACGGACGCCCTTCAGGATCTCACTAGTTCCCGTCGCAAGGCGCAGGGCAAGGGTAGCATCGTCAACGTAAGCACTCACGTAGACGACTTTAGCCGTTGTCAGTCGTTTGTCTCCACCACGGGGGGCGGGGTCGGTCTCGGCCTAAGCGTGCCTCGGGGCTCGCTTGATGGATCACGCTGGATTGACGACGTGGGTACATCGCGTCGGAAGGGCATCTCGTCGTTACACGCAGTCGTGACAATCACCCCCGTTAATGATGAAAAAAGAACAGATTACAGGGGTTGACGGGGGTAGTAGCGACTGTGATGGGAACTCGATTCGTCTTCGCAAGGAACTATCAGACCATAACGCTCGACTAATTAATACGTGACCCTGACAACACAAAGCGATTTTCATCCCGAACAACAGAGTGAAAACCACGACGACGTGAACGACGGCCAGCGTAGCCGTCGTCGCGGACCACGCTTCCCGCATCGCGGCGGCAGCGTGCGGGTCATGATCCACCGGATCCACTTCTACGCCGGCGTTTTTGTGGGCCCCTTCATCCTCATCGCAGCCGTGACCGGCTTGTTGTACGCAGCTGCACCAAGTATTGAGTCCATCGTCGACCACGACAAAATGTACGTCCCGGCCTCGGATGTCCATAGCCATCAGCGGGTAGACGTCAAAGACCAAATACTCACCGCAGCGGAGCGGCACCCAAACCTCACGTTCAGCGGGGTGCAGATCCGCAACGACGATCGTGCCACCACCCGCGTTCTTTTCAACGACCCCTCCTTGCCTTCGAAGAGCTACCGCCGAGTGGTCATGGTCAATCCCTATACCGGGGAAGTCGTTGGCGACACCGTCCAGTTCGGCAGTTCCTCCTCACTCCGATTCCGCGAATGGACCGACCGCGCGCACCGCAACCTTTTCCTCGGGGAGCCAGGGCGTATCTACGCTGAAACCGCCGCCGCATGGTTGGGTGTACTGACTGTCTCTGGGCTCGTCATGTGGTGGCGGAAAATCTATGACAAGAACAAGAAAAAGCGCGCCACGGGATCAGAATCTCACTCATCGCCGAAACCGTTAACCGGGCGCCCGAAGAGTATGCGTCGGCACGCGATCATCGGAACATGGGCGTGCTTGGGAATGCTGTTCCTCACTGCCACCGGTTTGACCTGGTCAAAGTATGCGGGCGCACAGATCGCGGACTGGCGGGTCCAGCTCAACTGGGCCAAGCCCACCCCCGACACCACCGTCTCGCAGAGCGTCGGCTCCCCCGATGCGTCCATGGACCACAGCCACCACGGAGGACACGGCGGCCACAGTGGCCACGGTGGCATGAGCTCTGACTCACCGGCGCTGACACCCCACGATTCGGTTCTCGAAGCGCAAAACCACGTCGACACGGTCATGTCGTCAGCCAAACAAGCCGGGATTAAAGCCAGCTTTGAGGCGACGGCTCCTGCCGCGCCGGGCGAAGCCTGGACTGTCACTGACCTGCGAGTACCGTGGTACTTCAGCCACGATTCCGTCTCTGTCGATGGGGAAACAGGGCGAGTTGTCGATACCGTGTGGTTTAAAGACTGGCCTTTCGCGGCGAAACTGGCCGAGTGGGGGATCCAACTCCACATGGGCATCCTCTTTGGCATTGTGAGCCAGATCGCGCTGGGAGCGCTAGCCATCATGATCTGCATCATTGTCGTCCGCGGCTACATGATGTGGTGGCAGCGACGCCCGACGCGAAACCGGAACGGTTTCCGGTCGAACTTTGGACGCGCGCCCCGCCGAGGCGCATGGAGGAGGTCCTCGATCATTGGGTTCGCGGTAGCGGCGATTCTACTGATTGGATACGGCCTGTTAGCTCCGCTCTTTGCGATCAGCGCCCTTGCTTTCCTTGCCCTGGATATCGTGATCGGCTTCGTGATGCGGTGGAAAGGCCGACGCGATCACGACAGCGCGTCGAAAGATACCTCTTTCGCTGAGGTTAACGCCTAGGCTAACCTAAATTCATGGTTGAGAATCCTCGAGAGATATCCAGTAGCTCCCCAGACGACTGCCGTGGCGACGAAACGTTGCAGAATCAGCGGGAATCGTCTGCTAACGCAGGTCAGCAGCACACCTCGCGGGAGGAATGGTTCTCACACCATTATTCGTTACGACGCGCCCATCGCTCGTCATCGTTAACGCCCCGAGCCCACGAGAGGAGGCTCTCGCGGCGTTCATTCCTCGTCGCCGGAATGGGAGCAGGCGCGGCCTTAGGGTTAGCGGCATGTTCATCTTCTAGCGGCGATGGTGAAAACGCCGAGGCAGAGTCGTCCAAGAAATCGTCGAATAAAAGTACTGGCACGCACGATACGTCGAAAATTATTGCCCTGAACACTGGGCAGATCGACGGGCTGCTGGCGTTGGGCATAACCCCGGTGGGGATGGGAATCGCTAACGCTCAGGCGTCGTCGTCAGAGAGCATTCCCCAATACATCAAGGACAAGTTCGGCGATAAGTACGATCTTGACTCCATCACCATCGTCGGGCAGCGGACGCAGCCTGACATGGAGAAAATAGCCGCGCTTAATCCCACCCTCATTTTGGCGAATGACAGGACGGGCAAGGATGTCCTTGACCAGCTGAAATCAATTGCTCCCGTGGTGACGGGCAAGGGCGGGGCTGAGAACTGGAAGGACGATTTCCGCACCATTGCGGACGCCGTGGGGAGCGTGATGACGCGCAGCGGCTCATTGATGATCATGAGGATGCCGTTGCTGAATGGAAGAAGGACCGCGGGACATCGCCCACCGTGTCGCTGATTAGGAACAAGGGCACCGACTATCTGATGCTGGGGCCGCTATCGCTTGCTGGGCAGGTATTGAAAGATGGGGGATGTAACCGGCCGACATCTCAGCGTTTCGAGGACAAGGTGTCGCACCCGATTTCGTCGGAAAACCTTGATCAGCTTGACGCGGATTATCTGTTCTACGGTTTCAATGCCAAAGGCGAGAAGCTCACGAAAGATGCTTTGTGGGGGAACTTGGACGTTGTGAAAAATGGTCACGCCGTCGGGGTGGACCCGGATCCGTGGTTCCTCAATGCATCGGTGGTAGCAGCCAATTACATTTTGGATGAGCGCAAAAAGACTGTGAAGTAAAGGTCGGGGCATAAAACCGCCACTTAAAACCGCCGTGGAGTAAAGGCTACGGCGGTTCCTCATTTACGCAGCTAGTTTAATGCTGTGCAGAGCTCAGCACTTTAGGTTTCCGGGGCACCACCAGCGGCGCGTCAGTGCATTCCGGATCCTCAATGACTCTCGCGTCCAGCCCAAATGATGATTCCAACAGCTCCTCAGTGAGAACCTCGGATGGCTTACCAGCCGCTGTTACCTGCCCATCGGCCATCACGATCACGTTGTCGGAATAGCGTGCGGCCAAGTTCAAATCATGCAGCACCATCACCACGGTCCGACCCAAGCGATGCTTCAGCTCGGTGACCAGATTCAGTACTTCAATCGAGTGGGAGAGGTCAAGGTACGTCGTCGGCTCGTCCAGGAACAACACCTCGGTGTCCTGGGCCAAGACCATCGAAATCCACACTCGCTGACGCTGCCCACCTGACAGCGACGACACTGGTCGATCAGCCAAATCGGCAACGTGGGTGAGTTCAAGCGCCCGCGCTACTTCTTCTTCATCGTCCGACGACCATTGCCGGAACCACGACTGATGGGGGTGCCGGCCTCGAGCGACCAGGTCGCTCACCACAACGCCCGGGGGAGCAATGGGCGATTGGGGTAGCACACCAATCCGCTGTGCTAACTCTTTTCGACGCAGCGACCGGACGTCGACGTCGTCAAGCATGATTGACCCCGAGGAGGAAATCAGCTGAGCAGCAGCCCTCAACAGCGTGGATTTACCGCAACCATTGGGTCCGATAATGGTGGTGACAGCTCCCCCCGGAATGGACGCATCCAGGTTCGGGATAACGTTGCGATCCCCGTACGAGACCCTCAGGCCCGACAGTGTCAGTGAACCTGCCGGGGCAGCGTCGTGTCGAACAACCTCGTGTCGCGGTGTCGAGTTTCCTGCAGGCTGCGCGGGTGTGGAGCCTGACGCGCTGGATGACGAGTTCATGGTGTGGCTCATACCGTGGCCTTTCGTGACGTGCGGACAAGGAGGTAGATAAGGAATACGCCACCGATCGCTGAGGTGAGCAAACCGACGGGAAGCTCCGTGGGGAGAATCGTCTGGGTAGCAATATCGGCCAGGAGCAAAAGCACCGAGCCGGTGAGGACTGAGGTAAACAACGGCGGGGCAGACGTGCCGGCTAAACGCATGGCCACTTGGGGCGCGACGAAGGCGATGAAACCGATCGGACCACCGGCCGAGACCGCAAAGGCAGCTAATACCACCGACACAACGAGGATCGCGGCATCAACCAGTCGCCGGGGCTGGCCCAAAGAGGACGCCAGGTCGGGGCCTAGTTGCGATGCGCGAAGCTCGAAAGAAATCCAGACGCAGATGATGATGCAGATTCCCAGAACAATCATGACAGGCCGCAAACGGTTCCATGTGACCGAAGAAAGAGAACCTGTCAGCCAGAATTTGGCAGCAGCTGCGTCGCTTGTTTCGGCACGAATCATGAGGAAGTGGATATACGAATTGAGCAGCGCAGTGACCACAATGCCCAACAGAACCAGACGATAAATATCCATCTGGCGGCCACGGAATCCGATGAGCCACATGAAAACAGTCGTGCCCAGGGCACCCATTAATGCAGCAGCCGGAATACCTGCCCCGGCAAGCCACCCAGCGAAGCCGCTACCCGAGCCCAGCACGATGACCGTCACGGCAGCTGCAGAGGCACCGGATGTCACGCCCAAAATGTCAGGGCTGGCCAGGGCGTTGCGGGTCACTGACTGTGTGAGCGCACCAGAGAGCGCCAGGGCTGCTCCAACAATTACGGCGGATAATGCGCGGGGCATTCGCCACTCGAACACAACGAGTTGTTCAATACGCAAGCCACCGCCCGTAAACACGACGGACAAGACGTCCATGGGGGCGATAGGGAAATCGCCGATACCAATAGCCACAGCGAAGAGGAAAATCCCAGCTATGGCAAGGGCCAGACACACCAACAATGGGCGAGGCGACAGCACACCCAACACGGGACCCCACCGAAACGCCCTCCGGTGGTGCGGTAAACGAACCTTACTCTGCTGCGGTGTCGTCATACTTCCACCACCTTGTTACGGCTGATGAGGTAAATGAAGAACGGTGCGCCCACGAACGCCAGGACGATGCCAACCTCCACTTCGCCCGGGCGCGCGATGAGGCGGCCCACAATATCGGCCACCAGTACAAGCACAGCGCCCGTCAACGCCGAATAGGGCAATATCCAGCGATAATCCGGACCCGTGATGGAACGAACCACATGGGGCACAACCAATCCGACGAAGCCGATGGGCCCCGCCGCAGCCGTCGCCGCTCCCGCGAGCAGCGCGATGAGTATGACGCCGACGATCCTGGACCGCCCGACATGAACTCCCAACGACGTTGCAGCGTCGTCACCCAAGTTAAGAAGGTTGAGGGTGGGACCGGTGGTGAAGGCCGCAATGAGGGCGACCACGATCACCGGAGCCGACACCATCACGACGTTCATATCGCGGCCGGCGATCGCGCCCACGGTCCAAAAACGCATGCGGTTCAGGTTGTCGTTGTTGGTGAGAACCAGTCCGCTGGTTAATGACGACAGCACAGCGCCCAGCGCGGCACCGCCGAGCACTAAGTTCAAGGGGCTAGCCGTCGCTTTCCCCACAGAGGCCAAGCCGAACACCAAGGCAGTGGCACAGATTGCTCCACCGAACGCCCAGAACGTCGTCGCAACATTCCCCGTTACTCCGAAGAATGCGAAACTTGCGACCACCGAAAAGGCCGCTCCGGCAGAGACCCCCAAAATGCCGGGATCCGCAAGCGGATTGCGGGTATGCCCCTGAATCAGCGCCCCCGCGCAACCAAGTGCCATCCCAACAATCACACCGAGCAGGGCGCGGGGAATGCGGAGGTCAATGATCACCCGCGTATCAGTATCGCTATTTGAAGAATCGGATGATGACGAGAAATGGCTGAGAACATCCCATACCTTGGGCAACGGAATACTCCGTGACCCCAGTGCCATCGCAGCGCATAAACACACTGCAAGCAGCACGAGTAAAACAACCAGGCCGGTAATCCGACGCACATAGAGGCGTCGGCCAGCCTTGCTGCTACCAGGTGGCTGGGGCGAGCCATCGGCGGACGTCGGTGTCGGCGAAGCCGCCGGTGAATGAGTAACAGTCATAAGTGAGAGCGCAAATCAGTTAAGTGTGAACATCAATGGTCAGTGGCACTATGTCTATGCCGCGGTATGTTTATGCACAGTATCAGGCCATAGCCTAACCTGAGTGCCCACATAGCTTAGCCCTAGCTTATGACATGGCGGAATCTACTTTCTATTTTCCCGGTACCACGAAATCAGAGAGTCAGTGCTGGCATCCCCGGTATCGACGCCTTTCTCTCCGGTGACTGCGGGCAGAAGCTCGCCGGCCTGCTTCTTACCCAACTCGACGCCCCACTGGTCGAAGGAGTTAATCGACCAGATCGTGCCCTCAGTGAAGACGATGTGCTCGTACAGAGCGATGAGCTGCCCAAGTACCGACGGCGTGAGAGCAGGAGCCAAGATCGTCGTCGTGGGTCGGTTGCCCGGCATGACCTTGTGAGGAACGATGCTGGGATCCACGCCTTCCGCGGCAATTTCGTCGGCAGTCTTTCCGAAAGCCAGAACCTTCGTTTGCGCGAAGAAGTTCGACATGAGCAGGTCATGCATACTTCCCGTGCCGTCCGCCGTGGGGAGGTCGTCGTTGGGGGTAGCAAACCCGATGAAGTCAGCTGGTACCAACTGGGTGCCCTGGTGGAGCAATTGGAAGAAAGCGTGCTGGCCATTCGTTCCGGGCTCGCCCCAGTAGATCTCACCTGTTGGTGCGGTGACCGGGGTACCGTCGATGCGAACAGACTTGCCGTTCGACTCCATGGTCAACTGCTGAAGGTAGGCAGGGAAACGTGCCAGATCCTGGGAGTAGGGCAGCACAGCGTGGGACTGTGCGCCCAAGAAATCGTCGTACCAGACACCGAGGAGCCCCATCAGGACCGGGACATTCTTCTCCAGCGGGGTGTTCCGGAAGTGCTCGTCGACGGCGTGGAAGCCCTCTAAGAAGCTCATGAAGTTCTGCGGCCCGATCACGGCCATGAGCGAGAGACCGATGGCCGAGTCCACCGAGTAGCGGCCACCAACCCAGTCCCAGAAGCCGAACATGTTGTTGGTGTCGATGCCGAACTCGGAGACCTTTTCAGCGTTCGTCGAGACCGCGACGAAGTGCTTGGCGATGGCATCATTTGCCTCATCGTTCCCGTCCTCCAGGTGGAGGCTATCGAGGAACCAACGACGAGCCGCATGCGCATTGGCCAGCGTCTCCTGCGTCGTAAAGGTTTTTGACGCGACGACGAAGAGCGTCTCCGCCGGATCGAGGTCAGCGACCTTTGAGGTGAAGTCAGCCGGATCGACGTTGGAGACGAAGCGCCCCGAGATTCCCGCGGTGGCGAAGCTGCGGAGAGCCTGCGTTGCCATAGCGGGGCCGAGGTCGGACCCGCCAATGCCGATATTCACCACAGTTTTAATCGTGTGGCCGGTGACGCCCAACCATTCGCCGGAACGCAAGGCATGCGCAAAATCACGCATCCGCGCCAGGACGTTGTGGACGTCGGCGGCGACGTTCTGCTCATCGACGTGCAGGGACTCTTCGGCGGGAAGACGTAGCGCGGTGTGCAGCACTGCTCGGTCTTCCGTCGCGTTGATATGCCGGCCGCTGAACATAGCGTCGCGATGGTCCTCAAGGTCCGCCTTCTTCGCGAGGGCGATCAAAGCCTTGAGGGTGTCGTCGTTAATAAGGTTTTTGGACAAGTCAACGTGCAGTTCAGCCACGGAAAAGTTGAGGTTCTTCGCGCGATCCTGGTCGTCGGCGAACAAGTCGCGCAACGTCGTTGACTCGATTGATTTCGCGTTGTCCTTCAGCTCGGACCATTCGTCGGTCGCGGTGATATCTGGCAATGATGAATTCATTAAAAATCCTTCTTATCGACGATAACTGTGGCGCATTGAGGTCGTGTGCGCCCCCTGAGCCATGCTAGTCGCGAATCGGCAATTCCACGGGCAAGCGGTTGACATGCTGCGGCCATGGTGGGTGGCCATGAGGACCGGCTCGCATGTCGGGGGGGATGCGGGAATGTGGGGTTTAGCCCAGCCGTCCCCGCCCCATGCGGAGGAGTGCTGACGCGATGGTGGGACCTTCTGTCCCCAATTCCTCCCGGAACTCGTTGATGATCGCGACTTCGCGCGTGTGTACGAGGCGAGTTCCGCCCGACCCCATTCGCGATTGCCCGATGAGATGCGAGATCTCCGTGCGGCGTTTGATAGCAGAAATAATCGTGTTATCCAGCTGATTTATTTCTTTTCTTAGTTCCTGGATACGTTCGTTCGATAACGGATCACTAGTTCCGCTAGTGACCTCGCTGGACGTAGACAGAGAATCGCGAGGATCAGTCATGGGTCTTATTGTGTCACACCTGGGTTGTAGGTTGGAGTGCGAGCGCGTGACATTGACCGTTCCGTACTTCGCGGGACCACAATTCGCCTTGAAACTCGCCTTGAGCTAGACAGATTTTATTGCTTTATTAGGAAGAGATACGGACTATGAACGATAGCCTTTCCACTCGCTTGCCGGATGGTGGGCCATTGACTCCACAGCAGCTATTGGAAGGACTTAATCCACAGCAGCGGCAGGCGGTCGAGCATGAGGGCTCTCCGTTGCTTGTCGTCGCGGGGGCTGGTTCGGGGAAGACCGCGGTTCTGACCCGCCGGATCGCCTATCTCATTGGTGTTCGTGGGGTAGCGCCGTGGAATATCGTCGCTATCACTTTTACTAATAAAGCGGCGACGGAAATGAAGGAACGCGTCGCCGATCTTATTGGTCCGATTGTGGAACGTATGTGGGTCTCTACGTTCCACTCCATGTGTGTTCGCATTCTTCGTGCGCAAGCCAATCTTATTCCGGGTCTAAATACTAACTTCACTATTTATGACAGTGATGATTCGCGACGTCTGCTCACGATGATCGCCCGCGATATGAATTTGGACCTGAAACGTTTTGCGGCGCGGACGGTAGCGTCGGCGATTTCAAATCTCAAGAATGAATTACGAACTCCCGACGAAGCACTTGCCGACGCCGGAGAGGATAAGAATCCTTTTAATGGGACCGTAGCGCAGATCTTCGCTGAGTATCAGAAGCGTCTGCGTGCATCGAATGCTGTTGATTTCGACGATTTAATCGGCGAAGTTGTTCGTATTTTCCGAGAGTATCCGGAAGTGGCACTTTATTACCGACGACGGTTCCGCCATGTGTTGGTGGACGAGTACCAGGATACGAACCATGCTCAGTATGTGTTGGTCTCCACGTTAGTGGGGGACGAGCACTCTGAGGGGGACGCTATTCCACCGAGTGAATTGTGTGTTGTGGGCGATGCTGACCAGTCAATTTATGCTTTTCGTGGGGCTACGATTCGCAACATTGAAGAGTTTGAACGCGATTATCCCCACGCAGAAACGATTTTGCTCGAACAGAATTACCGTTCTACCCAAACGATTCTTTCTGCAGCCAATGCTGTGATTTCCCAAAACTCTGGGCGTCGTGAGAAGAATCTGTGGACGGCGTTGGGTGAGGGTGAACGAATTGTCGGATATGTGGCCGACAATGAGCATGATGAAGCCCGATTTGTGGCCCGAGAAATTGATCAGTTAGTTGACAACTCCGCCATTAATTATGGCGATATCGCAGTTTTCTACCGCACTAATAATGCGTCCCGAGCGTTGGAAGATATCTTTATTCGCAATGGTCTTCCGTACAAGGTGGTTGGTGGAACGCGATTCTATGAGCGCAAAGAAATCCGAGACATCATTGCTTATCTGAAAGTTCTGGATAATCCGGATGATTCGGTTAGCTTGCGACGGATAATAAACACGCCACGACGAGGAATCGGAAACCGTGCTCTGTCTTTGCTCTCTCTGTATGCGGAAGATCACGGCGTCAGTATGGGTGCCGCGTTGCGGGCCGCTGCCAACGGGGACATTCCAGCGTTAGGGTCGCGCGGAAATAAGGCAGTGGGCCGCTTTGTCGAGATGATGGACGGATTGCGCGACGATATCGCTGATAACCAGCTGGTATCCCATGACGGGGACGACTTGGGCATTCCGGATTTGGGCGCGATTGTTAATGACGTGATTGAACGCAGCGGTTATCTGGAAAGCTTGGAGGGGTCGAATGATCCGCAGGATGGGGCCCGACTGGATAACCTCCATGAGCTCGTGTCCGTTGCGCGTGAATTCGCCTCCGAAGCCGCGCATCAGTTGGCTTATGAACGTATGCCTAGCGCTACCGCATCGGAGACTTCCCCAGGAGTTGGCGCGGCGGATGATTCCAACGTCGGCAGTGATGGCGTCGGGAGCGGCGAAGAAATAGATGCTCCTGCAGGTGAAGAAGGTTTTCTCGAGGAGGGCGAGCCGCAGCCGGGGAGTTTGCAAGCGTTCTTGGAGCGCGTTTCTTTAGTGTCCGATGCGGATCAGATTCCTGATGAAGAAAACGGCGTTATCACTCTCATGACGCTCCACACGGCGAAGGGGCTCGAATTCCCGGTCGTGTTCCTCACCGGTTGGGAGGACGGGCAGTTCCCGCACATGCGGGCGCTGGGTGATCCGTCAGAGCTGTCAGAGGAACGACGCTTGGCTTATGTGGGTATCACGCGTGCGCAGCGCCGGTTGTATATTTCCCGAGCTGTGACCAGGGGGTCCTGGGGTCAGCCGGTGAATAATCCCGCATCGAGGTTTATTGCGGAGATTCCCGAGGATCTTATTCATTGGGAACGTGAGGAACCTCAGCAAAGCTGGGATAGCGGCGACTGGTCATTGGGATGGCCAGACAAGTCAACGTCCGGGTATCGACGGGGGAACTCTCGGTATCGTGGCTCTCAATATGGCGGCGCTGGGTCGTCGGCTCATGGTTCCGGTGGCCGACGAGGTGCTGGGCGTGGAGTCGGTTCGTCCTCGGACCGTCGTTCGGGTACGCCCGCGTCGGCGCTTCATCTCGAGGTCGGCGACCAAGTTAATCACGATAAGTATGGGTTGGGGACTGTGGAATCAGTCTCAGGCTTGGGAAAGCACACCAGCGTGGTGATCAATTTTGGGAAGGAAGGCACCGTCCGCCTCATGCTGATTGGCAATGTTCCCATGGAGAAGCTGTAAGACCGCTACTTGGCGCTCTTACAGGGAGGCGAGTGTGCGCTCTGGTCAGCTCGGACAAAGTTGGTCGACGCGAACAACGTCGGCCAGCGAAGCCGGGGATATCGGGATGCGGGAATATGTGAATAGGGGTTATACGACAAAAGTGTGTCCGCGTGCGGGAAAACTGCGGGGCCATATGCGCGTCGGTGCTTCGCGCCCCAGGATTCTGTCCGCACCGCCTTCTGCCGTATTACCCTGCGAATGCCTCAGTCCCGCGTAGAAAAAATCGCTGGCCCACAAGGGGACCAGCGATGGATAAAGAGAGCTAGCGTTAGCGCTGAATCGGGCCAAGGTTAATTCCGTGCGCGGCCAACCACGGCAGCGGATCGATAGCCTCGCCACCATTGGGGTGGACCTCGAAGTGGCAGTGCGATCCGGTGGAGAATCCGCGCGAGCCCATCCCGGCGATAACGTCGCCGGCCTTAACGCGCTGTCCGACAGTGACGTTGATTGTTTCCATGTGGCCGTACACGAACACGGTGCCGTCGTCGGCACGAAGACGAACCCACTGTCCGAACCCAGAGGCAGGGCCTGCGGAAATGACGGTGGAATCCATGACGGCGTACTCGGGGGTGCCCAGCACGTTGGCGATGTCAATGCCCTTGTGGAAGGCTCCCCACCGCATCTCGAAACCGGTGGTCAGAATGCCCTGAGCGGGTTTAACAATCCCGAGAGCGTTCATGATGGCATTGCCAACCGGCCCCACTGAAGCAGGCTGTGCGGCGGGCTCAGGTTTCCGTGCAGCAGCGTCGGCGGCCAAGCGCTGCTTATTAAACTCAACAGTCTTCGCGATCTGATCGTGCAGGTTCGCGACCGGCTTAGCTTGAGGAAGCTGAAGAATCTGAGGCGAGGACTCTGAAGCAGTTGCCTCAGAAGGTATAGCGTCGGCGTCCTTGGCGACCAACCGGACACTATCGCTATGGCCAATGGTGGCGGCTCCTGCGCCGACAGCTCCCGCGGTGCCCAACGCACCGGCTGCAACGGCGACCGAGGCTACCCGGCTGGCCTTAGGAGTTGTCTGGCGGCGATGCGTCCCGACATAATGGCTGCCTCGATTCGTCCGCACGTGTACACCTCTCAAGCAAAAATTGTGGCCAGCCGCACCACGCACTCGGCTGGCTACTGTGTGTTTCACATCGACCGTACTGCTTAACTGTTTTAACAGGTAAGCGTAATCGTTTTGTAATCTCCGACCGAAATAGTAACGAACGGCTAGCGTCGCGGCAAGCTGTTTTCCATCTTTTTCTCACCAAGGTGTGAGCATGGGAACACGGGTTCGTGCCGCGGGCGAATTATGTGATGTGTCACAGATTTGGTATGGGTGGGAACATTAATCACAGGCGACTACAGTTGTCTCAGCTGGCCTGGACTTTTTGGGTTTGTCGCCCCGAAAGCCGGAGTGCCTCATGTGCCCCACGCGCGGAAGGTGTCAGGATAGACAAGTGAGAAATACCACCCCATCGAATTCTCGACGTCCGGGGGATGGGCGGTCACGGAAGAATGGCCGCCGATCCCGCGGCACGGATGCGCAACGCTTGACGTGGGACTCCCCATCGTCGTCACGACAGCATCGCCCCGACCGCTCATCGCGTCAGTCGGAGACGGGTGCGGAGCGATCGTCACATCAATCCAGTCGCCCTTCGTTTGACGACGTTGCGCATCGTGATTCTTCCAGGCCGCGATCAACTGCTGGCGATTCGCGCGCAAACCAGGCGCCTCGCGCGTCCGAACAATATGTTCGCGAGCAGCGTCCGCAAGCTCGGGCAATGCGAGGCTCACGTCGAACAAATGAGGGCCGGGCATCACGGGTACGCGGCGCAGGGGACCTCGATAACGCAGCAGCCGTCGGAAAGAAAAATGCGAGTGCGCGAGGTACTCGGGGTGCTCGTGCCACGGGTGCCGGCCCGGACGACGGCCGTCGGGGATCTGGGGGTAACCGCGGTGCCGCGGGCGCATCTCCCCGCGGACGGCGATTCGGACTCAACCGCTGGACTCAATGGTGGCAGAGGAGCGGCAATGCTACTCGCAGCGCCGCGGGTGGATCCTTTACTACCCGGTTGAGGAAATTCCTGCCGGGGATTGCAGCCACCCATGTCTCCGTGATCGGCGTCATCATCGCAGTCGCGCTCATTATTTTATTAGCGCTGGACCTCTCCTTCGTTGCAGCTCCGGCGACAATCGCATCCCTGTGGTTGACGTTCAATCTCGCGCCGCTCTCGATGTCCGGCGCTGATCTTGGCCTCCTGCCGCTGCTTCCCGCGCTGGGCTACGCATTGTGGATAGCGCTCCGAATCCGGTCGGTCGTCCGAGAACGAATCAGCGTCAGCGACGTGCGCATGCTCGTCGGCTGTTCGCTGGCCGTTCCTATCTTGCTGACATTAACCGCCCTGGCCATGCTGTGGGACGCGCAGCCGGTCCTTCCGGTGAACGTGCCGTCGGTCTGGATGTCGGTCTTGTCGACGTTCGCTCTCAACGCGCTGGCGATCATTTTTGGCATGGGCAAGCGTTTGTGGCGAGCCCTGCTGCGCTTTTACGGCATGCCCCAGTGGCCTGTCGACGCGTTCCGCCTGGGTATGGCTTTTCTCGCGGCGATGGGCGGTATCGGTGCTCTCGTCGTGATTGTTAGCCTTATTGCCCACTGGTCGGCCTTTACGGACGCGTATTCCATCGCCTCGGGCGTCGGCAGCAAAATAGGGCTGACCCTGCTGTGGATCGCTTACTTCCCGAACATGGCTCTAGCGTCGGCAAGTGTTCTTGCGGGTGTCGAGGCTAATTTCGGTGCGGCGCAGGTCAGCTTGTTTACAGCGACGCGCGCGGAGCTGCCTCCGGTGCCGGTGCTTGCCGCGATGCCCGGCGATGTTTTCCCCGCCGCATGGCTTGCACTTTTTATTCCTGCTGCGGTCGCCATTCTTGTTTATCGACGATTCCTGAGCCAGCGACGCGTTGTCGTTTCCCCGTATGGGACTGTTGGAGTGGCTGCCCTGTCGGCGGGGATCGTTGGAATGGTTGCCGCGTGGCTGAACAGCGGCGTGGTCGGTGCGTACGGATGGTCCGGGCCAAACCCCTGGCTGACCGGCGCGGTCGCTGCTGGCTGGATGTTTGCCGTGGGGGTGATCACCATGGCGGTGATCGGCATACGCCGAGGCAGGAGTGCATCGCCTCGTGAGGTGAATGTTTCGGAGCGTGGCGGCTCGCGTGAAGCTGACGCCACTAAAGGCGATCGCCATAGCGCTGAGCCGGACGCTGCTGCTGAATCTCGTGACGACGACAAGCCCGTCGCGCAGCGAGCTGAATCCGCCGAGGATGAATCGGCTGGCGACGATCAAGTGGCTGGCGAGGAGTCGAACGTGGACGATGAGCCGAACGTCGGTGATAAGTCGGATGCCGACAATGAGTCGGCTGATCGTGGGTCCGACGGTGACGAGGGTGGCAGCGAGGACTCCGACGAGGAAAATACCTCTGACGGAAAGGCCAAAGACGAGTCCAGCCACGGTGATGCTCTTGAATCAGAAGCGGATGAGGTTAAAGAGACTGAGCGAGAAGCTGACACAACCGCGTTAGCCTCCGAAGCTGAACAAACCGAGTCGGCGGACAGCGACACCACGGAAACAGATAACGATTCAGAGTCATCTGCCGGCGGCTCGTCTCAAGACGGCACCTCTCACGATGCCTCGCCTCAAGGTGGTACGACCGATGATCCGCGTTGATCCCGTCTTTCCCGGTCGCCCTCTTCGGCTCGTCGTGTTGGCCTCGGGGGAGGGAACGTTGTTTCAGTCTCTTCTCGACGCGCGCCGGGAAACCCCCTCGTTGAGCGTCCGGGCCTTGGTCACGGACAAACCTTGCCCCGCGATCGATCGCGCTCGTCGTGCAGACATCCCGGTCGCCACTATTACTCCCCCTCGTAAGAACGCCCCGGCAACACCCGAAGGCCACCCTGCCACCTGCCACCAGGACACCTACGCAGAACGTCGTCGGCAATGGAACAGTGACTTAGCGCAGGCAGTTCAGCACTACGACCCCGATATTGTCGTGAGCGCGGGCTTCATGCGCATCGTCGGCGATGAGTTTTTAGCCAGGTTCGGGGGCCGCATGATTAACACCCATCCCGCGCTGCTCCCCGCTTTCCCCGGAGCACACGCCGTGGCCGATGCCGTCGCCTATGGAGTGAAAATTACCGGTAGCACTATTCACCTGGTCGATTCCGGTGTGGACACAGGGCCTATCCTGGATCAGGAGGCTGTTCCCATTCACGATGGTGACACGCCCGATACTGTCCACCGCCGCATCAAAACTGTTGAACGACGGTTACTCGTCTCAACATTGGATGCGATCGCGCGGCGCGGTTACATTTCAGACGGACGAAAGGCATCTTTCTTTCCATGACCGACTCCCAATCCGCAACTCCTTCTCCCGCTCCAACCTCCACATCCGATTCCCAAATCCCCGTAAAACGCGCACTGATCAGCGTACATGACAAAACTGGGCTCACAGATTTGGCTAGCGCCCTCCACGCTGATGGCGTTGAAATCGTGTCGACGGGGTCTACCGCTGCTCATATCGCCGATGCGGGAATCCCGGTGACGCTCGTCGAAAAGTTCACCGCTTTCCCTGAGTGCCTCGACGGGAGAGTCAAAACTCTGCACCCCAAAGTTCATGCGGGGATTTTGGCTGACACGCGAAACCCGGACCATGTTAAGCAGCTCGAAGACATGGGGATTGAGGGTTTTCAGCTTGTTGTGGTGAATTTGTACCCCTTCTCCGAAACGGTCGCGTCGGGTGCGAATCGTGACGAATGTGTGGAAAAGATTGATATCGGCGGGCCATCGATGGTTCGTGCCGCTGCGAAGAACCACGAGTCTGTCGCGGTTGTTGTGAATCCTGACGATTACGCAGCGGCTGCCAAGGCTGTGCACGGCGGTGGTTTTACTTTTGCGCAGCGTGTGGATCTCGCATCCCGCGCTTTCCAGCACACTGCGGCCTATGACGTTGCCGTCGCGACGTGGATGTCGAAGCAATCTGCGTTGACCCAGGCGTCGGCGAACGATAATGCCGGTTCGGACAAGACCACGTTCGGTGAGTTCGTGGGTAGCACCTACACGCTGTCGCACCCTCTCCGTTATGGCGAAAACCCGCATCAAGCTGCGGCATTGTACGTCGATCAGCATGGTCATCCGGGCTTGGCTCAGGCCGAGCAGCTCCACGGCAAAGAGATGTCCTACAACAACTACACCGATGGCGACGCTGCCTGGCGTGCCGTGTGGGATCATCCGGGCGAGACCTGTGTTGCCGTCATTAAGCATGCCAACCCGTGCGGCATCGCGATTTCCCGTGAGTCGGTTGCCGACGCTCACCGCAAAGCCCACGCCTGCGACCCCGTGTCGGCATACGGCGGAATCATTGCTGCGAACAAGCCGGTGACGTTAGAGATGGCTCAAACGGTGAAGAAGATTTTTACCGAGGCCATCATTGCACCATCATTTGACGACGATGCCCTCGAGCTTTTGAAGACGAAGAAGAATCTTCGCATCCTGGTCGCGCCGAAGCCCGAGCGTCAGGGATTGCAGCTCAAAGAAGTATCCGGTGGCGTGCTTGTTCAGGAGCGCGATGTGCTGGATGCTCACGGCGACGATCCCTCAACGTGGGAACTCGTTGCTGGTGATCCAGCCGATGACGAGACATTCAACGACCTCGCCTTCGCGTGGCGCTCCGTGCGCGCCGTGAAGTCCAACGCTATTTTGCTGGCCAAGGATGGCGCGACAGTGGGCGTCGGTATGGGACAGGTCAACCGCGTTGATTCTGCCCGGCTTTCCGTTCAGCGTGCCGGTGAAGATCGTGCTCGTGGTGCTGTTGCCGCATCGGATGCCTTCTTCCCCTTCGCCGACGGTTTCGAGGTGCTTGCCGACGCTGGTGTGCGCGCGGTTGTTCAACCCGGGGGTTCCATCCGTGACGAGGAAGTTATTGAGGCTGCTCGCAAAGCGGGAGTCACCATGTACCTGACCAAGGAGCGTCACTTCTTCCACTAGCTGGTTTGTGTGGTTGGTTCATGGGGCCGGCTCTTTAACGGCTAGGGAAATGATGTTTTCTCGGTGTCTTTGCACGCGCGGGTCTCATTTATGGCTACTGTGAATGTGATCTGTATTGCGTAGCCATCCTGGAGGAAAAATGTCTGATTCCCACGCCTCATGCCATCCCCGCCCAGACGACGTCGTCATTGTTGGGGCGAAGCGAACCCCGCAAGGGAGATTATTGGGATCCTTAGCGTCGCAAACGTCGGTTGACCTCGGGGCTGCGGCGGTGTCGTCGGCACTGAAAGACTCCGGTGTCTCTAACGGGGACGTGGATTATGTCGTCATGGGCCAAGTTCTCCTGGCAGGTGCAGGGCAGAATCCGGCCCGTCAGGTCGCTGTAAAGTCCGGTATTCCGTTGGATGTTCAGGCCGAGATCGTCAACAAGGTGTGTTTGTCCGGCCTGGACGCGATTATTCACGCAACGCGGATGATCCGCGTGGGTGACGCATCTATCGTCGTCGCCGGAGGTATGGAGTCCATGACGAACGCTCCCCATATTGCTGCGGGAGTGCGTCAGGGGAAGACCTATGGTGATTTACGGCTTGTCGACGCGATTAACCGCGACGGCCTTCACGACGCCGTGAGCGGGAAAACGATGGGGGAGGAGACTGACCGGGGGAATCAGGATCGTGGGATTACCCGCGAAGAGCAGGACCACATTGCGGCCCTGTCCCATCAACGGGCTGAGAAAGCGCGAGATGAGGGGCTGTTTGATGATGAGATTGTGCCGATAGAGATCCCGCAGCGTAAGGGTGATCCCGTCGTGGTTCGGGCCGATGAGGGCATTAGGCCCGGGACGACGGAAGAGGGATTATCTCGGCTCCGTCCAGCATTCCTGGAGGGCGGCACGATTACCGCGGCGAGTTCATCGCAAATTTCCGACGGGGCTGCAGCCGTCGTGCTCACCACCCGTGAGGAGGCTGAGAAGAGGGGCCTCCGAGTTCTGGCTGTTGTTGGGCAGTATGGCCAAACGGCGGGGCCGGATACGACGCAGTTGCATTCTCAACCGTCGAGCGCGTTGAAATCTGCGCTTGACCGGTCGGGATGGTCAATTGACGATCTCGACGTCATTGAGATCAATGAAGCTTTTGCCGCTGTTGTTGCCCAGTCCATTAAGGACCTCGGGGTGGATATGGACCGCGTCAATGTCAATGGGGGAGGTATCGCTTTGGGACATCCCGTTGGTGCGTCGGGAGCGCGCCTGGTTGTTCATATGGCTCATGAGTTAGAGCGACGAGGTGGCGGGCGCGCCGGGGTGAGCTTGTGCGGCGGCGGTGGTCAGGGTGATGCCTTGACGCTGTGGGCATAAAGCGCACGGGCCTCTAAAGGCGCTTGTTCTGGTAAAAATAAGCGCCTGCCCAGCGATCAAGGAATGATCGGCTGTTTTTATCCCGGTAAATAGAAATTGCTAGTGCAGTAATCCATATCCACAGAAGTGGTTCTAGCTCTACACTCCAGCTACCGATATGGAGACGGGGATAATTATCCGCTCCGACGATAGCCGGCCCGAATGCCAGCCAGTAGAAGTTTCGCTTTAATGCCCCGGCGTAGCTTAGTCGGTCGCCCGTTTCGGTGGTGACTTTGACGCCGACGACAGCCTTTCCAAAGGTTCCTTCGGCATGAGCATCCATGAGAAATCTGTATAAGAAGAATAGAATGCCCGCTATTGATGATCCTATCCAGAATTGAGCAGTGTTATTTGCTACTACCTGGTTGATCCCCCACTGCACAAGGAGCATCGCGATTGAGAAGAAGAATGCGTCGAAGAAGTAGCCGAAGCCACGGTTAATTACACCTGCCAGGGCTGGACGGAGCCCAGCGGTCTCACGTGGTTTGGAATCTGTCGACTCGTGGGAAGGCATCGTCGTACTCATCTCGTCGTGTATGGCGATTCTGAATCGGGAGCATTGGCACGTTGGTCCGCGGAGGGGACCCTCAATCACAGGTGCGTGCTACAAATCTTGGCGATAAGTCTAGCTAAATAGTAGGTACGGGACCAGGGTTGTCACTAGCATAATGAGCTATGACGCAGACTAATCAGAGCGCTCCCGCAGGAGGAACTACCAGCGTAGGTCACGATTCACCCCATCGACGGTGGACACCTGCGGGGCCGGCCATTCTGTTCGCCCCCGCCGACCGTCCTGAGCGGTTTGCCAAGGCAGCGGCGCGCTCTGACGTCGTCATCCTCGATCTCGAGGATGGTGCCGGGCGTGATTCGTTCGACGAGGCCCGCACCAACATCGTGAACAGTGATCTCGATCCAGCGACGACGATTGTCCGCGTCCACTCTGCCGATTCGGAACTTTTCGACGGTGACATTGCCATGGTGGCGAAGACGCCGTACACCACCGTGATGGTTCCTAAGGTTGACCAGCCGTTACCGGACACGTTGAAGAATTACGACGTGATCGCGATGCTGGAGTCCCCGTCGGGAATTATGAATGCGCGTGACATTGCGCACCAAGAGTTCGTCGTCGGTTTGTTGTGGGGGGCGGAGGATTTCACGGCGTCGCTCGGCGGTGTGTACAGCCGGCTGCAGCGGGACGAACGAGGGTGGGACTCTGACCGTGGCTCAGCCGAGGGCCCGTACCGAACGACGGTGAATTACCTGCGCACCCAGACGTTGCTGCACGCCGCGGAGGCAGGGATTGTTGCTCTGGATGCGGTTTTTGCCGACATTCACGACGTCGACGGGTTACGCGATGAGGCGCTGGACGCTGCTCGGATTGGGTTCGCGGCGACGGCTTGTATCCACCCAGCCCAGGTTCCCGTTATTCGCAACGCATATCGGCCGAGTGAGGAACAGGTGCGGATGGCTCGACGGATTGTCCGCGAGTCTGCGGATCACCCGGGCGCGTTAAACATCGACGGGAAAATGGTCGACGCGCCACTGTTCCGGCAGGCAGAAGTGCTGGCGGCCCGAGCAGATGCGCTAGGTATGTGAGGTTTTGTTCCGCGCCGGGCTGTGACCGACCAGTGGCCGGCCTGTTACGTAAACACCAGCGCGAGAAGCATAATCATGACAAACGATGCGGCTGTGGTGATCACCCCTGCGTCCCGCGCCAGGATTAAACCTCGCCCGTATCGGGTGGCGTAGGTGTACACATTCTGCGCCGTCGGTAGCGTTGCGACGACGCAGGCGGCGAAAAGGGCGTGCCCCGTCATCCCGAAAACAAAGTGCGCGATAAGGAAAGCCGCTAGCGGCTGGCCAATGATTTTTGTCGCCGACGCGACCCCCACCTCGAGCCTGGGGGACGTTGAGGGATCAAGCACTTTCTGCCCTGCCAACGACATGCCGAACGCGATGAGGGCCACCGGCACCGCTGACTGCCCGATGAGGTGAATCGGCTCAACAATGGGGTGGGGGACTGAGACCCCAGCGTGGGAGTGAAGAATCGATATCACGAGCCCCGTCAGCGCTCCGAGCAGCATCGGATTTTTAAACGGGGTGATGAACAAACTCCGCGTGTTGACTCGCCCAGCTCGGCCATCCGCGTGTGCTTCCTTGGCGGTGACGACGTCGAGAATGGCGAGGACGATGGGTCCGTAGAACGCTATTTGAAAAAGCAGCGTCGGTACGACCACTGTGCTATCGCCGACGACGTGGGCGGCGACGGGTATGCCCAGATTGGAGGCGTTGCAGTAGGAGCTGGCTAAGCTGCCGACGGCTGATTCGTGAATGGGGCGGTGGAGGGCGGTTCGCGCCCATAGGAAGTAGATCAGCCCGATCGTTAGTGCGGAGCCGCTGGCGACCGCTAATTGCGGGCCGAGGACGTCGAGTGGGTCGGTGACGTGGAGCTTGTCCAGGAGGAGTGCCGGTGTCGCCAGGAAGTACACGTACATCTGGAGCGTGAATTGCGCGTGCTTGCCCAGGAGATTGGCTTTGCCAACGAAGAATCCTATTGCGATGACGATGGCGATGGTTGCGAAGCCGGATAGTACTTGGGGCACGTGCGGAGCCTCACTCCCTGGTGGATAAGCGAAAACCGCCCCTCGGTAGGTACCGGGAGCGGCGAATGTCGAAACCTGCTGTTATCGCTTCCAAATGTTCACGCCGTTGGCCTCCGACGGACCGCTGGGTCCATCGAAGCACCACTAGGTTCTTACCTGCAGCTCTGATCCCGGGAAATGTACCCAAGACCAGGTGCTCAGGGGCGACTTAGCGGCTGGTGAACGGGAGGAGAGCCATCTCACGTGCGTTCTTCACGGCAGTTGCCACCTGGCGCTGCTGCTGCGGGGTCAAGCCGGTAACGCGACGCGACCGGATCTTGCCACGCTCAGAAATGAACGTACGCAGGTTTTCGATATCCTTGTAGTCGACGGCCTCGATGCCGCGAGCTTTCAAGGGGTTCTTCTTGGGACGGCGGGTTGGTTCAACCCGAACCTTTTTAGAGTTGTTGCGCTTCATACTGCTACTCCTCACCAGCTGGACTTGCGGACACCTGGGAGCTCACCGCGGTGTGCCATTTCACGAACGCGAACACGGGACAGGCCGAACTTGCGCAGGTAGCCACGGGGGCGACCATCAGCAGAGTCACGGTTACGAACCCTCACCGGGGAAGCGTCGCGGGGCTGGCGGTTCAGCTCGTACTGAGCCTCCATGCGGTCTTCGTCAGGGGTGGCCGGGTTCTTGATGATGGCCTTGAGTTCCTGACGACGCTGAGCGTAGCGTGCAACGATTTCTTTGCGCTGCTCGTTCTTCGCAATCTTAGATTTCTTAGCCATTCTTAGCGCTCCTCGCGGAATTCAACATGCTTGCGCGCGATCGGATCGAACTTCTTCAAAGTGATGCGATCCGGGTTATTGCGCTTGTTCTTGCGGGTGACGTACGTGTAGCCGGTGCCCGCAGTGGACTTCAGCTTGATGATTGGGCGAATGTCATTTCGTGCCATTAAATCTTCTCCCCACGTGCGCGGAGCTTCGCCACGACGGATTCGATTCCGTAGCGGTCGATGGTTTTCAGGCCCTTGGTGGACACGTTCAACGTGATCGTGCGTCCTTCAGAGGGCAAGTAGAACGAACGACGCTGGATATTCGGGTTCCAACGACGGTTCGTGCGGCGGTGCGAGTGCGAGACGGACTTACCGAAGCTCGGTTTCCGTCCCGTGACTTGGCAATATGCCGACATGGGCTTCTCCTTCCGCCCACCATGGGATCTGCAAAGCACCAACCGTTTTCCTTCGACGGGGGAAATACATTTTCTTCGACACTAAAAATGCAGGTTAAAGCGCTAAGATGCCTAGCTAGTGGGCGATGACGTTTGCTTTTCGACAACAGCGTCTTGACACCTTACCGTCCTCGGCAAGGATTCCCAAATCTTTGGGCCTTTACGCGCTGGTTAGCGCCAATTTCATAGTTAAGGCCTAAATCTGTATGATGGGCCGATGCATGTGCGCCGGAGGCGTGTCGCACTGTTACCCTCTTCCCCTTCACGGGTCGTTTATGCCTGTCAACGCTCGTCGTTGATGGCAGGACAGTCCCGTGGGCCGGCTGATATCCAGGCGCGGTTATCCATCATTTTTATGGTTAGGTACGAGGACTCAGTGCGCGACCGGTGCAAGGTGCTGAGCCAGCTTCAGTCGCGACGCGTGTTGCGATAGGCCGCCGTTCCGCCGTCGAGGTGGTCGGAGGATGTCGTTATGAAGCAAGTCAGCACAAGCAGCACGCCAGACTAGCATTGTCCATGTTCTGTTAAAGGATAACGATGAAGAAGAATATTCATCCGGATTACCACCCGGTTGTCTTCAAGGATGCCAGCACCGGCCACCAGTTCTTGACTCGGTCCACTGCGACGTCAGATCGGGCTGTGGAATGGGAAGATGGCAACGAATACCCGCTGATCGTCGTTGACGTCACCAGCGAGTCTCACCCCTTCTGGACGGGTGCACAGCGTGTGATGGACACCGCTGGTCGTGTCGAAAAGTTCCAGCGTCGTTACGGCAACCGCCTGCGTCGCGCGAAGAAGTAAGACGTCAATCCGTCACCATTCATTTTCACTATTCTCACAGTGATCATGCCTGGCTCGCGATGTGTGTGAGCAAGGCTTAGGAGGAAACCATGGCAGTACCGAAGCGACGTATGTCTCGCGCCAACACTCACACCCGTCGGTCCCAGTGGAAGGCCAACAACGCGCCTCTGCAGGAGGTTCGGGTTAACGGCAACACCACGCGGTTGCCGCGCCGGTTGGTCAAGGCCGCTCAGCTCGGCCTGGTTGAGACTGACTAGTAGTAACAACCTCATGTCCCGTGATTGGAGCTTCGGTTCCATCACGGGATTTTTATTAGGGGCGCTGAGGGTTCACAGCCAAATTTCAGGTGACTCAAAGCGCGCGACGTGCATAGTGAGCAAGAGTGATAAACCATGAGCGACGAAAATCAGCGATCCGCATGGGAGATCGATCCATCCTCCGACGATTCATCTAGCAACAACTCCGTTCATCATGATCGTGAACCCGAGGCTCACGCTCCACGAAGCGATCGAGAATCCTCTTTTGAGAGCACCCAAACCGGGTTCTCTTCAACCCCCTCAGCTCATGCCACAGGCTCTGACCGGTTCGGGATGCCTGGTCAGCCTTCAGGCTCGAATCAATTCGTAGATCCCAACCAGTCTGCAGGTTTTGGGCAGCCCACCGGAGTGATGCAAGCTCCTCCCCAGTCGCCGCAAAAGACTAAGCGCTTTAGTACGCCAGCGGTGGCGGCTTTAATTCTCGCTGCTGCGGTCGCGTCGGGAGCGGTGACGGGTGCGGTGGTGAGCAATCGGGATTCGGGCTCATCGTCTGACAATTCGTCGGCAGTATCCGCGTTGAAAGCGTCGCCGGCCAAGACGAAGAACGTCGACACTAATGGTTCTGTGCAATCAGTTGCTCAGAAAGTCTTGCCTTCTGTGGTTTCTATTACTGTCGAAGCCGGCAATTCGGGGGATACGGGCTCGGGCTCAATCATTAGCGAAGATGGAACGATCATAACGAATAACCACGTTATTGCTGGTGCAGCTAATGGTGGAAAGATTTCCGTAACATTAAATGACGGAACGACGTACCCCGCGGATATTGTTGCGCGTGACCCCGAAACCGATATCGCGGTCATTAAAGCTCAGGGGGCGTCGGGCTTGACCCCGATTTCTTTGGGGGATTCGTCCAAGCTTGAGGTTGGGCAGGAAGTCGTTGCTGTTGGTTCTCCCTTGGGGCTGGATGCCACGGTGACCAGCGGCATTATTTCCGCTCAAAATCGCCCGGTACAGGCGTCCTCAGAGTCTTCTGACCAGTCCACTCTTATCGACGCCATTCAGACGGACGCTGCGATTAACCCCGGTAACTCCGGTGGTGCCCTCGTCGATATGGATGGAAACCTTATCGGCATCCCGTCGGTGATCGCGTCGCTCGGCTCGAGCTCTATGTCTCAGGGGTCCGGTTCAATTGGTTTGGGCTTCGCTATCCCCATTAACCAGGCGCGTGACATTGCTGAGCAACTTATTAAGGACGGTAAAGTTCAGCACCCTGTTATTGGCGTTCAAGTGGCTAAGGAATCCACAGCGCATGGGGCTGTCATCGTTGATGTGCCCAGCGATAGCGACGCCGCCAAAGCGGGTCTGAAACGGGGTGACGTCGTTACTAAAGTTGACGGCCGAACGATTGATTCAGGGTTATCGCTGATCGCGGCGATTCGCTCGCATAAGGTGGGCGATACGGTCAAGATGGAAGTGACTAATCAGGACGGGAAAGACGCCCGAGAAATCACCATGACCCTGAGTTCGCAAGAGACTTCAGGGGAATAAAAGCGCTGCTCAGTCACTATCGCGTCTGGTCTTGATGATGGCTGGACACTCCCCATATGGGGCTTCTATTGACTAGGTGCCGGGTAGCTGGTGAAGTGTAAGGAAAATAGTTTTATTGCCCCGCGCTTCACCGTCGGAACTTAAAGTTAATAGCAAGGTGATCAGTTCAATCCTCTAACCCGGTAACCGGCGACGTTTTCCCCGTAGAAGTCTTTATCCCGTAGAAAAGGAGACAATCCAATGAGTGACAATGAGCCCTTTGATTCCATCGATCCAGCGGAGTTGGCTCGGAGCTCATCGGATGCCCGGGAAATGCCGGAATCACTGCGCGGTATTGACCACGCGAAAGTTGATCGGCTTGGCGAGGTTATCGTCGAACCCGATGACGCAATGCTGATGGATCTTGAGCGTGCCGAGGAAGCTGCCCATGCGTCATTTTCAGAAAGAGCCCATGACCAGGGCGAACAGGTTCCCCGAGCCTTAGTCATTATTGTCGACGATAACGCGGGGGAGAAGTCCGATCGCATCGGCTCCTTGGTTGCCGAGTTGCTAGCGGAGGACCACTTCGGCGTGGACGCGGTCGTGCGTGTTGCTAGCCGGAAATCGAAGGTCCGCGGTGCGCTGGAAACTGCCGTAGTCGGCGGCGTTGATCTCGCCGTAACTATCGGTGGCGTGGGCGTCGGGCCGAGAGATAAAACCCCGGAGGCCACCAAGGCGGTGTTGGACCGGCGTATTCCAGGTATTGCTCAGGCTTTGCGTTCATCGGGGTTGGCCTGCGGGGCTACCGACGCTGGATTGTCTCGCGGGATTGCTGGCATTTCAGGCTCGACCGTTGTGGTGAATTTGGCCTCGTCACGTGCTGCGATCCGGGATGGCATGGCCACGCTGACGCCCCTGGTGCGATACGTCATTAACGATATGGACCGCTGGAACCAGTAGGGGCTTCCCATGAATCATTCTCGACGTCAACGTCGGCACGCGCGACGTGTGTCGGATACTGATTATGACCGCTCGGGCGAATCCGCATTGGCCAATGTTGTCGACGCCGTTCGCGCGATGGAGGATCAACCGCGCCGGGGGCTTAACGACGATCGCATGGCGGACCTGACCCCGGACGATGAGAATGACGGTGCCACACCCGGCGACGGGGACATCGGTGCTGGTGATGGGCGCTCCGGGCGTGATAGTGAGTTCAATGGCGGCTCCGATACTGCGTATGGATCCGAGGGCCGTGATGTGGGGGCGATGTCCCGTCAGGAGTGGCAGGAAAATCGGCCACCACACTGGGGCTAAGCGACACTCCGGGCCGGAATAAACCCGCGCAGGAATTACTCTTTGGCGTGCTTCCCGGATGTGGTCGAGCTCGTCGTCGACGAAGGTGTGCCTACCTGAGACGAGCCAGTTTGAGTTCCGTGCAAGGACGCCTGGCTGTACGATGAATCGGCGGCAGTCTGCGCAAGCTCGGTACTTGCGAGCGTCTGGCTGGGGGTGCTCACTTGGTTCTGCGCAGCGAGGAGATCGCGGATTTCCAGAAGAAGATCTTTCTCTGTAACCGGTACTTCTTCCTCTTCGACACCCATATGCTTTTTCCTGATCTCTTCGAGCTTATTCATGGGCGCCACAAGAATGAAGTACACGACGGCCGCAATAATAAGGAAATTAATGACGGCCGTGAGGACCGATCCAAAGTCAAGAAAAGTTTTTTCATTTCCACGGATAAGGCGGAATCCCCAGCCATCTGTATTTGCGCCACCAAAGCACGCAATGAGCGGGTTAATGATGTATTTGGTAAAAGCCGTCACAATTGCGGTGAAGGCAGAACCAATGACAACCGCGATAGCAAGCTCAATAACATTGCCTCGCATAATAAAATCGCGGAAACCTTTAAGCATTATTCCTCCTCAGAAATAGGTTACCCACACGGCAAAGGTTCATATTATTACCTGAATAATTATGGCCACTGTGAGAACAATAAAAAGCGTTCTACAACTGTGCTGTAAGCGTCGCGTGCGGCGCCAGTTGGGGCGAGAGATATCGGAGATGAAGTACACCAACCGTAGTCGAATACCCTTTAACGGCCGCGGGTGGGGCTCGGGGTGACGGCGAGTGTGCCACGACTTTAGCGAATAACGGGCGGAGTCTGCATCATGACCGGAGAACAAGGATCGCATTCTCATACCGACGCGAGACTATCGGCAGGGTTCCCGCTGATGTTTGTGCTGCTTGTGCGCCCGGTGTTTAGCTGCCAGGGAAGCGATGTCGTCCCAGGGTTGTGACCACCGTTGTGAGCTGAACGTCCCAGTCATCGTGGGGGACAGCCGGCAGGATTTCGTGGGGATGAACTAGACCGATGGTGCGGAACGTCGACGATTGTCCGGACGATTGCCGAGACGACCGTCGGGCAGCGAGTGCGCAGTCGTAGTATCCGCCGCCCTGTCCAAGCCGGTACCCAGCGACGTCATACGCAAGCGCCGGAACGATAGCGATGTCGACGTTGTCGAAAGGGACTGGAGTCGATCGCTCATCTGGCTCGCGAATACCGAACGAGGTGGTGACGAGGTTATCCGGTGACCATGGGTGCCACGAGAGTTGCCGCTTGTCTTCGACACGCGGAATGACGATTCGACAGGGAATTCGCTCGTCCAGCGCAGCAAGTAGCGACGGAATAAAACCGCCGGGCGTGTGTGCACCTGGTTCGTTGCCGACAGGCAGATATGTCGCAATAACCAGCGGCTCGTCGTCTGTTCGCTGCAATGTCGCGGCGATGTCATCAATAGCCGTTATGAGCTGAGCCACGAGCTGTTCGTCCCAGGCCCTGAGCGTCGCGTCGGGCAACTCTCGACGCATGCGCCGGATTCGGCGTCGGTAGGCCTGTTTGTGCTCAGCGATCGAATTACCCGCCGAGTCGCTCCCGCATAGGCCGTCGCTCTGCTGCACAAATTCAGCGTAACAAAGCGGTTGTGGCGCTAACCAACAAAATCGGTAGGGGCATCCAACACCACGTCACCAAGCACCCCATCAACCACGATGTCGCAAGGGATTTTCATAAGGAGATGGGCGCCAAGACCGACCATTTTACGGTTTTATCAGTAATCCGTAGGAAAATTCCTAGCTCGGAAAGCGGATTCTGCGTCGGTTGTCGGTTAGCATGGCTCCTATGAACAAAGATGATAATGGCGGAAATGGTCAGGCTGCGTTGCGTACAGTCATCGTACCAGCCGCTGGTTTGGGTACCCGTTTCCTTCCGGCGACGAAGACCGTACCCAAAGAGCTTCTCCCGGTTGTTGACCGGCCCGGTATCGAGCTCATTGCGGAGGAAGCCCGCGAGGCTGGCGCTTCACGCTTGGCTATCGTTACCTCCCCGCGCAAGTCAGGGCTGATGAAGCACTTCGACCATGATGATCTCCTGGAAGAGACACTCAAGAAGCGCGGCAAAGAGGATCGGCTGCAGAAAGTGCAGCACTCGACCGAACTTATCGACGCTGTTTCGGTCACTCAGGAGCGCCCCTTAGGGCTTGGTCATGCCGTCGCTCAGGCTGAAGAGGTTCTTGACCCCGACGAAGACGTCGTGGCCGTCATACTTCCCGATGACCTTGTCATGCCCTATGGTGTCATGAACAAGATGCTTGAGGTCCGCGCAAAATACGGCGGATCTGTGCTCTGCGCGGTGGACGTCGATAAGGAAGCAACCTCCGACTACGGGGTCTTCGAGGTCAGTGGTCAACCCGATGATGATGTCTACGCCGTTTCGGGCATGGTGGAAAAGCCTGAACCGGAAGACGCACCCTCGACGCTGGCGGCAACCGGCCGTTACCTGTTGGATCGCGATATTTTCAAGGCGCTGGGTAAGATCGAGCCCGGTAAGGGCGGCGAGCTGCAGCTCACAGATGCCATTGAGCTGCTCATCAAGTCGGATCACCCCGTGCATGTGGTGGTTCACCGTGGCCCTCGCCACGATTTGGGCAACCCGGGTGGGTTCATCAAGGCCTGTATTGACTTCGGCCTGAAGGATCCCGAGTATGGCGACTCGCTGAGGGCGTATATGACGGAAAGGTTGGCCCAGGACAGCTAGCCTTAATGTGATATGCCCCGGTCTCACCCGGGGTAGAGTTAGTAGGCAGCATATGCTGCTGTGTTACCCGGGTGAAAGGACGTAACGTGCGCTCAGTGGAAGAGCAGCTTGCGATTATCGCGGACGCTGCCGTAACTCCGGAGCCCGTTCGTGTGGCTATTTCGGATTCGCTGGGGTTGCGTAGTGCTGAAGAAGTCCGTGGTGACCGGCAGGTTCCAGGTTTCAATCAAGCTGCCATCGATGGTTACGCTGTTCGCGCTGTCGACCTTGTACCGCGGGGTGCAAAAGGTGCCCCGGCGGATGATCGTCCAGAGGATCAACGCCCACCTGAGCCACTGCCCGATGAGGATTATGAGCCTGATCGTCGTGGTGACCGTGAGCATCGGAAACTTGCCGAACTGCCCGTCGTCGGCGATGTGGGCGCGGGTTCGCACAGGCCACTGCGTCTGCAGCCCAATCAGGCAGTCCGGGTAGAAACTGGTGCGCCCGTACCGACGCTCTCTGACGCGATCATTCCGGAAGCGTGGGTGGAGCGTCATGGCCGACGTATCCGGCCTCTGTTTCCTGTGAAGTCGGGCGATTTTATTCATCGTGCTGGCACGGACGTCCTGGAAGGCGACGTTATTGTCAGCGAGGGGATCGTTATTGGCCCAGCGCATATTGGCCTTTTAGCTGCGGTGGGGCGGTCGAAGGTCCTCGTGTATCCACGGCCGCGGGTCGCTGTGATGTCGATCGGTCAAGAGCTGATTGATTCAGACCGAACGCCCGGCCGTGGTCAGGTTTTCGACGTGAATTCGTATTCGCTGGCCGCTGCTGCGGAAGAGGCGGGAGCAGATGCCCACAGGGTCGGCGTGATCGCGGGTGAACCGCGCCGCCTCCAGGAGATCATGGAGGGGCAGATTCTCCGCAGCGAAATCATCGTTATCGCAGGCGCTGTGGGAGGATCCGCGGCCCGGCGGATGCGCGATATCGTCAGTAATTTAGGCGACATCGAGTACACCCGCGTCGCAATGCACCCAGGTTCGACCCAAGGCTTTGGCCTGTTGGGGCCCAATAAAGTGCCGACGTTCCTCTTGCCGTCGAACCCCGTCGGTTCCCTGATTATTTTCGAGACGATGATCCGTCCGCTCATTCAATATGAAGCTGGACGACGCGGTGGCCGGCGTCGGATTATCCAGGCCAGGGCATTACACGGCGTGAGTTCGATGCCGGGACGGCGTGGTTTCATCCGCGGCCAGTTGATGCGCGATCGTGGCACCGACGAGTACTTAGTAGATCCCCTCGGTGCCTCCCCTGGCGCCCCGCAGCATTTGTTGGGGAGCTTTGCTGAGGCGAATTGCCTTATCCATGTGCCTGAGGACGTGGTGGGGATCGCGCCGGGTGATGTTGTTGATGTTTTGTTCTTGTCGAATCGCGCGTAAATAGCAGGGGCTGTCATGGGGGTTTTGACTCGTCTGTTGGATCGCGTCGGTGTGGGGTCCGTGAAAGATCGCGATCTGTATCGACGCTATGGCGTGAAGCTGAGCAGTGCGCATCCTGGGTGGCCGGAAGAAACGCAGGTACTTCACGTGCCCGGTGGTTCGGTGAGGCTCCGCCCGGTTGTGAAGGATGATGGGCCGGAATGGGCGCGTCTCCGCCGCAATGATGAGGCTACGTTGCGGGCGGTTGAACCGACGGCGACCGATTCGTGGGATGAGGTGCACACGGTGCCCTCGTGGTTGTCCGTGGTGGATTCGCTGTATGAGTCCGCTGCGCGGGGTGCGTCGGTCCCGTTCGCCGTAGAGTGTGACGGGAAATTCGCAGGTCAGGTCACTGTGGGCGGGATTCAGCATGGTTCGCTTTCGACGTGCTGGATCGGTTATTGGATTGCGAGCCCATTCTGGGGGCGCGGTGTGGGAACAGCCGCCGTGGCTTTAGGCGTCGATGCTGCGATGATGTCCGTGGGTGTGCATCGGGTCGAGGCGACAGTGTTGCCCGAGAATGTCGCGTCGATAAGCGTTTTGGAGAACGTCGGTTTTCATTATGAGGGGGAGTTGGTCCGCAGTATCAATATTGATGGGCAGTGGCGCGATCATTTCTTGTATGCGTTGACATCGGAGGAGTGCCCCGGTGGAGTGGTGTCATGGTTAGAGAGTAGCGGGCGGGGGAGACGTGAAAGCTAATGATAGATCCCTGGTTGGGTCGGATGTCTGGTTGGATTGCGAATGTTCCGGCATTCGTTCGGTATTCGTATCTGTGGGCGTGGCACACGCATGTTACGGGTGTGACGGGCTACTCTTTAGTGAGAAATATCGTTGTCCGTGTTCGATTCCCCGCGGCTGACGTCAGTTAAGGAGATTCCGACGTGTCGAGTTCCCTCTTGATCGTTCTTATTGTGGTGCTGTGGCTTGCTGTTCTGGCGCCACTGCTTTTGCGAAACCAGGGGCCAGTGCGTCGTACGTCGAAGGCGTTGAAGGAAACGCGCGTTCTGTACCGTGGCGGGTCTGGGTCAGTAGCGTCCTCTGGTCGGTTGACGAAGCATGTGCGACGTCGGTCTGCCTTACCCGATGTGGAAACCGAGCCGGCCGAGGACGAGTACCGCTTGTTGGACGAGGACGACGTCCACTTCCGCGCGTACGATGACCGCGACGCTGTGTATTCCGGTGACTCTGTGCATCACGGTGAGTCCGACGCTGACGATGCTTCGGTGCGGGAAGTTCATTCGGAGGCTCACGCCGGGGAGCATGTCGAGGGGGATAACACACATGATGACGAAGATGTCGTGGTAGGGGAGCTGGAACCTGAGGATTCCGATCAATCGTTTGCTGCCTCGTCTGTTGTGGCTGATGACGTCGATGACGCTGTGACAGAACCGGTCGATGATGCCGAGTTTGAAGAGTTCGTCGACGACACCGACGACGCCGAGGATGAAGCCTCCGGATCGGTCGGTGAGACGAAGGACGATCAAACGGCATCGGGCGAGAAATCGAGCGTCCCGGTGGGCGTTGTCGATGGCGACGTCATTATGGATTCGTCCGGGGCGGTCCAGGGCGTTCCCGAGCTGGAGTCTGCGGATGCGGCTTCGTCTCAGGATCGCGGTTCCCGACGGGGCAGTCGACCGGTTTCCGTCGACAAGGAATCGGCTGATGATGTGCTCACCGGTGAAGGCCGTACCTCAATCGTGTATGGCCGTTATTTCGGGTCCGACGACGCCGTGGCGAAGGACAGAGAGAGGTTCCCCGATGCCTATGATCGCCCGGAGGATGTCGTGGATTATCGCGATGGCGACCCGGCATTTGAGCACGCGTACGACTTTGCCGATGAATCAGACGACGAGCGCGAGGAGCGTCGTGAAGCTCAACGGCGCTCGAGCACCATGCTTTTCGACGACGGGCTGGATGCTTTATCGGACGAAGAGCTCGAGGAACTTGCGCGCTCTGAATACGACGACATCGCGGTGACGGATGAGGATCGGGCGTATGTGGACCGTCGGCGTGGTCGGGGCGTGTACGACCCTGAGCTCGCCGAGCGGAATGCCCGGCGGCGGTTTACCCAGCGTAAGCGTGCGCTCTTCGGCTTGGCTGCGGTGACGGTTGTTCTGTTGGTCCTCGGCTTTGCGTTCGGTGGTGCTATGTGGGCCGGAGCTGTTGTCGGCGCTGTCGCTACCGGTGTGTACCTAGCGTTCTTGCGGAAGCAGGCCATTGAGGAGCAGCGCCTGGCGGCTCGCCGTCTTCGCCGGATGCGGCGTGCCCGGATGGGTGTCCGGAACGCCGAGGATGATCATGATGATCGGGCTGTGGCGTCGCGGTTACGTCGGCCAGCCGGGACTGTTATTGAAACGAATGACACTGATCCGGAGTTGGCTGAGCTGGAGTACGTGGACGCTGCCGATTACTTCGGTGTTGAGGAATCGGATGACATGCAGGACGACGGCGATTACATCGACCGCCAGTACGATCTCTATGAGACAGACGGTGATGGGCGCGCAAGCGTGACGCACTTCCGTCGTGTGGGGTAGAGGGGTTAAGTAGCTTAACCAAATCTGCTTAACCTGCTCTTGGCTTCATGCATCGTGAGTGGCTATTACCCGCCGAAGGAGCAGTCCTATGAGTAATGTACTCGTCACCGGTGGCACCGGTTTCCTCGCCGGCTGGACTATCCGCAAACTCTTAGAGCAGGGTCACACGGTCCGCACCACCGTTCGTTCCTCGGCCAAGAGCACCGTCATCGTTGACATGCTTGCTGCTGAAGGCGTCGATACCAGCAATGTGTCGTTCGCCGTCGCGGATCTCGGCTCCTCTGAAGGGTGGCCGGAAGCCGCTACAGGGATCGACTATGTATTGCACTTGGCGTCTCCCCTCGGTGGGGAGAACCACAATGACCCAAAGTTAATTCCAACCGCAAAAGCTGGGGTAATCAACGTTTTTAATGCCGCTATCGATGCGGGAGTCAAGAAAATCGTCATGACTTCTTCGGCAGCAGCGGTCTTCCCTGGCCGTGCGGATATGCACCGCACCATCGACGAAACCTTCTGGACTGATATCGATGACAAGCTTGTCACCAATTACATGCGGTCCAAGGTTGTGGCGGAGAGAACCGCGTGGGACATCATTGGCAAGCAGGCGGGAACAAAGCTCGTCACGATCCTTCCCGGAGCAATTTTCGGGCCGTTTATGAATGGGCGACGCTCCAGTACCGAGCTATTGTTCACGTCGATTTTGCGCGGTGCACCGAGTCTGAAGGCTACGTACCAGGCAGTTGACGCCCGCGATCTGGCCGATCTGCACATTCTTGCAATGCTCGACGATCGAGCTGACGGGGAGCGTTTTATCGCCCAGCCCGGTGAAATTACAATGCCTCAGATGGCGAGGTTACTTAAAGATCGTCTTGGGGAGCAGGGCCGCAAGATTAGTACGATGACCATCCCCGATTTCGTTATTAAGGTTGGTGCTCGGTTCAATTCCACTATGGCGGTTATGAATACGTTGATCGGCATGGAGCACCACTATGACACAAGTAAAGCGCAACGGCTGCTTGGGTGGGATCCACGGCCCATTGAAGACACTGTTATCGATGCCGCCACATACACGCTAGAGAATAGGGCGGAAGACTAGAAGAATTTATCTGCGGATAAGTTTGACCTGCGCTCGACAATGATTGTTTATAGTTGGGCCCACACGTACTGCGACAAGGGAGAGTAGGGCTTAATGGGTAAACGTGAACGAGAAAGCCGAGCCGGTTTTCCCTCGCGGGCGAGCCTGGAAGCGTCATTCCCCGATGATGTTGACGAGCTCAAGCGGCAACTAGCGAAGCTGACCGTTGAGAAAGCTCTGGTTGACGAGGAGTTTGAACTGGTAAAAAGACGCCAGCGTCGTGCCCGGTGAGCTGAGTAATCGGCATAAAACGCAGTTCATCGCCGCCTTACACATCTACCGCTGATGATGCTGCTGGACGCCTCCGGACTGGCCTACTTAAGCCAAAGTATCGTCTACTGTAACGACCGCATTTTGATGACGTCTAGGCATACCAGAGAAACGACTTCCGAGGAGAAAACCTAGATGGGACACTTTTCGAGTAATCAACTCGCATGGGCGATAGCAACCCCGGTTACGCGGCTAGTCGTAACCACCATCCCAATGGTGGCCGTGGTTGGAACGGCAGCGGTAGGAAAAGCTATGCTGCCGGAGGTCTGATTTCTGGTAGCTATGCGGCGGGAGAAGCAGCTGGGGCAATATGGCTCACCCATAAGATGAAACAAGTAGCGATTGGTCGGGAATTAAGAACAATTTGCCTTGTCGGGGCCATGCTACTGCTCGTAGCTGGGGCAATACTGTGGTTCATCCCCTCTTTATGGCTGGGTGCCGCTTTAGCCATCCTTGTCCTTGGGGCGATTTCATCACCAATACCAGGTGTTCTTAGGTCCTCTGCCACTCAAATGACAAGCAGTTCCCAGCGGATACTCGCGATTGACAATGTCGTGAACCAAATATGTTGGGTTCTGGGGCCAATCCTGGGTGTCGTGCTGGTTCACCAAACGAATACGGTAATTGCATACGTTTCCTTAGCGCTGTTATTGCTTGGAGCAGCAGTAGTGGCCCCTCTTGCAATTCCCAGCAATTATCGCCATGAGTCTGGAGAGGGTGGAAAAGCATCATTCCGTCCCATCGCAGTTCCAGTTGTCGCGTCTGGTGTGATCATGGCTGTCACGGCCTCCTTCGACACACTGGTTCCTGGCCTTTTGACCCACTGGTTTGGGTCAGATGAGAAAGCAAGTTTTGTCTTAGCTTTATTGGCCTTGGGGAGCGTTGCTGCTTCGTCGGTTTTCGGCATCAAGAAGTCGTGGCCGAAGCCCGAGTTACTTGCGATGATCTCAACGGTGTTCATGATTGCCCTTTTAGCGACGGTAGGAAGCGTCCAGTCTTACTCAATCCTGCTAGGCATTGCAGTGCTCATAGGGGTTGTTCAGGCGCCATCCATGGTCTTAAGGCAAGTGATCGTATCTGATCTAGTCTCGCACAAACGTAGGGCATCCGCCTTTTCTCTGTTGTACGCTGCCGGCGGCATCGGCTACTCACTTGCGGCGGCCGTGACCCCTTGGACTGCCGATATGCTCTCAGCCCGCTGGGGATCGGCAGTAACTGCCGGGGCATGCCTCGCGATCCTTGGATGGGCTGTTTGTCTTCAAAGAAAGCAGACACCATCTGAGCGAAAGGCACGAAAGAGGTGGTAAATCATCATCTTTAGCCTTGTACAAACGGAACCCCTGACCGAGGCCGGAAGTCGATAGCAACACTTTCCTGGCTAAAGAGTCATGCGTAGTAGTTACCGAAGGAGTATCTGAGCTACACGTTCATTCGAAAGATAAAACTGGTAGTGATTCGATGTTTCCGGATGTAGTTATTTAGAGGCGCCCCCACCTGCAGATATACGAAAATCCCTGGCCAACAGAGACCAGGGAAAACAGTGTTTGTGGAGCATAGGGGAATCGAACCCCTGACCTACTCGATGCGAACGAGTCGCGCTACCAACTGCGCCAATGCCCCGCGGACCCCCAGCACTTTACTCCGAGGATCCGTGATCCCCAAAACAAACAGGTTGTTGGGTGCCACGGGGCCGAGCTGAATCCCGCTGCAGCTCGTTAAGACAGTTCGTCGGTGAGTGCCTTGGTGAAGGCCGGCAGGTCATGCGGGTTGCGTGAGGTGATCAATACCCAGTCATTCCCGGGGCAACGGAAGACTTCTTTGTCCACCCAGTGAGCACCCGCGTTCTTGAGGTCTGTGCGAATGGACTGATACGACGTCATAGTCTTGCCCTCGGTCAGTCCGGCGTCGATCAGCGCCCACGGTGCGTGGCAAATGGCGCCCACCGGCTTGTGGGCCGACGCGAACTCGTTAAGGATGCGCTGAGCCTCCGTATCGATGCGAAGGGTGTCGGCGTTGACGGTCCCTCCGGGGAGAACGACCAGGTCGTAATCGTCGGCACTGATTTTGTCGAGGGTTGTGTCGGCCTTGACAGTGGATGCCCAGTCTTTGTCGCCGGTCACCGTTTGAATGTCGTTGCCAGAGTTGGAGGCGATGGTGACATCAATGCCGGCCGACGATAAGGCGTCGCGTGGTGAGATAATTTCTGGCTCTTCGACGCCGAAATCGGTTGCGATGATGACTGCTTTCTTTGCCATGACGTTATCTCCTCAGAAATTCGAATAGATTTATTGCGTTGATATGTTCTGGAGAGCGAACGGCTTCTCTTTCCAGAGAAGAGAGCGCACCGCGGAATGAAAACGCGATCATATGGCGGTCCTGTTCCGTCCTCCCGTTTAGATCCAACACGTATGAGGGAGATGTATTCCATCACGTGTGGCCATGTGTGGCGCTAGCCCGATGTTCGGATTTAGTTAAAAAGCTAAAAAGATTTATTTTGGCCTAAAAAACGATGGGAAAAATTGTTAGGGTAGGGAGCATGACTGATATGCAGCCATTCCCGTCGCAGAACGACACCCAACAATACGGAGCCGCTACTCCAGGTGGATACCACGGCCCCGATGATGCCCCTGAGTACAAAGGTGAGCCGCCATTGTCGCAGCCCTTTTACGGTGCAAGCTTACCTGCAGCCGTCAAGAGATTCTTCACCAGGGCCTTCCGTTTTAAAGGGCGCTCCTCGAGGTCCGAATACTGGTGGGTCCAGCTGGTCTTGTTCATTATCAGCGGTGCGGTTTTCATAGCAGGGCTTAGTGCTGGTGTGAATCCGGATGATCTGAGCAATCCATTGGGGATCGCCAACGCTATCTTTAATTTGATTATTTTGGTGCCAAGTCTTGCGCTCACATGGCGACGCTTGCATGATGCTGGCTTTGCCGGACCGTGGTGGTTCATTATCTTCACGGGTATTGGTGTTATAGCGTATTTCATCATGGTGATTTTCCCATCAAGACCCGAGAAGATGAAAGAAAAGTGGGACGACAAAGAAAACCTTTCATCTGCCGTCTAACAACCACGTGACGACGAAAAACACGTGACTCAAAAGAAAGTCACGTGTTGAAGAACCTGAGAATCGGGCCTTGACATGGCGGGGAAGCTCAACCCCGCCATGACTCGTATGAGATCGGCATTAACCGCCGTTAAATGTCTTCCAACGACCTCGACGACGACTTCGGCCCTGTCAATGCCAGCAATCCGGCGGCGACACCAGTCAACGCAATCATCGCAAAGCCAGCGAAGAACGACGTCTTGTTAACGACGAAGGGCAGCAGGAGCGAACCAACCGCGCCACCGAGGTGACCACAGCCATCCGCGATGGAGAACCCGCGCGCACGTAACGTCGTCGGGAAGGATTCCGCGGTGAAGGTATAGCCCATCTGTAGGTAGGATCCCAATGCCATGGACGCCAGGAATGAACCAAGGGTCACCATGAAGGAGCTTGCCATCGTCGCGATGCACAGCATTCCGGCTGCCCACACCAGCGTACAAACAAAGATGAGGTACTTGCGCTCGAATTTATCGGAGATAAAGATCATGATGAGCGCGCCGGTCGGGTAGCCGATCGCACCGATGGCGAGGTACAGAATCGACCCGGCAATGTTCTCGCCGTGCGACGAAATAAGGTCGGGGGCATCACCCAAGAAGCCGTAGTTGCCGATGTACCACAGGAACCACATCAGAGCCATAACAATGGCGGTGCGCAGGTACTTTCCTTCAGTGAGCGACGGTGCGCTGTCTGTCCCGGTGAGCCCAAGAGAGCGATCCTGCCTCTCTTCTTCTTTTTCAACCTCTTTCCGGAATTCCTCATGAATCTTCTGGCCTTTACGCAGCTGCTCATCGGTGAAGTTCGTTTCCATCTTCTCGATGATCTTTTCGGCATCATCGCAGCGCCATTGGGAAATTAACCACCTGGGCGACTCGGGGAGGGCCAGGGCAAAGAGAACACCGAAGACGCCGACAAGTGCGCCTATGAAGAATAGCCAGCGCCATCCGGTGTGGAAGTTCGGAACCAATGCCAGGGCAACGAACGGTGTGATCGCTTGGCCGATAATTCCGACCATAAAGGTGGCGACGGAAAGCTTGCCGCGTTGGTTAGCCGGTGCAATTTCGCCGACGTAAGTGGACGCCAGGTTGAGCGCTGCTCCCACGCCCATGCCGGTCAAGAAGCGCCAGAGCGAAAGGTCCCACACTGTGAAGGAGAACCCGCAGAGGAGAGATCCCGCTCCAGAGAAAACGAGGGAACCGATGAAGGAGACTTTCCGTCCTTTTGCGTCGGAAAGCCAGCCAGCGAGCAGTGAACCAATAATGTAGCCCACGAGGCCAACGGCAAGGGCCACGAACAAGGACATGTCCTGGCCCAAATTCATTTGCTCGTCGATAGCCGGCATGGCGAAACCGATATCGCTGATGTCATAAAAAACGAAGAAGTATGCGATACCGATAACTAAGAAATCACGCTTGCGCAGTGGCCACGCAGGGAAGCGATCCATGCGGGCCAAGAGCTCACGACCGCGTTCGGTAGTGGATTGTTCGAATGTGGTGCCAGTTAGTTCATCAGCCATTGTAAGTCGCCTCCAAAAGCAGGCAGATGAATGAAATATCTGCAACACGTCCTGTGAGGTGGGCATGCTGCGCATAAAAATGGTCAGCTAACAGCGGATGCTGGGGTTGAAAAATCGGCGTCAACCAGTGAGAGGCGTTGTTGCTGGCCCACTAACTCCAGCCTAGTTTTTGGGCTGCGAACCCAAGTTTTTCTGAAAGATAAAGACCAAAACCACCCTATTTAAGGTGTGGAAATGGGGTATTGACTCCGGGGTGAGTGTGGGAATTGGCGCGGCTTTTCATAATGCGCTTTTGGGGAACGCTACTGCGCCGCCATGAAGTAGAGTCCCCGCGTCAGGGCACCCCGCCACGCTGCAGGATCATGCCCATGTGTGGATATATCAAAGTGGCAGCGAATATGGGCTCGTTCCAGCTCCTCGACGACCGCGCGCGCATGAGACTCCATCAACCCTTCGCCGGCTCCCACGTCGAAATAGAACCGTGAATCATTCTGCGCGAGTGCTGCCACAGTGGCTTGTTTCTGGAGCTTCTCCGCGATGAGTCCCCCAGGTGGGCCGGGGAGGCGTGGCCCCTGTCGCGTCGGAAACCAGAATGATGGCGAACTCCCGATAGCGGCATGGAACGCTTCGGGGCTTTCAATAACGCAGTCGGCGGCGCATAGCCCGCCAAGGCTCTGGCCAGCAACAATGACGTAGGGATCGGCAATGCCGTAGTCGCGCGTGATGGCGGGGATGAGGTCGTCCTTGAGCGCACGCCTCCAGCCAGGGTTACAGCCGAGATCGCGGAGGCGGTTCTGTCCGCGCTCTGTGGAATCTGTCGTTTCGACGGCTACCGCCGTGACCTCGGGAATGCTGCCGCTGGTCTCGGGCGCGCGGAGTGCATAATCAAAACCGGTGTGCGCCCCGTACCAATTTTGGCCGTCGAGAAGAATGAGCAGCCACGGTTGACGGCGATAATTATCGCTTTGATTGCCGACGGGAGTCCGCACCCACACATGTCTGTCCTGGAAAAACTCCGACGATGAGTGCCATGTGTAGGGGGTAAACCCGGCAGTCGTGGTGCCAGCAGGTGCGTCGGATGTGTTCGCGGTGTCCCAACCAGGCTCGGGCAAGGCATCATCGAGCCGAACAATCCCGGATGACTTCGCGCGGTAGGAATGGTCAGTATCGGGTGAGGGCTGTGACGATCGTCCTGATCGTAGAGGAGGTATCTGGGCGCGCGGATCGATCACCATGAGTGTCATGAGGGCTTTCCAGCGCGCCCGAAAATCGATCTGTTGATCAGGTATCGTCGTGACGGGGAGTCTCCACGACCTCGTCGGGAACCGCTTCTGCAGGCATGATGTAGTAGGAGCCGCAAAGATCCGACGGTACGGTCACCGTGAATGACCACCACCCATCGTGGTGATCCGTCATTCGGTGGAGGGCAGCATCGTGGTGATCATGAACTCCAGAGAGGTGGAAAACACTGTGTCATAGCGACGACGATGGCCGTCGCCACGCGACAGTGATGTTTGCGCGTCAGGGGCTTGCGGTTCCTGCCACCAGAAAACCAAGGTCCGAGTAGTGGCAGTCGGCCCGGGACACACAACGGGATTTGATCTCAACGATGCGGGAGGCGGAGTCTTAATCGAACAGGTCCTCTAAACGGTCAATCATGGCCAGTGAGCTGTAGTAATCCATCCGGAACGTGTCAGTCCCCATGGAATACACGGACTTGTTCTTCACAGCGGGGTATCGGCCAGCACCGGATTGCTCTTATATGCATCCACGGCTTTATCATCTGCGGCGAAGAGGAACGCGGTCTTGCCGGTGGCCGCCGTCGGTAGATTTTCAGCGGAGACCACATAAACGTCAGACCGGGGACCCATCGAATTTGCTCCGCGTGCGCTTTCTGGAACGTCGGCAAGGGTGAAACCGAGCTTGGTGAGCAACTTGCCCTGTGCAGACTCTTTTGTCCACACACGTGCCGACTTGTTTTGTGGCGTGTATACCAACGGTGTGACCGGTTGCGCAGGCTTCTTGATCTCATCACGAGCTTCGGCCACGGTGTCATCAAACTTCTTAATGACGTTAGAGGTTTTCTTCTCGAGGCCTGTCGCTTTCCCGAGCATTGTGGCGATATCTTGCCAGTCTTTGTCGGAGTAGTCGATCATCACTGTGGGGACAGCCTCTGAAATCTGTTCATAGAGGTCAGGCGTGGCGTCCTGGCCCGTGGAGGACATCACGACCAAGTCAGGTTTTTCAGCAAGGATGGACTCCGCCGAGGGGTTGAGATCCAGGACCTTCACATGCTCTTTGTCCGCAACCTGGGACCACTGAGTGAAGAAGCCGTTGTCATCGGTGAGAGGCATCCCCTTTTGTCCGCCTGCCGACGCTACGACCGGTGCACCAATGGCAAGCAAGGAACCAGTCAGTGTTACCGCAGCCGACACGACTTTCTTCGGCTTGGCCGGGATCTTGACTTCCCCGTGATCGGTGGCCACAGTGCGGGGCCACGTTTCGTTGGCCTGTGCGGATGAGCTCTGACCTGATTCAGAAGATGAAGAAGAGGCCGTATCCGATGACGACTGGGTTGAATCCTCATTGTGTGAGCATGCGGCTGTACCCATGATGAGTGATACAGCGAGTGTTGACGCTACAACCGCCCGCACTGAGCGCAAGCGATGGGGAGACCTGAAACGGGACACGAAGGTGACTCCTTCTAGAGAAACAAACAAATGAGGGTCCCCATACTACTGGACGTGCAAAAGTAAAGATAGCCCCAAATCTAGAGCCGGAGTGTACTGCAGGTTTATCGTTTAACCGCGTCGGATTAACCCCTCGGATTAACTCGGTCAGATCAGCCCCGTCGTCTCCGTTAAATACTCCAGAATCGCGCGTACCCGGCGATTATCTTCACCCGGTTCGAGATTGAGCTTTAGGAAAATATTGGACACATGTTTCGCCACCGCAGCACCAGAAAGGAACAGGTCCTGCGCTATTTCGGCGTTGGATTTTCCGCGCGCCATGAGTTCCATCACTTCACGTTCGCGCGCGGTGAGCAGCCGCAAACCTGATCTGCCGGATTTCATCAATGCTGTGGCAACATCCGGATCGATGACCACTCCGCCCTGCGCGACGATCGTGATGGACTCCAGGAAGTCTTTGACTTTTCCGATCCGATCTTTCAGCAAGTAGCCCGTGCCCGCACCGTGGGAGGTTCCAGGAGTGAAGAGTTCACGCGCATAAGCAGGAGCCACGTATTGAGAGAGCACCATGATGCTTAACGACGGAAAACGCTCGCGCAACTGAAGAGCGGCTCGTAAACCGTCTTCACGCATGTCAGGAGGCATGCGCACGTCGGTAATGAGGAGATCAGGTAATCCGTGATCATTACCGAGGGTGGTTACGGCGTCGAGTAATTCCGTGGCGGACGTCGGCTTCGCCATAACCTCATATCCGCGTTTTTCAATTAACCCTGCGACGCCTTCGCGCAACAAGGCGGAATCGTCGGCGATGACAATTTTCATTATGAATCCCCACCAACCTGGTTCACATTCCGACCGGACGTCGCGGAAGTAGACCCCGCGGAAGCAGCCGTGGAAGTAGTCGTAGAAGCAGTCGCGGCACTAGGGGAGTCGGCCGTGGGATATCCGCTCTGCCCGCGGTTGAGCATGACAGGAATCGACGCAATCACCGTCGTCGGCCCGCCCACCGGCGAGTTCAGCTGCATCGAGCCTCCGAAGGCGGCCAAGCGCTCACGCATTCCCGATAATCCCGGGCCCAGGCGAGCTCCGCCGTCCCCCTCGTCGACAATAGAAATCCGTAAATCCTGGTCAGAGACCAAAAGCACGGTCACGGGCGCGCCGGGAGCATACTTTGCAGCATTGGTCAGGCACTCGGCACAGAAGAAATAGGCCGACGCCAGCACACTGGGCTGAAGCTCGGGGAGTGGATGCGGACAATGCACGGCGATATTCGAGCCATATGATTCGGCTATCTCCTGAACGGCGGCATATAAGCCCTGGTCGCGCAGCACTTGCGGATGAATACCGTGGACAGTCCGGCGGAGAGCATCAAGCCCATCGTCAAGGTGCGAGCGCGTCTCCTCAAGGAGCTGCTGTAACTCCGGGCTCCCATTCTCTGCCTCAAGTTCGGCTTCCCCGAGCTTAAGAGACGCAGCCACAAAATACTGCTGAGCCCCATCGTGAAGGTCATTTTCTATGCGACGCCGCTCGACTTCATAAGCATCGGCAATTGCCCGGCGCGACGCCGTCAACTCGTTGATGCGCTCGGCGGCCACGCTTTCATGCGACCGTGAATCAGCGGACCGGTTCCAGGGCCGTAAGTGGTGCGATAATCGTTGCCAGGCTGATAATGCCATGTGTGCCATGATAGAAATTTAAACCCCGCGTGAGTAGCGGCCGCATCCTCTCCACCAGCGATGGGGGTAGTGCTAGATCTACCACGATTCGGGCGCTAGAGCTGTGGTGAACTCGGTGGACAAACTGTGAAATAGGTGCCATGAAAGATCACAACGCGCAACAGAGCCAGCGACGCTCCTCCCGGTCCTCGCTGGTTGTCCACGACATCACGAAATCGTTCGCCTCAACCCCCGTGTTGACGGGTATCTCCTTGGAGATCGGTCAGGGCGAATCCGTTGCGGTCATGGGGCCGTCGGGGTCGGGCAAGTCCACTCTTTTGCATTGCATGTCCGGTGTGCTTGTTCCGGACGACGGTGAAATCCGGTACGGTGATACCGTCGTTTCACGGCTGAATGATGCGAAAAGGTCGGCGCTCCGGCTGCGCGAGTTCGGGTTTGTGTTCCAAGACGGACAACTCCTCCCAGAGCTCACGGCCCAGGAAAACGTGGCTCTCCCGGCAATTCTTCAGGGCGAGTCCCGTAAGCAAGCTTATGCTGACGCCACTGACATACTGAAGCGCTTGGGGTTGGGGAAGCTGATTCGTCGTCGACCAGGAAAAATGTCTGGTGGCCAAGCGCAACGTGTAGCCATCGCCCGAGCTATCGCGGTTAAACCGGCAATTATTTTTGCCGACGAGCCGACGGGTGCTCTCGACCAATCGACCGGTCATGAAGTTATGCAGCAGCTGATCGCGATCACCGAGCAGGCCGGCTCCACGTTGGTGATGGTGACTCACGATCAAAGTGTCGCGAATTGGTGCCAGCGTCGGATTGAAATTCGCGATGGCATCATTCACGACGATCGCATGTTGTCCGGGGCGGTGAGTTAAATGGCTGTTTCCTTGTCGACGCTCTCTCGCCTAGGCGTCCAGCTACAAAAAGCGTCTCACACGGCGGGGACGGGAAATAAATGGCTGTCAGCGTTAGCGGTCTCTGCTTTTACCGTGAGTACGTGGATGGCTATGACTGTTGCCGGTGGGACGTGGATGTTCTATGAACGCTACCGCCACCCCTCGGCGGCATCACTCCGGGCGATGAGTGATGGGTTACGGCAAACCTATGTTGGCCTTGCCGCCCTCGCCTGTGTGTTTGTTGTTCCCGCGATGATGTCTCTCGTGGCGCAATCAGCTGTTTTAGGAGCTTCCGGCCGTGAGCGGCGCTTAGCAATGCTCAGGTTACTGGGGCTATCCAACCGAGACATCACACGGCTTACCTTGGTGGAAACCAGTGCGTTAGCATTCCTCGGTTTAGTGCTGGGAACTGTGCTTTATGTGGTGACGGCACCGGCGTGGTCGCTAGTTAGTTTCCAAAACACCCACATCGGTCTCTGGGAAATCCTCTTGCCGTGGTGGGGCTACCCAGCGTTATGGACAATCATCCTTGTCTTAGCAGCGGTAGCTGCGGTAGTTGGTCTCAAGCGCGTCATGGTGTCCCCTTTGGGGGTATCGAAGCGGGACGTTCCTACGGCTTTACGGTTCTGGCGTCTGATTCTTTTTGTCGCGATCTTCGTGATTGCCCGCGTCGCTTTGTCCCACATCAAGGCCGATGCCGAAAACTTAACTCAGACACTAACTATCGTCGCCGTCATCTTGTATGTGATCGTGTTCGGCATCAACCTTGTGGTCCCCTGGCTGATCCAGATCGCTGCCCGCATATCAAGCTTTCTTCCGGGTCGGCTTAATTTCTTGGCGACGCGTAGGGTCATGACCGACGGACGTACCGCATGGAAACGGACGAATGCCCTCACTTTCCTCGCACTCCTGTTGGGCTACGTAGCAGTCATGCCAGAGAATCCGGGGGATGAGTTAGGTGACCCCACAGTCAGTCGGGACACGTTCACTGGAGCAGTCGTTACTTATGGTGTTGGCTTGCTCATTTCGATCAGTGGAACCATGTTGAACCAGGCATCCACTGTTTTTGAAGAAGCGGAGCTTACCCGTGCGCTTGATCTCGTAGGAGTGCCCTCGTCACTGCATAAGAGGGTGGCGATGAAGCAGACCTTTTATCCGCTCCTCATGACCAGTGGTTTTATGTTCCTATTCGGCCTGTATTTGGGTTGGACTTCGTACGGACAGTTTGTCGAGGACCTCTCAGTGGGGCCGCAATTAACGTGGATTATCGCAGCTTTCGTGATGAGCTTGATTTTATCAGTGGTCGCAGTAGTAATTGTCGATCCATTGCGCCAGAAGCAGATTAGTCAGCACGTTCGCCGGAATGATTAGTTGACAGCCTGGTTGTCACGGGATCCGCTTTGTCCATGCATCATTACCGAACTTGGTGGCGACCAGTTCTTCCGCTTCCTTCATATCCGCGTCCGTCAGCGACGCGGGTGTCGCGCCGTACCGCGTCATGAACTCGTGAGCCATGGTGTCGATGATCGTCTTTCGGGGGACACCGGTTTGACGTCGCAGGGGATCAACTCTCTTATTTGCCGACGCCAGACCTTTTGACGACACCCTGACCTTCCCGATACGGAGGACGTCCATCATCTTGTCGGCGTCAATGTTGTAACTCATCGTGGTGTGATGAAGGATAGCTCCATGCCGGCGTTTTTGTGCAGCTCCACCGATTTTTCCGCCGTCGGACGTGATGTCATTAATGGGAACGTACCAGGCGTTGACCCCGTGCTTGGCCAGAGCTGCTAGCACCCATTGATCGAGGTATTCGTAGGATGCGACATACGAATAGCCCTGGACCAGTTCGATGGGGGCATAGAGCGAATAGGTAATGCAGTTTCCGCCTTCCATAAACATGGCGCCGCCACCGGAGATTCGACGCACGGGAGTAATTCCGTATTTGTCGATTCCCTCTTGGTTTAATTCATTTGAATACGATTGATAGGAACCAAAAACGACGGCTTTATCATCCCATTCCCAGAAACGGAGGGTGGGGCCGCGGCGTCCATCGGCGACCTGGTTCAAGAGCAGTTCGTCGAGAGCAACGTTGACTGGGGTGGGGAGCACACCGGGGCGAAGAATTTCCTACTCGTAATCGGTGAAATCTTTGCCGGCTGAGACCGCTCGTTTCACGGTGACGGCTATGTCGTGAATGGTTAGTCCTTCGAGATCGAGATTGTCGAAATGAGCTAATGCGGAATTAAGTCGCGATTCAAGTGCCTCAGTAGACGCGGAGGTTTTTGTTCCTACCAATGCAGGCCCAATTTCGTCATAGGCTTCATCGGGTTCGAGGAAGAAATCACCAGAGAGCCGTAATGATGTGATGGTGTCGTTGTCGACGGTGGTGTCAATAACAATGAGTTTCCCGCCAGGCACTTTGAGTTCAAAGTGAATAGGTCCTGTCGACGAGGGGTGAGTATCTGTTGGCATGCACTTCATTATAGTTGGTCTAACAAAAGCTCTTTAGAGCCCTAGAGTTTGGCTACCCATATCGACGCTCTGCTTTCTATACTTGGTTGGCTATGTTTGCTAATGTAGTTGATATGTCAATGAAATTGGATTCTTTCTTCCGTGACGCAGGCTTATTTATCTTTCGCCTCGTCCTTGGTTTTCTCTTTGTCATGCACGGCTGGCAAAACGCCGTCACTAAAGGCTGGGGGAGTACTCGCGACTCCTTCGCAGCCATGAACATCCCGGCTACTGATGTAGCAGCAACCCTGGCGAGCTGGGGTGAACTGGTCACTGGCGTTCTTTTAATCTTGGGTTTTCTCACTCGTCTTAGCAGCTTTGTCTTATTGATCGATATGGTAGGAGCGTTCTGGTTTGCGCATAAGGATGCCGGCTTGTGGAGCAGCGATGGTGGCTATGAATACGTCCTCATCTTGGGCGCATGTGCACTTTTACTCCTCTTGACCGGAGCCGGTGCGGTTAGTATTGACAAACTCCTGTTTGGGTGGAAGAAGAGCTCCACCGTGGGGCCCACGCATAGCGAGATCACCCAGCCGCGTGAGGGCTTAGAACCCACTCTTGCCTAAGATGGGGTCTTTATTACCACGATGTGCAAATCCTCTTTTTTCCGGCTCCGGGTCTAGCTCGGGTACGGTCGTGTTTATGAATAAACCGGAGGTTCGTGACGCAGCACTTCTCTTGCTGCGCATTGTCGTCGGTTTGATCTTCATTGCCCACGGCTGGGATAAAGCGATGATGACAGGCTTATCCGTAACCGGGGGACAATTTGATCAGCTCGGGATCCCTCAGCCAGAGCTCATCGCTGCTCTGGTCTCATTCGTCGAAATGATCGGCGGCGCCATGATCTTTGTGGGGATCCTGGCACCCGCTGCCTCTGTTGTCCTCATTATGGACATGGTCGGTGCGCTCTGTTTTGTCCATCTTCATCGAGGCTTCTTTGTCGCCAACGACGGAGTGGAGTTTGTTGCTCTCCTTATCGTCACTCTCATCGTGATCGCCATTTTTGGTGCCGGCAGAGCTAGCCTCGATTACTTCTTCCAGCGACGATCCTGACGATTCTGGGGCTGCTACTTTGGAACGGCTGTTCTGGGGTAGTTGCCCTGAGGTGACGGTCTGGTCGGCATGATGAAGGGGAATTATGGAGTGCAGTGAGGTGCGTCAAGCACTATCAGCGCGCATAGACGGCGAACGGTCCCGCGCAACCTGGGACGACGACGTGATCGACGCCCACTTGGCGGAATGCGAAGACTGCCAAAACTGGTACACCCAAGCTCTGACTCTCGGGCGCACCTTGCGCGTGGCCCCCGCTGACGACTCCGAATCCATCCCCGATTTTTCCGAGTCCCTCGTCCAATCCGTACCGGAAGATCAACTGCCACACCGCCGGTCATGGCGAGTCATTTCCCTGTCCTTATCCCGGATCGTCCTCATCGTTCTTGGGCTCATTTATGTCGGTTGGGCCATCTATTTGTTGAGCCACTCGACGACGCTCACCGGAAGTCCAGTCCCGTCGGGCGGCGACTCCGATGGTGCAGTGGGGGATTCTCACGACCCCGACGTCGCACGTTTATTTATCGACGCCGCCGCCATGCGTTTATCCCTCGGGTTCTCCCTCTTCTGGTGTGCGTGGCGTCCACGCATGACCGCCGGAATGATCCCCCTCTTCGGTGCCCTCTGGGCCTTTACCGCGGGTTTCGCCTCCAGGGACATTGTCCTCGGGCTTGCCACACCTCAGCAGCTGATGGGCCTCGTTCTCTTCATCGTGACCGTCCTTGTCATGGTGTGGTGCTGGTTCAGCCACCTTGGGGTCAGCGCCGGCGACGTGACCGGCTCCTTGAAATCATTTAGCGCCCGGCCCGTCAAGTCCACTTTTTCCGATGCCAGGGAAACGGCCCGCCTCATTAACGAGGCCAATGACGACGTCCACCATCACGTGGGGGATCAGTAGGCCGCGTGACAGTGTTTTGTGCCCGTGCCGGGGGCCCCTTCCCGGCGCCGGGGAGCGTGGCTTATTTCCAGCTCGGAAGCCACATATGAGCATCCCACTCCGAGCCGGACAAGGGCATGGCCACCATGAGTGGCAGGAAGTAAATAAACATCGCGACCACCGCACCCAGGTACAGGCACGCCAGGATGGATCCGGTGTCATTGATCCACAGCGATTTCACGCGTGCCCAGCGGGAGGACGAGGCAGCGCGCATCGCTACACTTCCCGACGCTCCTACCGCGCGCGGTCGAATGCGCGACGAGCCCGGGTTCCCTGCGACACCAGACTGTGCATCAGCCCGACGTCGGCTAGCACCCCCTTGTCGACGCCGTGACAGGTAGCCCCCAAGATGCTTGCCCAAAGCGCGGTTCTTCAAGCGCGAATCCGCAATGGACCACGAATACAGCTGCCCCAGGCACAGCGCAATCGCCATGATAAGGAATGGGATCATATTTGTCGCGTAGAAGAAATACATCTGACGGTCTACGTCGGTGAGCCACGGCAGGAATCCGGCCGCGTAGCCGACAACCGGCACAGCCCAGCGTCGATCCTTACCCACAATCCAGCACCAGGCGGCCCACGCGATGACAGGAACAGATATCCACCAAATAATGGGCGTCCCGAAGAGCATCTGCGCGTAGTGAGTGCCGTCGTCGTGAACTGAGTCGTAGTAAATCATGGGACGCGTTGAGGCCAACCAGGACCACGGCTTGGATTCCCATGGATGATAATGCCCGTTGGAATTCGTTAAGGTCGCGTGGAACTGGAGTACTTGCTGGTGGTAATACAGCCAATTGCTCAAAGGGGAGGGAACATGTTTCAGAATGCTTCCATCATCAATGAGCCCCGATTCTTTAGCATGCCTGTACACACTGTTTTGGTCGGCAAACCAGGCCCGCCACGAGAACATGTAGACCGCCAGAGGAAGAATAGCCAGCGACGCAATCGCGGGGAACGTATCCCGGCGCAGCGTGCCCAACACAGGGCGCTGTACACCGAAGCGGCGTCGTCGGGCTAAATCGGCCATGACCGACAGCAATCCGAAGAAGAAAATGTAAAAGAGACCTGACCATTTCACTCCGGTCGCCAAACCAATGCTGATTCCGGCGGCGAATCGCCACCACCGATATCCCATGCGTGGTCCCCAGGGGGAATCTGTCATCCGGTCTTCGTGACGGACCTTTTTCATCCGCTCCTGCATCTGTTGTGCATCGCGCACCAACAGATATGCCGTCGCCACCACAAATATGCACTGGAAAACGTCCAGCATTGCCGTGCGCTGCGTAACCAGCAGAACACCGTCGCAAATGGCGATAATGCCCGCCATGCAGGCGATCATGGTGGAGTCCGCCAAGCGCTTCACGGTGCCCATAATCAGCAGGATGATGATGACACCGCACGTTGCGGAGGCTGCCCGCCACCCAAACGCGTTGTAGCCAAAGAGCCACTCGGAAATCATTTCGATCTGTTTGCCCACAGGCGGGTGCACCACCAAGCCGTACGCTGGATTATCTTCAATCCCGCCGACAAAGGGGTTACTCCACGATCTCACCATTTGCCACGCTTGCGGCGCGTAGTGCTTTTCGTCGAAAACCGGGGCACCTTTATCTGTCGGAGAACTCAAACCGATGAACCGCGTCAAGAAAGCCAGGATGCCTATCACGATTTGAGTCCACCGGTAGGGCGAAATGAGAGGTGTCGGCGAAGAATTCCGGGCAGTCACGCAAATTAGTATGCCAGCTGTATGGGAAGCTAGACATATGAGTCAGGATAATTCGTCCTATCGCGGCGGGATCGTCGTCGCGGGAACGCCATTAGGCAACATCGACGACGCGTCGCCACGGCTGCGTCATGCCCTCGCCACCGCGGACGTTATCGCAGCAGAAGACACCCGCCGAGCACGCAATCTTGCCAATGCGTTGGGCATCGACATCTCCGGGCATCTGGTGTCGAATTTTGACCACAATGAATCCAGCCGCGTCGATGCTCTCATTAAAGAAGCCCAGCGTGGCAGAACTGTTCTCATCATTTCCGACGCCGGTATGCCCGTCATTTCCGACCCCGGGTTCCCCGTTGTGGAACGAGCCCACGACGAGGGCACCCACGTGGGCTGTATCCCGGGCCCCTCGGCCGTGACCACCGCGCTGGCGATGTCCGGCCTTCACGTCGGTACCTTCTGTTTTGACGGTTTCGTGCCGCGCAAGGCCGGGGCCCGTCGGGAGTGGTTAGCGTCGTTAGTCACAGAACGACGCGCCTGCGTGTTCTTCGAATCGCCTCACCGCATTGAAGAGACTTTGAACGCGGCGGTGGAGATTCTTGGTGGCGATCGTCGTGCCGCTGTGTGCCGTGAACTCACCAAGCTCTATGAGGAGGTTCGTCGCGGGACGCTGGAGGAGCTTGCCTCCTGGGCTGCGGAGGGGATCCGTGGTGAGATCACCGTCGTCCTGGAAGGTGCTCGTGACGCAAATACTCATCCGCCGGTGGAAGACCTCATTGATGATGTTGAAGCGCGTGTGCGGGCTGACGGTCTTCGTCTCAAGGACGCGTGCAAAGTTGTCGCTGACCAGTGGGGGATGCGGAAAAAGGATCTTTATGAGGCCGTCGTCGACGCCAGAAAGGCGAGTGAATAGGCAGCCAATAGGCAGTGAATAGGCGGAGCTTAATAATTGCTGAAAACTGAGTAGCAATTGAATAAAAAAGAGTCCTGTTACATAGTGGACGAATGGACCATAAGAATATCGATCCTGAAGTCATTCTTGGTGACTATGATCCCGAAGTGCTGACGGGGGAGGGGCAGCTCGGCATGTCCGACGCTACCGACGACGCTCCCACGGACTGGAGAGTCGTAGGACCCGCGGCAGCACTCGTGCTCGCTGTCATCCTATGGGGACTTATCGCGCCCAACGGGTTCGCGGAGTTCGCCTCTGACGCCCTGAGCTGGATCGTCAACAACCTTGGTTGGATGTTCGTCCTGTTCGGGACGGTCTTCGTCTTCTACATTTTGTCCATCGCGTTCTCGCGGTTCGGCTCCATCCGGTTAGGCCGCGACGATGAAGAACCCGAATTCTCGACGCCATCCTGGATTGCGATGATGTTCGCGGCAGGCATGGGAATCGGCCTGATGTTCTATGGCACGACAGAGCCGCTCACGTTCTTCCGCGAAGGTGTGCCCGGCTCAGAGCCTGAAGACCTGAACTCGGCATTTGCGTCGACACTGTTCCACTGGACTCTGCACCCCTGGGCAATCTACGCCATCGTGGGACTGGCCATCGCCTACGGCACCTTCCGCATGGGCCGTAAACAACTTTTGTCCTCTGCATTCATCCCGCTTATTGGTGCCAAGAGGGCCGAAGGCTGGATGGGTAAAACCATCGACGTCCTGGCCATTTTTGCCACTGTGTTCGGTACCGCCGCATCGCTGGGTCTGGGCGCGCTGCAGATCGGCTCAGGGATGGACGAAACCGGCATCATCCACAACCCGGGTACGCCGGTGCTGGTCGGTGTCGTGGTCATCCTGTCCCTGTTCTTCTTGGCATCCGCCGCGTCGGGCGTCGGCAAGGGAATTCAGTACATCTCGAATGCGAACATGGTCATGGCCGCCGTCCTGGGGATTTTCGTGCTGATCGTGGGCCCGACCGTCGTTATTCTGAATATGATCCCGACGGCATTCGGCAGCTACGTCCAGCAATTCTTCGAAATGGCTGCCCGCACTGCCGACACCGATAATGGTACGGCCGGTAAATGGCTGGGCACCTGGACGATCTTCTACTGGGCATGGTGGGTCTCCTGGTCACCCTTCGTCGGAATGTTCATTGCCCGCACTTCGCGCGGACGCACCATCCGCGAGTTCGTCTGCGTGGTGTTGCTGGTTCCGTCGGCAATTACGGTGGTGTGGTTCTCCATCTTCGGTGGGACGGCTGTTCACCTGGAGGAAACTGGCCGCTCCATTTGGGGTGACGGTGATTCCACCCACCAGCTGTTCTCGCTGCTCAAGACCATGCCTGGGGCGCAGATCTTCTCCATCTTGGCGATGATTCTGCTTGCTACGTTCTTCATCACGTCCGCTGACTCGGCCTCGACGGTGATGGGCTCGATGTCCCAGAACGGCCGTATTGTTGCCGACGTTCGCGTCACGTGCCTGTGGGGTGTGCTCACCGCCGCAATCGGTGTTGTGCTGCTGGTTTCCGGCGGATCGGACGCGTTGAATAACCTGCAGTCGGTCACGATTATTGCGGCGTCACCCTTCCTCCTGATTATCATTGCACTGATGTTTGCGCTGGTGAAAGGGTTTAGGGAAGACCCTGTGTACTTGGATCACCGTGAGCACCGACGCTTCGCGTTGAAGCTTGCTCGCGAGCGACGGGTGGAGGCGGCTCATGCTGCGCGCCAGCGTCGTCGCGCTGACAAGATCCGAGGAAAGGACCGGCGGTCTGAACAGACCTCTGAGCAAGCTACTGGCGGTTCGTCAGACGGACCGTCGACAGCGATGACGAGAGCTGACTAGCAGCTGACTAGCTGAACCGTGGTGACGGCCGACGACTAGCCGTCGTCAATGAAGGAACACGAAAGACATCACGCCTGGTGAGGAACCTGAGGCCTCGCGGGCGTGATGTCTTTTATTGTCACTGCATCCAAGGAAGCGAAAAACGCCTCCTGTGCCTGAGCTAATTCGTGCTGCAGCCGGCAGTTGACGTTAAAAGGGCAGGGGTGGGGGTGCTCGCAGTCGATCACCGGGCTCGGCCCGTCGAGGAAACGGACGATGGCCCCGACGGAATAATCCTCGGCGCCGTCGACCAAAGTGATTCCCCCTCCGCGGCCACGAGTGGCGTCGATAATGCCGAATTCCGTCAACCGCGATATGACCTTCGAAACATGGGTTCGCGGAGCGTTAATCGCTTCGGCTACCTCGCGGGCTGTTGTCCGCGCATTCCCTGACCCCACCATATGCATGAGGGCACGTAAACCGAGATCAGAGAACTTCGTAAGATTCACAGTTTCAGCGTAGCGCCACGGGCCAGGGCCAAAAAATACGAGAACCGGCCCGACGATTCACGTGTGGTTCGTGTGATTTGTTGTGTGAATGACCGCGTGGTTTCTGTGATCAACGCGGCATTGACGACGCTGCTACCAGCGTAAAGTCGACGTTTTGGCCATGATCTCAGCCCATTCAGCGTCGGGAGTGGAGTCAATGGTGATCCCGCCCCCGGTGCCCAAAACCAGCTCGCCATTCACCCATTCCGCGGTGCGAATGGCCACATTCGCCACGATATCTCCCCAGTTTATCCCCACTGTTCCACAATGAATACCGCGCGTCACCGGCTCCCACTCGGCCAGATATTCCCGCGCCCGTAACTTCGGTGTGCCCGTCACCGACGCCGGCGGGAAACAGGCATCGATAATGCGGGAATCCCGCGCCGGCGACACATCGTCCACCTGCGCAGACACCGTCGATACGAGATGCCACACCCCCGGTGCCGGGACGACCTTCAGCAACGAGGGCACGGTCACATCTCTGCACACGCGGCTGAGGTCATTGCGGACAAGGTCCACAATCATGATGTTCTCTGCAACATCCTTCCTGCTCCGCGCGAGTTCCTCGGGATCGCGATCGATGGGAATAGTCCCTTTAATTGGCGACGACCACACCGTGGAGCCCCTGCGTTCCAGAAACAGTTCGGGGCTCAGCGAGGCAATGGCGCGGTCATTTGTTGCCAGGAACATCGCGTACCTGGGGCGGGTGCGATGGACAGTCGAGAGCCACCACCGGGCAGCCTCGGCACGCGACGTCATTGGTGTCCGAAACTGAGCGGAGATGCACGCTTGGTAGACCTCCCCGGCGCGAATGGCGTCCAGGCAGCTGAGGACACCCCGGCGATGGGCGTCACGGTCGCCGGTGCTCCAGCGCGTGGGTACGGAGAGTTCTTCAGCGGAGTGATGGTGGCGACGATGATCCGCTGTAGCGAGAATGTTCCCAGCCCAATCGGGGTCGCCGTTGGTGAACCATTCCCCGTCGCGTCGCCAGATCACCTGGTGAGCGGTAACGCCGGCGGCATACACCGTGGGGTCGGGGTACGAGATAAAACCAAACCGAACGCCCTTGCTGGGATCAGAAGCGTTCGGCGTCGATTTATTGTCGTCGCCAGAAGGCGGGAAAACTCCAGGTGGGGGCGTTAACGCGTCGTCCGGATCGCAGTACGTGCATAACGCATCCGGTGCGATGACGGCCTCGAGCCCACCCCAGGCGCCGATAGCCATCGCGGGGAGGTCGTCGTCGATAAGAAGTGATACACCCACATCGACGGGGTCCAGTGAGCTGTAACCAAGGCGTGTGACGGATGTGGAGTCGTCGTGAGGCGCGTCGAAGATGCCGGGGAGCATAAAAATACTGTAACTGCCGGCGTGGGCGTCGGCCTGAACGGCCGGTGGGGACGTCGGAGGCCTACGACGGGCACTAAGCGAGCACTAAGACTGCCCTTCATGTCGGTAAAATTTGCAGCGCGTTGTAGCCTAGACGGTATGTCTGCACCCATACTTACGTCTGTCGCCTGGCCCTATGCCAATGGGCCCCGCCACATCGGACACGTCGCCGGCTTCGGTGTTCCCTCCGACGTTTTTGCCCGTTACCAGCGAATGCGTGGGCGCGACGTACTCATGGTCTCCGGCACTGATGAGCACGGAACTCCGCTCTTGGTTCAGGCGGAAAAAGAAGGCGTCAGTGTGCAGCAACTTGCCGATACATACAACAAGCAAATCGTTGAAGACCTGGCCGGACTTGGTCTTTCCTATGACCTCTTTACCAGGACGACGACGCGCAACCACTACGCCATCGTCCAGGAGCTTTTCACGACGCTGTACTCCAACGGCTACATGGTGAAGCAAACAACCCTGGGCGCTATTAGCCCGTCGACGGGGCGCACCCTTCCTGACCGCTACATTGAAGGCACCTGCCCAATCTGTGGCTCTCCCGGCGCGCGCGGCGATCAGTGCGATACATGCGGCAACCAGCTGGACCCCGCCGACCTGATTGATCCCGTCTCGAAGATCAACGGCGAAACACCGAAGTTCGTCGAAACCGAGCACTTTTTGCTCGATCTGCCCGCACTCGCCGACGCGCTAGGGGAGTGGCTCGAATCCCGCCAAGACTGGCGGCCCAACGTCCTCAAGTTCTCCCTGAACATCTTGAAGGACATCAAACCCCGCGCGATGACACGCGACATCGACTGGGGTGTTCCCGTCCCCCTCGAAGGATGGGCCGATAACAAGTTCAAGAAGCTCTATGTGTGGTTCGACGCCGTCGTCGGATACCTGTCTGCATCCATCGAGTGGGCTCATCGCATTGGGGACCCGGACGCGTGGAAAAAGTGGTGGACCAACCCTGAGGCCAAGTCCTACTACTTTATGGGCAAGGACAACATCACCTTCCACTCCCAGATTTGGCCCGCTGAAATGCTCGGATACCGTGGTCTCGGGTCACGCGGAGGCACCGAAGGCAAGCTGGGTGACCTTCAATTGCCGACGGAAGTCGTGTCATCCGAATACCTCACCATGTCGGGATCGAAGTTCTCGTCGTCCAAGGGCGTGGTGATCTACGTGCAAGATTTCCTCCGCGACTTTGGCCCCGACCCGTTGCGCTACTTCATTGCCGTCGCCGGGCCGGAAAACAACGACACGGACTTCACCTGGGACGAATTCGTCCGACGCAACAACAACGAGCTAGCCAACTCGTGGGGCAACTTGATCAACCGCACGGTGTCTATGGCGGCGAAGAACTTCGGTGAAGTCCCCGATATTTCCGGGCTTGAACTTACCGACGACGATAACGCCCTCCTCGACCTCGCGGAGAAAACTTTCGACATTGTTGCGGACAACATCGAGCATTCGCGTTTCCGCGCCGGGATTAACGAGGCCATGCATGTGGTCGGTGAGGCCAATGCCTACATTGCTGCTCAGGAGCCGTGGAAACTGGCCAATGATGAGGACCAGCGTGACCGCCTGGCCGTCGTTTTGCACACGGCGCTGCAGGTCGTGTCCGACTGCAATGTGCTGCTCACCCCGTATTTGCCACACGCTGCGCAGAAGGTACATGAAACCCTGGGGCGCACCGGCGAGTGGGCGGCCATGCCGCGAATCGACGAAGTGACGGATGACACCCCGGTTGAGCTCATGGGGGTTGGCCTTCCCGAGGAAGGGCGGACCTACCACGTGATCACCGGTGAGTATTCCCACCAGCAAGCAGCTTGGAAACGTATCCCCATCGAAGCCGGCACGACACTGAAGAAGCCGAAGCCGATCTTCGCGAAGCTGGACCCCGAGTTGGCGGAAACCGGCCCGGAGTGGGCGCCCGTCGTCCACTAAGCCGGGGTTCTATTCCTCCTACCGGGGATTCTCTCCCTGCTGGACGCGCGGTCTTCACCTATGGTGGGGGTCATGAGCTCTTCTCAAACAGTAACTATCCCTAACACCATGCACGCGATCCGGGTATCCCACACGGGAGGCGCTGACGTCCTGGAATACAAGGATGGCGTCCCCGTTCCCCAGCCCGGGCCCGACGAGGTTCTGGTGAAGATTGACGCCGCCGGCGTCAACTACATCGACACCTATTTCCGCGAGGGAATTTATCCCACGGACATGCCCTACACACCAGGCGTTGAGGGCGTCGGGCGCATCGTCGCCAAGGGGGAGGATAATGGCGACGCTTCCTCCTCGGGCGAATTGTCCGTCGGAGATCGCGTCGCTTTCTATAACACGAACTGCTCGTACGCGGAGTACGCGGCGGTGCCCGTGTCGGCAGCCGTGGCTATCGAGGAAACAATCGACGATCCGACGGCCGCGTCGTTAATGACGCAGGGGATTACGGCCCATTACCTTTCCGACGGCTGCTACTCGCTGGGTGAGGGCGACACGTGCGTCATTACCGCGGGTTCGGGTGGCGTCGGTTTGCTTCTGACGCAGATGGCGAAAGCGCGGGGAGCCACTGTCATCAGCATCACCTCTACGGAGGAAAAGGCGCAGCTCTCGCGGAATAATGGTGCTGATTACACCATTAATTACGACGACTACTCGCCGGAGAAAATCCGTGAGTTGACGGATGGGCGCGGTGCGGACGTCGTGTATGACGGCGTGGGGAAGACCACGTTTGATACGTCCATTCCTTCGCTGCGGCCGACGGGAACGATGGTGTTGTTTGGTGCGGCGTCCGGGCCGGTGCCGCCGATTGATCCGCAACTGTTGAATGAGGCGGGGTCGGTGTTCCTGACCCGGCCGAGCATTAAGGATTGGACTTCGCGCCCGGGTGAACTGCAATCGCGAGTTCAGGCGGTTGTTGGCATGGTTGCCAACGGGTCAGTGAAATTCCGCATTGGAGGGACCTTCCCGCTCTCTGAGGCACGCACAGCTCATGAGCAGCTGCAGGCGCGGAAGACGACAGGATCGTTGGTGCTCATTCCTTAGTTCCGCGTCAGCACGGCAACGAGGAACGTGCTGGTCTCGTCGTACGGATCCGCATTCCACGATGAGAACATGTGTTGTGGTGTGAGGCCGGCGGCGTCAGCGTCGGCAAGAAATTGTTGTGCCGTGTAGCCCCGGTCGAGGGCGAAGCCAAGGACCATCCGACCGCCGTCGGCAAGCCGGTTCGATAGGTTTGCGACGGCCGTTGGGCGGTGGTCGGGGGCGATGAAGGGGAACACGTTTCCGGCCGAGTAAATAATGTCGAACGGCCCCTCGGGGAAGTCCTGGGGGTCGGGGGATTCATCGCCTAAATCGGCAACATGCCAGTCGCCGTCGGGCAGACGGTTCTGCGCCACCGACACTAAGTAGGGGTCAATATCGACGCCCGTGACCGAGTGCCCTTTCTTAAGCAGATATGCTCCTACTCGCCCGGTGCCGGCCCCGGCGTCGAGCATCCGTGAGCCGCGCTGGGCCAACGCGTCAATGAGGCGTGCCTCGCCGTCGATATCCCTCCCTTGGGCAACGAAAACATCCCACCGCTTTGCATAGCGATGGGAGTGGTCAGGGTTGGCAGCAACAATGTCATTCCACGTACGCATGACATTCAGAATAGCGCTGGCTGTTATCCGAGAGCTAGTGCGCCTAAGCCAGTGCGCCCATAGGGTCCCACGCGGGGAGGACATGGGGTTCCTTGCTCAACGCGTCCTGGTATTCCTTGGGCAGCCGTGACTTCGGAACAGCGATTTCGTACACGTTCTCGGAGAACCAGGAATCATCCATCGTCCAGAAACCCTTGTCGGCCTTATCCGGACCCCAGGAATTTTCGACGCGCCACCGGCGGGGGTGGACAGTCTCCGGCAGATCGTCGGACGACGTGACAGAGGTCGGGTCGAAATCGTCGTTGGAATCGTCGACAAGATCAACCCCGGTGAACACCATGGCGTGAGTCATCATGGAATCGCCAGACAGCAGCCGGTCTTCCTTGGACATGGAGAGGTCCACACCGTGAAGGGTGTCGTAATTGTACAGGTCAAGCGACCAATATCCCTGGTCAGCGTTCGATTGTGCCAGCGTGTCGCACCCAAACCACACAAGGTTGCCATCAACCAGCGCACCCACAGCAGCTTTCTTCAGCACCTCGATAGGCGCGTTGAGGTAAGTGACCGGCTTCGCGCCGACAACATTGCCCAGGTATTCGACGGTAAATGTGTCACCGTAGGGGCTGGTCGAGCGCGGATCGTTTACGACGCACACATAGTCGTCGAGGTCGCTAGGGAGGTAGGTCGCGGCGAACTCCTGCGGCGTCATCGTGCCCTTCCGCACGAACTCGTTATCCTTCGTGCGGTATTGCCACACAAATTTTTCCGGCGGCACACCGAGGTGGATGGTGAGAATGCGGTAAATGCTGGTCATGGTCTCGTCATGAATGGCCTTGACCGCGTCGCTATCGGTGTTGTGCTCGTTGTCCTCTGCGACGGCATTGCGGATGCGTGTCGCCCCAGCGCGCAGAACCGACGCCAAGTCGCGGTTCATATGCCGCGTATTAGAACTCGATTGCGTTTCGGGCATTGTGTATTGCGGAACAACACCATATTTGTTGATCAAAGCGACAAACATATTCCATTGGCCACCGTCGTCAATGGGTGCCTGCAAAAGATGCTGAATAGTCCGATCCTCGATAGGGCGATCGGCTAATTCTCGCATCGCGGTGAGGAAATAATTGGCTTTCTCTAGCTTGTCATAAAAAGAAACATAGTTTTGAGAAAGCTCGAAGTCTTTAATCCCAGTTTCTGACATAACATTGCCGCGCATGGAATTAAGTCCCGAGAAAATCCAGCACCGGCCAGATTTCTTTTGATTAGCGACGGCCCACGTATCCGTTTTATGCGAAACAGAATGGTCGAGGGAAATGACGCGCTGGCGGTTCAGAGCGACTTTATCGACGTCGGTCGTGGTGACCGCGTTCATCGCGATCCGAGCAGACGAGTCGGAGGCCACTGCCTCAGAGAGACTCGCTACGGCTTGAGGAGCCAGAACGCCGGTGTTGCGCGAAGAATACTGCGGTGCCGGGGTGCTGTGGTTGTCAGAGGAAGTCATAGGTGTCCTTGTCATAGTTGGTGGTTGGTGCGGGAGTTCTGCGTGATGTGCAGCGGGTTAGACCATGGAATCCCACAGAGGAAGGACAGTGGGTTCGTCGTCGAGGTGTGCGCGAAGCTCGTCGGGCAGCTCGTCGCGATGAACAACAATGTGGAACACACTCTCGTTGAACCAGGAATCGGCCATCGTTCCGTAGCCCTTACCAGCGATTTCTTTGTGCTCCTTGTGGTGCTTGGTTCCCCACGAGTTCTCCACTCGCCACCGACGGGGAGTGTCGGAATCGGTGTCGAAATCAACGCCGGTGAAGACCATTGCGTGGGTCAACCGGGACTCGGCGGTCAGCATGCGGTCAGCCTTCGTCGTTTCGGTGGTGATGCCGTAGAGCTGGTCCAGCTGAATCAGATCGGCGTCCCACACTCCGAGATCCGCCCGGAACTGGCGGTTGACGTCGCACGAGAAAAACACCGGCTTGTCTTTGCGGAGGCGATCAATGGCCAGCGACTTCATGGTGTGCAGATTCACGTTGAGATAGGTGAAGTCCTCCGTGCCCCACATGTCATTTTGGAACTGGGTTGTGTACCGATGCCCGACGGGCACGTCCGCGCGCGGATCATGCGCAATGTTGACGTAATTGTCCAGGTCATCGGGCAGGAATTCCTGCGCGAATTGCTGCGGTGTGTAGGTGCCACCGCGATGGAAGGTGTTGTCTTTGTCGCGATACTGCCAGACGAATTCGGTGGGTGGAACACCGAGGTGAATGGATAGCACGCGGTGAACGTCGCGAAGTGCGGAGGCAATGATGCCATTCGGGTCAAAGCCCTCAGTGTGGGTGTCCCGTTCAGTGTCCAGCGCATCCCTCAGCTGAAGAGCGGCCTTGCGCACAATGGTGTTTAACGCCCGATCCATGTGAGAGGTCGAGGAACTCGACTGCGTTTCCGGCATGACATATTTGGGAACAACACCATATTTCTTCACCAAATTAACGACGTAACTCCACTGGCCGCCGTCGCTGACGGTGAAAGTAAATAATGTATCAATGGCGCGATCGCGTAATTCTTGTGGTGAGCCAGTATGTGACGGGCTATCCGCTGATGTTATGGAGCCGTCATACAGTCCTGCGACGGAACGCAAGAAGTAATTCGCTTTTTCGAACTTGTCGAAAAATTGAAGATAAGACTCCGAGAATTCAAAATCTTCAAGATTAAGAGAACGTGCGATATCGTGACGGAAAACATTCAACGCCGCGAACATCCAGCACCGGCCAGACTGTTTCTGATCGGTCACCTTTAAGGCATCGAGCTTTATTTCTGACGATTCATCTAATGCGACGACGGCGTCCCTGTTCAGAGCAACATGATCGACGTCGGTGGTGGTCACGGCGTTCATCGCGACGCGGTGGGTGGGATCGTCGGCAATATTGGCACGAAGCTCAGATAGGCGTGTATCTGACAGCGCAGTCAATGGTGAGGTAGACGAAGATTCGGTCATGCTTGTCTCCTTAGCAATGCGGTTCAGCAATACAGTTCAGCAATGTGGCTCGACATAGCGTTTCACACATGGGGTACAGATGGGCCACGAACAGGGTGTGCTCGGGCATTGTGTGTGATGTGTGAACATAGTAGGGGACGGGGACATGACTGTTCACGTCCAGCCCACTGGATTAGTTAGCCTAAAGGTATGAGCAAGAAGCGTCGCCCTGAACCGAAACCGCCCGAATTCCTGCCGCACCTTGTGGACGCTCATACCCATTTATGGGCCACCGGAGCCCATGATGCAGCCGGGATTTCGGAGCTGATGACCCGAGCCGCCGGCAGTGGTGTGGAATGGGTGTGCACCGTAGGCGACGGATTAGACGAAGCGGAGAAAGCCCTCGAGGCCGCGCATCTCCATCCCGATGTTGTCGCAGCGTGCGCCATCCACCCGACGCGAGCCGGCGAGCTGACCGACAGCGTGCGCGCCCGAATCGAAGAAATGGCTGAGGATCCCCGCTGTGTCGCGGTCGGGGAGACCGGGCTGGATTATTACTGGCTAGGCAAGCTCGACGAGTGTGCGGATAAGGACACCCAGCGCGAGGCCCTGCGCTGGCACGCGGACTTGGCGCGCCGGGTTAATAAACCGCTCATGATTCACAATCGTGAGGGCGACGAGGACTTGCTGGCCATTCTCGCCGACTATGGCGACGATCTCACGGTGATGCTGCACTGCTTCTCGTCGCCACTGGACGTCGCTGAGGAAGCGCTGAGTCGGGGATATATTTTGTCCTTCGCGGGGAACTCCACATTTAAACGTAACGACGAGCTTCGCGAAGCGGCCCGCCGCGCCCCCGTGGGGCAGATCACGGTAGAGACCGACGCGCCCTATATGACTCCGGAGCCATTCCGCGGTGCGAAGAACGAATCCGCATATGTCGGCTACACGGCCCGTCGGTTGGCTGAAGTAAGAGGGGAGACGTCTGAGGAGTTTGCCCTCCACACAGGCCAGACCGCAGCAAGGATTTTCGGGGTGGAGCGCTCGAGCTCGGAGGACTAATTTCGGGCGATCGGCCCCGTTTTTCTGTGTCCTCTATCACAAATCGAGGGGGTTGGTTCCAAGGCTAAGTTCAGCATATGGCCAGTTCATAGAAGGAAAATTGGCCAAATGTTACGAAAGTGTCACAAGTGATGGCAACTTTTGGTTACGGATCCGTTGCTTCACCCCCATCTAGTTGCTACTCTGTCGAAGTTGTTATCAGATCGTGACTTTGGGCAGGCTCCACCATTCTGAGCCGGAGAGAAAGACGTGAGCACTCAGAAGAAATCTCGCATCCACCGCATTAACCACACCTCCTCCACGCCAGTGCGTGTCGCTACCGGCGGCATGCTGGCCACCTTGGTTGTCGGTGGCGCTGTTGCAGTTAACGCTCAGAAGAACCTCATCCTGAACGTTAACGGCGAAACCTCCCACGTCAGCGCGATGTCCGGGGATGTCAAGAGCATTCTCGCCTCACACGATGTCGACCTTAAAGATGGCGACTTCGTTTCCCCCGCTGCGAACAGCTCCGTCAAGGACAAGCAGGAGATCACGGTTCGCACCGCCCGCCCCGTCACCCTGACTGTCGATGGCGTCCAAAAGACCATCCAGTCCACCGCCCTCACTGTTAAGGACTTCCTTAACCAAGTCGGCACCATCAATCCGGACGATTACGTGTCTGCCCAGGGCAGCACCAAGATCCCGGAAAGTGGCATGAAGCTCGAGGTTGTGCCGCTCAAGGACATCACCCTTGACGACGGTGGCCAGCTCGGCGACATGAAGGTCCCCGCTGTCACGGTGAAGGACTTCCTTGACCGTCGTGGAATCAAGCTGGGTGCCGACGACAAAGTCACGCCGGAGCTCGGTAAGAAGCTGGTCAGTGGCGATAAGATCACCATTGAGCGCAACAAGACCGAAGACCAGACGGTGAAAGAGGCTGTGGAGCCGACCGTCCGTTACGTTGACGACCCCAACAGCCCGAAGGGTTCGGAGACTGTCGTTAAGCCAGGTAAAGCTGGCGAGCGCGAAGTGACCTACACCGTCAAGTCCCGTAACGGCCAGGAAGTTCAGCGCTGGGAAAAAGCCTCCAAGATCCTCTCTGAGGCCACTGAAAAGGTCATCTCCCGCGGCACGAAGGCAGCCGTCGCCTTGACCAAGTCCTCTTCGGCATCGGCTCCCGCTGTTGCTGGCGGATCGGTATGGGACTCCATCGCTCAGTGTGAGTCTGGTGGAAAGTGGAACACCAGCACAGGCAACGGCTTCTCCGGTGGCCTGCAGTTCACCGACCAGACCTGGCAAGCATTCGGTGGTGGGGCATACGCTCCTACCGCTGCCGGCGCTACCCGCGAGCAGCAGATCGCCGTCGCTAACAAGGTTCAGGCTGCCCAGGGTTGGGGAGCATGGCCGGCCTGCACGTCGAAGCTCGGAATCCGCTAACCTAACGGTGTGAATCAACCCCCCACTCCTCCGCGTACCGCCGATCATGTTTCTTCAGCCGTCCAGCTTTTGGGGCCGAAAGAAATAAGAGACCTCGCGAGGACCGTGGGGGTTGTTCCAACTAAAAAACGTGGACAAAACTTCGTCGTTGACCCCAATACAGTCCGGCGAATCGTCGCCACTGCTGACTTGTCGCCCGACGATCACGTTCTCGAAGTCGGTCCGGGGTTGGGCTCGTTAACGCTTGGCCTTCTTGATGTTGTCTCAAAAGTGACGGCGGTGGAGATCGATACCACGCTGGCTGAACAACTCCCGCACACCGTAGCTGAGTACGCCCCGACACGCGCAGAAAACCTCCACGTGATCTGCGCTGATGCGTTAGCACTCACCGGCTCAGTTGCCAAGGACTTGGGTACGAATCCTCCGACAGCGTTCGTCGCCAACCTGCCCTACAACGTGGCAGTTCCGATTCTTCTGCACGTCCTGGAGATCTTCCCGACGATCACGCGCGTTCTTGTCATGGTCCAGGCTGAGGTCGCCGACCGCCTTGCCGCCGAACCGGGGAATCGCGTCTACGGTGTGCCCAGCGTGAAGGCTCGCTTTTACGGCCAGGTTCAGCGCGTAGGTGCCATCGGGAAAAACGTGTTCTGGCCGGCGCCCAATGTCGATTCTGGGTTGGTCAAACTCACCCGTGGCAACCGGCCGTGGCCAACTGATTCCGCCGCACGAGCCCAACTATGGCCGATCATTGATGCCGCGTTCGCCCAGCGTCGAAAGACCCTACGCGCTGCCCTGAAAGGGCACTATGGAAACGCGTCCGCAGCAGAGAACGCTCTCCGCGAAGCAGGAATTGATCCGCAACGTCGCGGGGAGACGCTGTCCATCGACGAATTTATCTCGCTGGCACAGCTGCCGGCGGGCACAGAAGCACCCCACTAGTCGATAACGGGTGGTTGAGGAGGTGAAACCATGACGTCCAGCAACAGCGATAGACCTGTGTTCAATTCAGACTGGGACCAGTACATCGACGGCTGGGACGGTGTCACGGGACAAGCACCAGCCGTCCTGTCGGTGTATCTCCAGGCCCACTCGTCAGGTTTCACATCCGTCGCGCAGTCGGTTTCCTTAGAGAATTCCGTCACCATCCAGCCGGTCACGGACGTGGAAAGTGTGTCTCACCGTGGTCTAAGAGATACATCAACCGTCGATAGATCGCCACTGACGACGGGCAACGTCGTCCACGATCTTTCCGTCGGCGGCAATGTGCCGATGGGTCAGCTGCCTACCGGCCCGGACAACGTCGTATGGAGGGTCATCGAGCGGATCGCCGACGCCTACCGCTCCGTGATGTCGCCATCTCTCGCGCTGCCACGAGTCGACGTGAAGATCACGAAGCGCATTCCGTTGTCGGCGGGCTTAGGAAGTAAAGCAGCCGACGTCGCAGCAGCTATCGTGGCCGCCGACCGATTCTTTGGCTATCACTTCATCGTGCGCGCGATGGGATTCTCCGCACCAGGCGGAACCGAGACCAGCAGCGTCGGCTCTCTGTCCAGTGACGTTCTGCGCCGCATTGCGCGGGAAGAATGCCCTGACGAATACGCCGCGATCGAACTTGCCCTCGAGGGCGGGACGAGCCTGATCAACCTGGACCACGATGCCCAACCAGGATCCGACGTCACATCCCAGCGGACACCTCTTTTGGCGCGAGGTCCCTTGTGGTGGGTGATAACGATGCCGGTGGTGACGTCGCCAGAGATGGCGATGCCTTGGGCCGCGCCATCGCCAGTCCACGAGGAACAGGCCGTTCACGGCCGCCGAGGCCCATCCGTCCAGCACAGTGACGACGAAGACGAGGACGCCGACGAGAGCGGGGAAAAGCTGTGCCACCGCGTCGTCGAGCGCTTGGCCGTACAACGTGCGGAGATGGCGTCGGGAAAGAGATCGCAGTACAGCGTCGGCAATATAGAAGACATTGAGCGCGCGCTCGTGTCGGGTGATCCCGTGGACGTTGCGAAGACGATGGGCAACGACCTGTACCCGGCAGCGACCAGCGTCGTCCCGTCCCTTCGTCGGGTGATTCAAGCGGGCACGCGGGCGGGTGCGTTCGGCACCATCGTGGCTCAGCAAGGGCCAGCCTGCGCAATGCTGTGTGCCGACGAGGACCACGCCCGCGACGTGCAGGCCGAATTGGCGGGGAGTGGCGTTGTCCGCACAGCTAGAATTGCACCCAGCCACAGGCCGGGAAGCCAGAGTGGTGCGCACCTTGTCTCTGATGAGGATGAAAAATCGCCCTAACCGTCACCCTGTGCCTGCCTGGATCGAATGCCACCAGCGCCGCCTGTTCCACGCCCACACGAGTAAGGAGTTCACAGAACTAATGGCAGCAGTACGCCCGCTCATCACGACGGATTCCGTCACCATGACCCGCGGCATCACGACGGTGCTCGACGACGTGACGGTGGCGGTGAATGAGGGCGACAGAATCGGTGTCGTGGGGCTCAACGGCGGCGGAAAGTCCACCTTGCTCGGTGTTCTGACTCGAAGCATCGAGCCCGATTCGGGCCGAGTCACCCATGGGCGCTCTGTCCAGATCGCGACCGTGGCCCAGCGTACGCAGAGCTCCTCAGCCTCCGTTATCCAGACGATCGTCGGGGAGAAAGCCGCCTACGAGTGGGCCGCCGACCCCGAGGTGCGGTCCATCATCGCCGGCCTTGACCTGTCGGAACTGTTGGACGAGCCGACCGATTCCATTTCCGGTGGCCAATTCCGTCGAGTGATGCTCGCCGCCGCCTTGGTGCGAAAAGTCGATGTCCTAGTTCTCGACGAGCCCACCAACCACCTCGATATCGAGGGCGTCCAGTGGTTGGCCGATCATTTGCGACACAGGAATTGCGCTCAAGTGATCGTGACCCACGATCGCTGGTTCCTGGACACCGTGGCGACGCGCACATGGGAGGTCCACGACGGTTCGGTGGACACCTATGAAGGCGGATATAACGACTGGATGTTCGCCCGCGCCGAGCGCCAACGCCAAGCCGACGCAGCAGAGCAGCGCCGCCAAAACCTGGCGCGGAAAGAGTTGGCGTGGCTGCGTCGCGGAGCACCCGCCCGTACGTCGAAACCCCGATACCGGGTGGAAGCCGCCGAAGCACTCATCGCCGACGTCCCGGCGCCGCGCAACACGGTGGAACTGATGGCGTTTTCCAAGCAGCGCCAGGGGAAAATCGTTGTGGACCTCGTGGACGCGACGATTGCCACGCCCGATGGGCGCGTGTTGGTGGATGACCTGACGTGGCGGATCGGCCCGGGGGAGCGCATCGGCCTCGTCGGGGTCAATGGTTCGGGCAAAACGACGGTGATGCGGACGATCGCCGGCGATTACTCGATGGTGGCGGGGCATCGTCGCGAGGGTAAGACGCTCCATTTGGGCTGGTTGCGGCAGGAACTCGAGGATATTCCCGAGGACCTCACCGTCATCGACGCGATCAAGGCGGTGGCCGAGTACGTCGTCTTGGGCACGAAGGAAATGTCCGCCTCGCAAGTCGCCGAGCGCTTAGGTTTCCCGGTCAAGCGGCAGCGTCAGCCCGTGCGTGACTTGTCGGGTGGCGAGCGTCGTCGGCTACAACTCACCCGAATCTTGATGTCGGAACCTAATCTTTTGCTTCTCGACGAGCCCACCAATGATCTCGACATCGACACCCTCCAGGAATTGGAGTCGATGCTAGACGGGTGGCCGGGAACGCTGATCGTGATTTCGCACGATCGTTACCTCATTGAGCGTATTTGCGATAGCGTTTTCGCTTTACTCGGCGATGGCGACGTAACCCATCTACCTGGCGGTATCGACGAATATCTCGAGCGCCGACGGTCCATGGACGATCATGCGGCGTCGGGAACTGGGTTTGCCGCGGGAACAGAGGCCATTGCTACGGGGAGCCAACAGAAGCAGGGTTCCCTTTCGGCGGCTGAAAAACATAAAATCTCTAAGGAAATGAACTCTCTTGAACGAAAGATCGCCAAAGTTCAGAAGAGAGAAGAGAAAATCCAGCAGGACATGGCTGATGTCGCGAGCAGTTCGAATGGCGCGGACACAGAAAAATTGACTGAATTGGATAGAGATCTATCCCAGGCCCGTGAAGAAAGGGAAGAACTGGAAATGGTCTGGATGGAGTACGGTGAAAAGCTCGAGCAACAGTAAGCTCGCCCCGGATTCTCGCTGAGGGAGTGGACAACATCCGGCGGCGGTCAGAACGGACCAGGAGGGTAGCGGATGGCGTCGGCGAACCAGGGACAACGCTCGTCACGGGATGTGTCGAAACCAGGCCAGCAGCTCACCTTTGACTTTGGAAAAGACTTCGACCGTGACGTGGAGTTCTATCGCCGTGCCGACGATGCCCCCGTTTTCCTCAGCACCGCGGTGGACTCTTATTCGGACCGTGATGCCCCGATTCGACGCCGGCTCATGTTGGCCTGGTTGTGGCTCCGCCCTGATCCTGTTGGTGTAGTCCTGGGAACGGTTGCGTTCTTGATGGCCATGACCCCGTCCCTTCTGCCCCGCACATGGCTTTTCCAAGGCGTGGTCTGTGGGGTGTCGGCCGTGACGGCGTACGCGTTCGGCGTGATCATCCACTGGATATGGGACCTGTGGCTCGACGACCTCATCGCGCCCCGGGTGGAGGATTTGTCCTTGCGTCTGCCCCGATGGCGGTGGGGGTCGGACCGTCGGCTCGAAACCGCGATGCGTCGTCTAGAGGCCGAAGCACGAAAACCCACGTTCATGGGCGGATCGTTACGTTTCCGGTGGCGGTTTGCTCTTGACGCGGCGCTGTTTATCGCTGTCCCGATTGCGACGATCATCATGTCTCTGTTCGCGGTCCGGTGGCAGAACCAGATCGCCCGGACGATGGGGGCGGAAGCCTACACGCCAGCGAAGTTCTTGCTGGTCATCCCGGTCGGCCTGGGTCTCTGGGCTGCTGTCGTGGGGGTTGTCCGCCTGCTCATTAACCTCGTCGAGTGGTTGGCCGACCATGGCCCGCAGCGATGGGGCGATGCCACGAGAACCATCGCCGCGTGGCTCGTCGTTGTCGTCGTGTTGGTTTTTGTGGGCGACAAAATCGTGCCGGGAACGACGATGTCGGTGGCCGAACGGGTGTTTTCGGTACGGAATAACAAGATCCGTTCTGACCTGGTCCAGCCGACGGTCCCCGAGCGCTCGGGCAGCCAACAGTCTGAGGCGGCATGGGACGGGCTTGGTGCGTTTGGCACGCGGTTCACGGGTTTGGGTTTGCACAAGGATGAGCTGGAAGAACTCACTGGCCAGCCTGCGAAGGAGCCGATCCGTGTCTACGGCGGGCTGAAGAATGAGCCGGATGATCAAGCCCGCGCGAATCTCGTCGTCCGTGAGCTCGAGCGAACACACGCTGCCAACCGCGAAGTTCTTTTTGTTATCCCGACGACGGGGACCGGGTGGGTGAATCCGACTGCTGCTCAGGCCATCGAGTTGATGTTTAACGGAAATACCGCGATTGCGGCGGATCAGTATTCATTCCTCCCCAGTGGTTTGCAGTTCGTTGCGGACAGACAGCGAGTGAAAGAGGCCGGCAAGGTTTTAATTAACAGCGTGGTCGATTGGTGGAATACGTTGCCCAAAGATCATCGGCCACGCATCTATGTGTACGGCGAGTCCCTGGGTACATCGGCAGGTGAGGGCGCTTTTTCCGGCCTTCGAGACATCGTGAACTCGGTCAATGGCGTTCTGTGGGTGGGCCCGCAAAATAGTAATAATTTGTGGAGCCAATTTGTGGCCAGACGCGACCTCGGAACTCCGGAAATAGAGCCCACCTATTCCGATGGGTTGACCGTGCGCTTCGCCAATGGCCCGAAGAAGATTTGGTCGTGGGAAGAGTCGCACGAACAAGCGACTCGTGAAGATAGCCCGCTGTGGCCGGGTCCCCGCGTGCTGTATCTGCAGCACCCGTCGGATCCGGTGGTGTGGTGGTCCCCGAAGCTTCTCTTCCACCGGCCCGATTGGTTGAAAGAACCGCCTAAAGGAGATCGTTCGCCCGCGATGACGTGGGTGCCGATTCTCACGTTTTGGCAGGTCACGCTGGATCTCCCCGTCGCAGCGAATGTCCCCAACGGGCACGGCCACAACTATGGATACCAGCTCCTCGACGGGTTGGCCGCGGTTGCGGGGAACGGGAAATTCACCCAAGATGACATGCCGCGTCTGAAGAAGCAGTTAGCGACGGCGATGGACGGGCAAGGCCCTGAGAAGGAAGTCGGCGTCGACCAAAAGAAGATGAACGGCAACTAGCGAGGGCCTCCGCCGGCGGGAGGACCGTCGCCCCGGGGCCTCCACCCCTCCCACGAAGGCAGAGCCGAATCGCTACCCTGGGTGGCATGATTCTTATTAATGTGAGGTACCGCCCGAAGCCAGAATTCGTCGAATCATTCCGCGAGAAAATGGATGAATTCACCCAGGCATGCCGCCAGGAGCCCGGATGCCTGTTCTTCCAGTGGTACCGGAACACCGATGACCCCAACGAATACATCCTGATCGAGGCCTATGAGGATGCGGAAGCCGGCAAAGTCCATGCCGAGTCCGATCACTTTGCCAAGGGCATTGAGGAGATGAACAAAGTTCTGCAGTCCAGGCCGAAGATTATCAACACGACCATGGAAGATCGCTCCGGCTGGGACGATATGTCCGAGGTCACCATTGATGGTGATGAGTGATATTTTCACTCGACAGCACGTGTGACATTACAGGAGCGTAGGTAGCGCGTTATCCTCGTCCATATGACTGTGAGCACATTTGAACTATTTCGCATTGGTGTGGGGCCATCGAGTTCGCACACTGTGGGACCAATGCGTGCTGGGCTCGAATTTGCACGCAGCTTACGTGAGCGCTTAACCACGACATCGGCCGACGACATCCCGTCCACGGCCGATTCGGGTCTTGCCGACGACGAGTACGTCGAGCTGGTCGGTGGTGCTGTCACTCAAGATCCAGAGAGCATCACCGTTATTCTCTACGGCTCGCTCGCCGCGACGGGGGCTGGGCACGGAACCTTAGGCGCGTGCCTGTTGGGGCTCGACGGGGCAGATCCGGCAACCGTTGACCCTGACTTCATGGGGCCACGGTTGGAGGAGATTCGGCGCACACGGACAATCAATCTTGCGGGGGATGAATCCCTGCAGGTCCAGTGTGGTTTTGAAGATATCGTTCTTCGCCCGACGGTGGTGCGGACCATTCACACGAATGCGGTCACCTTTTCCGCCATCGTGCGTGGCCAGCGCTATAAACAAACGTTCTATTCTATTGGTGGGGGCTTTATCCGAACAAAGGAAGAAGTCCCTGATCAAGACGCCTTGACCGGCCCGTGGTTGTTCACCTCGAGCAAAGAGCTCGTGGCAAAAGCCGAGGAACTGGGAGGTTCCGTCGCGGAAGTTCAGCGCAAGTGTGAGCAGTCGCGCCGGAGCGATCCGCAGATCAACGCTGACCTCGACGCCATCGTGGAGGCAATGTCTGACTGCGCTAAACGCGGAGTTACCCAGGAGGGCATTCTGCCTGGTGGCTTGGGCGTGCGGCGTCGTGCTCGGAAGTGGTATAGCGATCTTATCGTCGACGATCCCCATCAGACGGCCGAGTTTTCCACCGATTGGGTGAACTTAGTTGCCCTCGCGGTGAACGAAGAAAACGCTTCTGGTGGCCGCGTTGTGACAGCGCCGACGAATGGGGCGGCGGGGATCATTCCGGCGGTCGGTTTTTATGCCCTCACCTTCACCCCGGCGGGTCGCAAGGATCCTCAGGACACTGCGCGTCGATTCCTTTTAGCTGCCGCAGCAGTGGGGTCCTTATATAAGGAGAGGGCTTCGATTTCCGGGGCCGAAGTGGGATGTCAGGGTGAAGTGGGCTCAGCAGCGTCGATGGCCGCCGCGGGGTTAGCCGAGGTTTTGGGCGGAACACCCGAGCAAGTGGAAAATGCCGCGGAAATCGCGATGGAGCATTCGTTAGGCCTCACGTGTGATCCGATTAGTGGGCTAGTCCAGGTCCCGTGCATTGAGCGGAACGCCATTTCTGCTGGTAAAGCCATTAACGCGGCCCGCATGTCCTTGCGTGGCGACGGTACTCACCGCGTGAGCCTGGATGAGGTCATCACCACAATGAAGGAAACCGGCGCGGACATGTCTGATCGCTATAAGGAGACCGCCGGCGGTGGCCTTGCTTTGCACGTCGCCGTCAATGTGCCTGAATGTTAGGTGTCACCTGCCGGTATGTACTATTCGAAATAGGGTATGTGATCAACCAGGAGAGGCCCCACGATGAGCGATTCGCCGCAGACCACGAATACACAGGATTCTGGATCAGAGGAATCTCGGCAGAAACCGAAGAAACTCGACAAGAAAGCCTATGAAAAAGAGCTGAAGCGTCTGCAAGCTGAACTCGTGGAAATGCAGCAGTGGGTGGTATCCACTGGCGCTCGCCTGGTCATCATCATGGAGGGCCGTGACGCCGCAGGTAAAGGCTCTGCCATCAAGCGGATCACCCAGTATCTCAACCCGAGGACGTGCCGCATCGAGGCCCTGCCGGCTCCCAACTCGCGTGAGCAGGGGCAGTGGTATTTCCAGCGCTACGTCGAAAAATTGCCGACGAAGGGCGAGATCGTCATCTTCGACCGCTCGTGGTACAACCGCGCTGGTGTGGAACGTGTAATGGGGTTTGCGACGTCGGAAGAGTACCGACGTTTCCTCCACCAGGCGCCGATTTTCGAGCGTCTCCTCGTCGAAGACGGGATCATGCTGCGTAAGTATTGGTTCTCGGTGTCCGACGAGGAACAGCTGCGTCGGTTCGAGTCGCGCCGGGATGACCCGCTGCGTCGGTGGAAACTATCGCCGATGGATATGCAGTCCATCACCCGGTGGGAGGACTATTCAAAGGCGAAGGACGAGATGTTCGTCCACACGGATATTCCCACCGCGCCGTGGTATACCGTCGAGAGCGAGGATAAAAAGCGGTCGCGTATCAACGTGATCAACCATCTCCTCTCCTCGATTCCGTATGAGCACATTGAACAGGACATTCCTGAAATGCCCGAGCATCCGGCGCGACGTGACTATGAGCGCCCGCCGCGCAGTGATTTCCGCTATGTGCCTGATGTGGCCTCGAACTTAGAGAAAGACAAGGTCAAGGCGAAAAAGAAGGCCAAGAAGAAGGGCAAGAAGAACAAAGATAAGAAGAAGTAATCACTGGTGGGAAGCCACCGCTCGGGGGGAGTGCGGTGCTCTCCATTCCGGGGGCATAAATGAGGGTAATTTCGCTCTTTTTTGGCGAAATCACTGTCATAAACGGGTGGGGAGTGGAAAACTGCGTTCATGGCAGACGCACAAAAAAGTGACCAGCAACATAGTAGTGACAATCAGCACACCGCAGCCAATGCAGGGGATACCGCGTCGGTGACGTCACCGACGGATGATGTTCACCTCTCTGTCCACGGTTCTGTGGGCCATATTGTTCTTGACCGGCCCAAGGCGCTGAACTCGCTGAACACCGACATGTGCGCGGCGATAGAAAATGCATTGACCGCGTGGTCAACTGATCCGGCGGTTGATGTTGTCGTTATTACATCGTCGACGCCGAAAGCGTACTGTGCCGGGGGTGACGTGAGGCGTGTCCGTGAACTTCAGCTCGAAGGCACGGAAGAGGGGCGCGCAGCCGCTGATGAGTTCTTCACGAACGAATATCGTATGAACGCTCTGCTGGCAGAGTTCCCGAAGCCCTTCGTGGCCGTGATGAACGGCATCGTCATGGGCGGTGGCCTGGGGATTTCCTTGCACGGTTCCCACCGGGTGATTACGGAACGCACGTGGGCCTCGATGCCAGAAATGGCTATTGGCTTTTCGACGGACGTGGGAGTGTCCTACGCCATGCAGCACCTTCGTCAGCCCTGTGGAGATCCCGACGGGACGACGTCGAACGGTTTAGCGCTGTTTATGGGTTTGACCGGCTACCGCTTTACGCAGGCCGACATGTTGTGGTCAGGGGTGGCCACGCACATTATTTCCTCGCACGAGGTGGAGAACGTTGTGGCTACGATTGATGAGCACGGACTCGATTCCGCATTAGACACGTACGCCCGCCCGGCAGCGGAGGCCGGTCCGTCGTATTTAGCTCGCCATATCGAGGAGATTAACGACATCTTCAGCGAGGGTGATTGGTTCGATATTGAGGCGAAACTCGACAAGGGTGGCTATGACAAGGAACTCATCGCTGTCATTGATAACCTACTGAGCTCTGCAAATCCATCATCGCTGGTGGCAACGACGTTATTATTCCGCGCGAATGAAAAAGCGGAAGATCTGCGCCAAGGCCTGAAGAATGAGTTTGAGGTAGGGAAAGTCCTGCGCTATCAGGAGAATTTTGCTGAGGGCGTGCGTGCGGTCCTGGTGGATAAAGACATGCGAGCGAGCTTTGACCCACATGTCACCGGTGAGGTGAATCCGGAGCCGTTTGAAGAAGCGTTAGCTGCCGCTCAATCCGAGTAACGCGGCCTGCGACGTCGCACGGGCAGCTGCTACGTAACACGGGCTGCTACGCACTGGCACTACACGGTGACTGAGTGTTTCTGGTGGTCTATCTGCAGGGATTGTGTGTGCTGCTGTAGCCGCGCCCACACAACGAATCCCCAGATGACGAAGCCGGCGTACACGATGTACAACACGGCGGAAGGGTAGTAGCCGGCTGCGAGAAGGAGCGGAATCCCGACGAGGTCGACGCCGATCCAAATGAGCCAGAATTCGGTCCACCCCTTCGCCATGCCGTAGGTGGCGAGCATCGAGCCGACGAAAATCCAGGCGTCAGACCACGGTCCCCACGATCCCAGGGCGCTGAAAATCCAGGCGCAGACAATAGTTCCGATGACCGCCACACCGGCCATGGTGAGGCGTTGACGTGCCGTTGCCCAGTGAGGCTCCACCGCTGCTTCGGTGGGTTCCGAGACGATTGATCGCGACGGGTCGGTGTCTTGGCATTCCCGGATTCCGCGCAGCCGGGCGGCTCGCCACTGATACCAGCCATAGGCACTGACAATGAGGAACATGACCTGGCGTCCAGCCTGGCCGTAGAGATCAAGATTCTGTGGGGTGTCAAACACCCCACCCAAGAACACGGTGAAAAGCAGAATATTGCCGACGATGCCCACCGGCCATGCCCACACCACGCGTTTCATGCCACCAATGGCGGACGCGAGACCAAAAAGATTGCCGACGATTTCCCTCCACAAGATCGGGTAGCCGGCGATGACGACTGTGGCGTTGAGAAGATGAGAAAAAGGATTCACGATGTTCTCCGTAGCAAGACGACGTGATCCTCAGAGGCATACAGAACTACATTCTCTTCCATCCGGACTATGACCGTCGGCTCCGGAATTACACCGGATCTGCTTGACCCCTCGTGTGCACGGATGTGCGCACGAGGGCGCTCGCGGGCTTGCCTCGTCCTCTCTATCAGAAGAGGTTTACCGCCGGTGGGGAATTTCACCCCGCCCTGAGAATGATCTCTATATTACTCACTCACACAAATAGCGCTGCCGCAACCCAATAACGGGAAGCAGCAGCGCCACGACATCACTCACCCGTCGGTGGGTGAGCCACTGTCGCTATATTACTCAGCAATCGTCGATCACTATGAGTCCATAGGCGCGTCGATGAAATGTTCACGGATCGTCGCGAAGGACTTATGCATTGCCGTCAAGAACTCCTCCTTGGTGATGCCCTGGTCAGCCAGAGACTTGCCGCGCCGCAAACCGAAGCTGGTGATGACGGCGTTCATCGCGGCGATGGAGAGCTCATAGAGTAAGCACACGTGTAACGAATGGGGAGAGATAGGCCTGCCACACCGGGCCGACTCTCGGTCGGCGATGGCGTCGTGCAAGGTCTCAATATTCGCTTTGAACTGGTCCGCGAACTCGGAATTGTCGGATCTCAGGAGATAGAGTCCGATGGCTTCCGGGTTCGTTGCCGCCCATCCTTTATCGAAGATCGTGCGAACAAGTTGTTCGGCCGCGTGCTCGAAGCACGAAATCGTGTCCCACTCCGCGGGTGCATCGCCGAAAATCGGCGCAAACGAATCAAGCAGCGTAGAGCACTGGTACTGCAGGGCTTCGTTGACTGAGGAGAAGTAGTTATGGAATGTCCGGACGGACACTCCGGCCTCCTCGGCAACGGCCGCTACGGTGAACCCGTCGATCCCACGATTCGTGATGACGGTGAGCGTAGCGTCGCCGATTGTCTGTCTTGTGGCCGCTTTCTTCGATTCACGAAGGCCAGTCATTAGTCAGCATCTACTTTCGTACTGCCTGCCGAGTGGCCCCCATCAGGGCGTTGATTGCGAGTTTCAGGGACGACTGGTTCAGACACGGTCGGATCGTCGGTGGCATCGTCGTCGGACGCGGCATGAGATCCGTTCTGCGAGCCATCCTGGGTCTCGTCGTCGGGAGTGATGTCTTTAATACCTTCACCTTCGACGTCGACCCGTGGCGTAATCTTGTCCATCCACTTGGGGAGCCACCAGGCTTTTTCGCCGAGGATGAACATCGTGGCTGGGATCAGTGTCATGCGTACCAGGAAGGCGTCGATAAACACTGCGACGGCCAACGCGAAGCCCATTGTCTTAATGACCTGCATATCCTGCAGCATGAAGGCTGCGAACACGGAGATCATGATCAAGGCAGCAGCGGTAACGACGCGGGCACCGTGTTTGAACCCGTTCGCGGTCGCATTGCCGGCTGTCTTTCCGTGATGCCATCCCTCGCGCATACGGGATACCAAGAACACTTCGTAGTCCATGGCCAGGCCGAAGACGATACCAATCAGGATGATCGGCAGGAACGAAATGATGGGTTGCGGGTCGGAAATGATGCCCAACCAACCCTCTTGGAAGAACCCGACGGTCAAACCGAAGGTAGCGCAGACTGTTAGACCGAAGCCGAGAGCCGCGATGAGCGGGACCGGGATTGAACGGAAGACCAGCATCAGGATGAAGAACGCCAGGACGAGGACGATAGCGATGTAGGGGACCAGCACATTGTTCAGACGATCGGAGATGTCCGTTTCAATGGCTGTGACACCTGTGACGCCATAGTGTGCGCCGGTCTCTTCAGAGTATGCATCCTCCTTATCACGAACTGCCTGCATGGTGTCCTTCGTCTTGTCATCCACCGTGCCTGTCGTGGGGACAATCAACACCTGTGCAGTGTCACCGGAGTCATTAACCTGGCTGAGCATGGCGTTCTCAACACCGTCAATAGTGTTGAACTCCTGAACAGCCTTGGCAAATGCCGGTTGGCGTTGGTCCTCTGGCACGTCCTTGGCGTCGATGACGGCAACGAGAGGTGCGTTACGGCCGGGGCCGAAAGCGTCGTCAACCATCTCATAGGCCTGCCGGGGAGATTCGCTCGGGTCAGAGGTAGCGTCCGTCGGCAAAGCGAGATTCATACGGGCCATAGGAAGTGCAACCAACACTAGCGCGATGACTCCGACACCCAAAAAGGCCCACGGCTGCTTACGAATGATGCGAACCCAGCGCAGACCCATGGTTGGCTTTTCACGTTCCGGATCAGGTGCCTCGATAAAGGGCACATTGCCCTTGAAGAACGTCTTGCCGAAGAGACCTAAGACAGCGGGAAGCAAAGTCAAGGCAACGAGGACAGCGATGGCAACCGTTGCGGCAGCGGTCAGCGCCATCGTCGTTAAGAATGGAATCCTCACGACGGATAGTGCGCACAGAGCCACAATGACGGTGAGACCAGCGAAAACCACTGACGAACCGGCGGTCCCCACAGCGCGTCCAGCGGCATGAACCCGGTTCGAGGTCGAGTTCGATAGCTCGTTCTTGTACCGCGACGTAATGAAGAGCGCGTAGTCAATACCCACCGCGAGACCGAGCATCGAAGCCAAGATCGGGGTAGAGTCATTCACGCTATCGACCAGACCGGTCAGCGCCATCACGCCCAAGTTACCGATGAGGACACCGACCAAGGCTGTGATAATCGGCATACCAGCCGCAATCAGGCTACCGAAGGTAATGATCAGGACGACAAGGGCGACGGCGATACCGATGAGTTCTGAGGTGGCAGAATTCGGTTCTTCCATCGTGAAGGCCTGGCCTTCATACTGGATGTCGAGATTAGACGACCGTGAATCGTCGACAATGTTTTCGAACTTGTCGATATCCGACGAAGGGATATCGGACACGGTATCGGCATCAAAGGTGATGTCCACGGTGCCGGTTTTCTGATCGCTCGAGAGCGGTGAGACCGACTGAACATTCTTGGCAATCTGCTCTTCCGGCAACTGTTGTTGCTGGCCGACGGCCGTAATCTTCTGGGTGATGCCAGCAGCAGCGGTAGCAGGATCCACCATCGAATCGGTGTCTTTGAGGATGCCTGCGTCTTTGAGCTTGGTCAGAGTGGCATTGACCGCTTGCTGCTCGTCGGGATCAGTGAGCTTCTTTCCATTTTCAGCCTGGAAGACAAGTGTGCCGGTGGGGGGGGTGGTTTGGTCTTCCGAACCAGGGAAACGCTCCTTCATGGTGTTTTGAGCTTTTTCGCTCTCAATACCAGGGATCGAGAAGGTGGAGCTTGTTGTGGTTGACAAAGCAGCTGAAGCCGCGCCCATCCCGATGAGGATGAGCAGCCAGACGGCAATAAACCGCCATTTGTGCTTGTAGGCAGCAGTGCCTACACGGTAAAGGAACCGCGCCATAGGTAGCCAGCCTTTCTTAGAGGGGTAGGTGTCTCCTAAGGGGGCGCTACGCGAACCTCATTCTCGACGCGTAGGAGGAAGACGTTGCCACAGTAGAAAAACTTGCATGCTGTGTGCAACTTTTTCAGGACGTCGATATGAAATTGTTACTTTACGGATGCGTAGATAACGGTGAGCCGTCGGAAAATGGGCGATGGACCGGAAAACGGGCCGCGGGCCGGAACTCGGGCCAATGTGGTTAGGTGGAACCCATGAACGTACATGACGTCCAGATTGCGGCAGTAAACAAGGGTCTCTACCCGGAGACGACCCCATTTAATGAAGGGACCATCGAACGACCGGTTGACCCTCAGTCCCCAGCTAGCACCCAACACATCGCCTATGTCGAATATGGAAATCCGGAGGGAGTTCCTGCCGTCTTTATTCACGGTGGCCCAGGCGGTGGAACCACAGCCAGGGATGCTCGTTTCTTTAATCCCGAGAAGTACCGAATTATCCTCATTGACCAGCGCGGATGTGGGAAATCAACTCCGCACCTGGCAGATCCTGATACCAATATCGACGCAGAACTCTCGGTGAACACCACATCTGAATTGATCGGTGATATCGAAGCGATCCGAGAATACTTAGGCATCGAGAAGTGGGTCGTCTTCGGCGGATCATGGGGCTCCACATTGTCACTCGCCTACACCCAGAGCCATCCAGAGCGCACCCTGGCTATCATCCTTCGAGGCATTTTTATGCTGCGACGTACCGAGCTCGATTGGTACTACAACGGCGGCGCAGCTTACATGTTCCCCGACAAGTGGGAACGCTTCGTCTCTGTCATTCCCGATGAGAAAAAACCTGATCCGCTCAACCCGGCTGGATTGACACACCTACCCGATGTCAACCTCATCGACGTCTACCATGAACTGCTGCGGTCGGACGACCATGACACAGCTGTCGCTGCCGCCCGGGCGTGGAGCGTGTGGGAAGGATCGACGTCCTACCTGCACGAACAGCCCACCGACACCCATGAAGATGAGCGGTTCGCCCTCGCCTTCGCACGCATCGAGAACCACTATTTCGTCAATCATGGGTTCCTTGAGGAAGGGCAGCTTTTGCGTGACGTCGATAAGATCCGCGATATCCCAGCCGTTATTGCCCAAGGACGTTACGATGTTGTGTGCCCGCCCATCACAGCGTGGCAGCTGCATCAAGCTTGGCCTGAAGCCACATTCGTGTGGTCACCGACGTCCGGACATGCGTCGTATGAAGAAGAAACAACGTCGACATTAGTGTCGGCGACAGACAGGTTTGCTGAAACGTTCGCGTCGTAAAGACGGCGTCGTAGACGAGGCAGCCAGGATCAGTACGGCCCCGACTAGTCAGCAATCATCGGCTCGAGTGTGAACTCCGGATGCTCACGCTCAATGAACTGCAGTTTCCACTTGTCGCCGAATAGGGCAATGAGCTCGCCATCATCACGGGTGAACACCTCCACACCGCGCTGGCGGTTGAGTTCCGGGGCGGATTCGTGGTCGGTACGCCGAGCCACCGAATACGGTACAGGGCTCGTTTCCGTTTCGACGTTGTATTCGTTGGCCATTCGGGCCTGCATCACCTCAAACTGCATAGGCCCAACCGCAGCCATCACCGGCGCAGCGTCGCCACGGGCGTCGTTGCGGAGAATCTGCACTACGCCCTCGGACGATAACTGCTCCAACGCTTTGCGGAACTGCTTATACTTTCCCAGCGAGCGAGCACGCAACGTACGGAAATTCTCCGGCGCGAACTGGGGCATGGGGGCAAATTGCACCTTCGTGCCCTCATAAATCGTGTCGCCAGGAGCTAATGATCCCGCGTTAACGAGCCCCACAATGTCGCCGGGATACGCCGTTTCGACCGTCGACCTCGTTCGCCCAAACACGGTGAGCGCATACTTCGTCGAAAATGAGCGGCCAGATTGCGCATGAGTAACCTGCATCCCGCGATCGAACTCGCCCGACACCACCCGCATAAAGGCCAGCTTGTCTCGGTGATGAGTATCCATGCCAGCCTGGACCTTGAAAATTACGCCGGAAAACGGATCTTCTGGTGAACGCTCCGTATCGATTGCCCCTGTCGCCTTGCCTGCTGATTCGAGAACCTTGGGATCTGTTTTGCGTGGCCCCGGCTCAGGGGCAAGCTGGCAGAGCAAGTCCAAAATTTGGTGAACACCAAAGTTCAACATTGCCGACGCGAACACCACAGGAGATGTTGTGCAGTCCAGGAAAAGCTCCTGGTCGTGGACCGCGCCGTCCATCGTGAGAAGCTCGCACTCCTCGACCGCCGTATCCCACACATCGCCTTCTTTCGACGATGCCTCGGTGGGAGAGTAATGCTCCTCCGGAGCGATTGTTGACCCACCCGCGGTGCGCAAGAAGTGGATATATTCCGTGACATTACCCTCGGCGTCGCGCCGGGCGAGGCCGTGGAAGTCACCGGCCATTCCGACGGGCCAGAAGAGTGGGGTTGGTTGGAGGCCGATTTCGTCGACAATCTCGTCCATTAACTCGAGGGGAGCGCGGCCGGGGCGGTCCCACTTGTTAATCACCGTAATGATGGGAAGCCCACGCGCTTTACACACGCGGAACAGCTTGAGCGTCTGGGGCTCCAGGCCCTTCGCACCGTCGATGAGCATGACCGCAGCATCCACCGCTGTGAGGACACGGTAGGTATCCTCCGAAAAATCCGCGTGACCAGGGGTGTCAACGAGATTAATGACATAGGGCTCGGTGCCCTTCGGCGCATTTTCGGGAAGATACTCGAACTGGAGAGCCGACGATGCGATGGAAATACCACGATCTTTTTCCATCTCCATCCAGTCCGACACGGTGGACTTACGGCCGGCCTTGCCATGAACAGCCCCCGCTTCGGCGATCACATGGGCGTGAAGCGCTAAAGCCTCGGTGAGAGTGGATTTACCAGCGTCGGGGTGTGCAATCACTGCGAATGTGCGGCGTCGTGCGCTTTCCTCCGCGACTGTACTCATCTGAGCGTTCCTTTTCCTCTCGCTGGTCTCTGGGCTGTCTTATTTCGCCTTTATTTCGCCGGGTCGTCTCGCCGGTTATGTTCGGCTGCCACGATGCCGTTAGTGTAGGCCGTCGTTAACCTAACCGCTCTATGATAGCCGCACCTCTGTGGGGCAGTGCTTTTAGTGATTTACCCTTCTGCGTGGTTATGACCCTGTACTCTCAGTGCCATGAATAAGATACAGAACACACAATCGACAGAAGACACTTCCTTGACAGTGAGATCGAGAGCCTACCGGACCGTTATAGCCGCCCCCATGGCGGGAGGCCCCTCCTCGCCGGCGCTGGTTGACGCAGTCGCTGCCCACGGAGGGCTCGGTTTCTTAGCAGCAGGATATAAAACTCCAGAAGCAGTAGACAAAGAACTTGACGACGTCGCCCGCCGGGCACGACAATGCGGTGCGGAACCCTTCTATGGCCTCAACCTCTTTGTGCCTCAACCCAGCCCTTCCGGAGTGGACCGCGATCGCGCTGCGGCATATCGCGATGAGCTGGCGAAGGATTATGAACGGGTTGGTGTGGCCGAACCGGAGTTGAACTGGACCACTGACGACCACTGGGAGGGGAAGCTCGCGGTGTCTCGGACGGCGAGAGCAGCAAGGAGGCGGACACGCTGACGGTGATAATCACGCTAAGGGTGCCTCGGTTCCCAATGTCCTGAGTTTTACTTTTGGTCTCCCGCCCGAGGACCTGGTCAACGAATTCCAATCGTGCGGAATTGAAGTGTGGGCAACTGTCGCCACCACTCACGCGGCGCAGGTCGCGGACGAGCGAGGTGTGGACGCGGTCGTAGTCCAGGGGCCGGAAGCCGGTGGGCATCGCGCGACAGCGACACCCGATGAAGGGCCCAGCTCCGAACCATTGATGTCCCTTGTGCAGGCAGTATCCGATCTATTCGCGAAAATAGACTCTTCGACACGCCCAGCCATCATCGCAGCAGGGGGAATCGCTACTCCGGATCACGTAGGGGAAGTTTTACGACATGGTGCTGACGCTGTCGCAGCCGGAACCATATTTGCCGCGACCGACGAAGCGGGAACGAATGACCCCTACAAACAGGCGCTCATTTCAGCGACGGCCGATGACACCGTAATTACTCGCGCGTATTCCGGGCGACCAGCACGCGGGCGTCGCAACGCCTTTATTGATGCGCACCCCGACGCACCATCGGTCTATCCCGCGGTCAATGGGCTCACCTCACCGATTCGGAAGGCAGCAACTGAGCAAGGAGAGACGGATTACATGTCACTGTGGTCTGGGCAGAGCGTTGCACAAGTCCATGGGGGAACTGCTGGTAGCGTGGTTGATTTGTTAATGCGCGGTCGATAATAAGCCAGGTAAGAGGCAATCCTTCTTATGTCGAAGGTCTTCGATGAAGGTAGAATTTGTTGTTTTTCTGTACTGGCATGGGAGTGTGATGAGTCTTTTTACTCCAGTTTCTTACTCTAGTTTCGAGAATGTGAGGGACGGTTAGTAGACGGTGTTTTATTTTACACCTGTATAATAAATGGTAACATGAGCGCATGCCTTTAACATCAGGTTCCGATCCAGCCACCCCGCCATTCACCCAAAGTCAACTACGTATGGAACCGGACGCTCGGGCAAACCAAATTCTTGACGTTGCGGCAGCACACTTTGTTCGTCATGGTGTGGCGTCAGCATCGGTTAGTGCGATTGCGCGTGATGCTGGTGTGACGCGATCTTTGATATATCACTATTTCCCCAGTAAAAACGCCCTTTTGGAGGGATTGTGGCGTCGCGAAGCACGTAGCTTGTTAGAGGCCACACGCCCAGATCCAGCCCTTAGCCGTCGTGACAATCTGCGGAAAGCGCTCAGCAGTTATCTAGGCCATATTTCTGCAGCGGGTGAGGACGTGCGTCAGCTGTATAACCCAGAGGGAATAGCCTTACCAGCATCGGAACTGGTGGAAAACAATCACCGCCAACAAGAGACGTGGATTATTCAGATGCTTGGTATGGATGATTCAACTCACAATCGCCTGGTGATAGGGGGTTGGCTGGTTTTTGTCCAACATATTGTCCGCGGAACCGTCGCAATGAACGATGGTCAGAAACTTGCGGACATCGAAGATCTGTGCATACGAGCTTTGGAGGGTGCACTTAATCGCAAGCTTTAACTGCCACAACGGAATCAAGGATCGCTGAGACATAAATAGTGGCATGGTCTCTCATAGTCGAGAAAGGTGTTGGTGCATAATGAGAATGCTAATTGTTGGGGCAACAGGAAACGTAGGCTCACGGGTTGCTCGCCAGGCAGCACAGGCCGGGCATGATGTCGTAGCTTTTGTCCGCCGTCCCGAAGCTGTGGCTACTGACTCACATATCACGGTGGTGAAAGGCGCAGTTGAAGATACAGCTAGTCTCACCGAGGCTGCTCGTCACGTTGACGTAGTGTTCGTAGCCATAACAGGGAAGATGAGTGATTCGTCGTTCATGAAGAAACGTATGCCAGGGGTTATAACGGCGTTGACGAACGCTGGCGGACCCCGGATTGTCGTGACCTCCGTCTTTGGTGCGGGCGACACATTTGATAAAGCATCGTGGTTTGCTCGCGTGATCTATCGAACTGTTCTACGTGGGTTCCTTGCAGATAAGGCGGAAGCTGACCAGCTAGTTCGAGAATCTGGATTACCCTACTCGTTGATCTACCCTGTCAATCTCAAAGTTACTGATAAGAGTAAAGGTTCGGTCGACGTTGTATCGAAAGGTAGCGTCACAAAAGTACCAGGTTTACCCACTCTTTCTATGGATGAGGCAGCTCGTGGAATACTCGCCGTGATCACTGAGAAAACTGAGGATGGGGGAGAATATGTGCTGACGCCTCCTCGAGGCTGGCGAGCGTAGTGATCCTTCCACGATGGCGACGCTGGTAATTAAGGGGGCCAAAAAATTGCCCCTTTTCTTACGAAGGCTCGCTATGTGGTGTTATGGTGATCATCGAGAGTGCACGGAAGCTTCACTAGAGACGGAGTTGCTAGCCTACCTCAGGTTTCATCCGGCCGTCATAGTGAGGTCAAGGGCGAGTCATAAGGGGTGATCACTGTGGGTAAGCAAAAGAGGACCTCGCTAACTCAGCGCGTGGTGACCGCTTACTCACATTCCACGTCGGATTTAACTTTCTCGCGTAGCTGTGATTCGGGACCGGAATGCGAGGGCTTAAAAAAACCGTGTCCTTTTCGTGATGCCGAGGCGGCATATGAAGCGCAATATTATGCCCGGCTAAAAGCCCGGAAAAACGGCGTACTTTTTAATGACACACCGTCTATGATGGGCTCCACCGCGCTGCACGAGGAAGTTGCGAAGTGCCTAAAAAAGGGTCCTAAAAAGAAGTGTTGTCACTCATCCCCGCGGTGTATGCGATGCCCCTATGTTTTCGCGCAATTGCGCAAAGCCGACGTCGCACGGCTGGATGACGAGAATCTTAAGCGAACACTTAAGAAGTTAAGAAACCGCGCGTAAAGCCAGAAATAGTTGCCTTCCGAATTATGCAATAGCCGCCCCATGAGGCGATTATCGATCCGACGATAGACCGGCCCTAATCAGCGTCCATGAATCGTATTTTGGGCATAAGCAAGCCCCTGAGTTGCAAGCAGCTCTACAGCGTCGGCAGCAGCAGAACACATAAGAGCCACATCGGTGGATTCGCGCGTCGAAAACTTTTTTAGAACAAAGTCTGCGGGAGACATACTCCCTGGTGGGCGGCCGATCCCTAACCGCACTCGGAGATAATCCTTCGTTCCCAAGGCTTTTGTGATGTCCCGCAGCCCGTTATGACCACCTTCGCCACCTCCCCGCTTGAGGCGAACTGCCCCAAAACCGAGGTCGAGGTCGTCATGGAGAACAATGATGTTCCGGGGAGGAATATGGAAGAAACGAGCCAAAGCAAAGGTCGGTCCACCCGAAAGATTCATGTATGACCGAGGACGGCCAAGAATGATGGAGACGGGCGAATCAGTCGGACTAGACAGTGACATCTGCGCCGAATCCGTGTTCGTTTTCTTGTGTCGAGATAAGGTCACGGGGACGGGAAGTGCCCGGGACGCCAACTCGTCGAGAGCCATCTGGCCAATGTTGTGGCGGGTGCCTACATACTGTGGGCCAGGATTCCCCAAACCGATAACTAGAAATGACTCTGAGTCGGTGCTCCGAGGAATGCGTCGCGGCGCACCTTTGCCACGTGGTTGAGACGGTGAAAACATACCCACGGAAAACGGCCTTAATAAGGATGGTGTCAGCTCCCAAAAAACTCCTAAGGAGCTGTCTAGGAGCTATCAAGATTGATACGACAACAGGTTAGAAACCCAGATCAAAGCCTAGGTCAAGGTTTTGGATTACTCTTCGGGTTCGCCGGCTTCGGACTAGCCCTCAGTATCAGTGGACTCGCCCTCGGTCTCTTCACCCTCGGTGTCTTCCTCGTTGTCCGAATCGGTGTCGGCAACCTCAGGAATGACGACGTTAACGATCAAGGTCTCCGGATCAGAGATCAACGTGGTGTTGGCCGGCATCTGAACGTCGCCAGCGGTGATCTGGGTACCAACTTCCAGACCCTCAACATCAATGGTGATTTCTTCCGGAATGGACAGAACGTCGGCCTCAACGTCGATGACGTCGACATCCTGCATGAGCATGGCGCCCGGAGCGACGTCGCCCTCGGTGACAACCGGAACCTCAACCTCAACCTTCTCACCGCGGCGAATAGCCAAGAGGTCAGCGTGGTCGGCATCCAGGGTCAAGACGTTCTGGTCGACGGCCTTAACCATGGTCAGGTGCTTTTCGCCATCAACATTCAGGTCGACGATGGCGTTGGCGCCGTGGTTACGCAGGACTGCGTGGAACTCGATGGAGTCAACCGAAATGTGGATCGGTTCGTCGAGCTCTTTGCCGTAAATCACGGCAGGGATGCGGCCTTCGCGGCGCAGACGACGGGAAGCACCTTTGCCGAATTCGTGACGGGGCAAAGCTTCAAGGTCAGTAATGTTAGTTGCCACAATAATCTCCAATCATCAGCGATGAACGCGCAGATAGAAAGGACATAAAGGATATCTGCGCGCCTGTCGCCCCGGAGAGAGGATCACGCAGAAAAAGCGGAATGGTCTGAATTCCAAAACCGCTGTAGATTTTCATCGCGTCGATAACGGGGCCCTGTATTATACCTGTACTTTTACTATACCTGTACTTTTCTGGGCCACCCTCGCCGAGACATATTGGCCCAGGATAGCAAGATCGGCCGGGAGAACCAAACGTTCCTCCGGCCGAACACCTGCTCAAAGCGTAGCGACGATGCAGGTTGCTTACTCAAAGAGGTTGGTAACGGATCCGTTTTCGAAGATCTCGTGAATGGTCTTCGCCAACAGCGGGGCAATCGACAGAACAGTGAGGTTGTCCCAGTGGTCCGTATTTTGCGGGAGAGTATCGGTGGTGATCACCTCGCGCGCTCCACATTCGGAGAGGCGCTCGCGGGCTGGATCGGAGAACACACCGTGGGTGGTGGCGATGATGACGTCATTCGCCCCCGCTTCACGAAGCACCTTGACAGCGCCTGCAATGGTCCCACCGGTATCGATCATGTCGTCGAGTAGCACACAGGTGCGTCCGGACACGTCACCAACAACGCGGTTGGACGTAATCTTGTTTGCGACGTCGATATCGCGAGTCTTGTGGACGAAGGCGAGGGGTGCGTTACCCAGCACTTGGGCCCACTTTTCGGCCACCTTGACACGTCCAGCGTCGGGGGATACCACGACGATATTCGACGTGTCGTAGTTGGCTTTCACATAATCCGTGAGGATCGGCATGGCGTGCATGTGATCAACAGGTCCGTCGAAGAACCCCTGGATCTGGTCTGTGTGGAGGTCAACAGACACAATGCGATCTGCCCCGGCAGACTTCAAGAGGTCTGCGACCAGGCGAGCAGAAATCGGCTCGCGGCCACGGTGTTTCTTATCCTGCCGGGCATAGGGGTAAAAGGGGAGAATTGCTGTGATGCGCTTTGCAGATCCACGCTTGAGTGCATCGATCATAATGAGCTGTTCCATCAGCCACTTGTTCAGCGGCTGCGGGTGGGACTGCAAGACGAAAGCGTCGCAACCACGGACGGATTTCTCGAAGCGAACGAAGATTTCTCCATTGGCGAAGTCGCGGGCGGTAGTGGGGGTGAGCTCGATACCTAGTTCTTTGGCAACTTGCTCTCCCAAGGCGGGGTGGGCGCGCCCAGAGAAGAGCATGAGGTTTTTCTGGTTTTCCGTCCAGTGTGAATTCACGGTATGCCTTTCTGTGTTGACCACGGTGATCACGATTATCAACAGTCAGAGTGGAAATCTGATCGACTATGCAGGCGTGGGATAGTGGGACTCACCAACTATCACCGACACTTAGTGATACTACGTCCTATCAGTCAGCGAGTTGTCGGTAGGTGCAGTAGTGTCGGGGGCTTTACCTGTGCTTTCGGGGGTACTGGCGTGCTTGTCACCGGCCTGTGTGTTGGCGGAGCCAACGCCCTTTCCCTTACCTGCAGCCTCTGCCGCGCGTGCCGCTGCAGTTCCCGGGCGTTTCTTGGCCACCCACCCTTCGATGATCCGCTGCCGAGCACCGGGGACAACGAGAGCACCAGCGGGAACGTCGTCGGTAATCACCGTTCCAGCCCCGGAATAGGCGCCATCCCCGACGGTCACAGGTGCGACAAAGGTGGTATCAGAGCCTGTCCTGACATGGGACCCGACGGTGGTGTGGTGCTTATTGACCCCGTCATAGTTCGCGAACACCGAGGAGCATCCGATATTCGAATACTCGCCGATGGTGGCGTCGCCCACATACGTCAGGTGCGGAACCTTCGTACCACGGCCGATGGTGGCATTTTTGGTCTCGACGTAGGTCCCGATCTTCCCCTCGTCGCCCAAGTGAGTTCCGGGGCGCAGGTAAGAGAACGGCCCGACGTGGGCGTTGCTGCCAATGGTGGAGTCAGAACCGTGCGAGCGAACAACCTGCGTTCCCGGACCAACGGTGACATTGGTGAGGGTGGTATCGGGCCCGATCTCCGCGTTGTCTTCAATGTGCGTTGTGCCGTGAAGCTGGGTCCCCGGATGAATGGTGACATCACGTCCGATCGTGACATCGACATCAATCCACGTGGATTCGGGATCAACGATGGTGGCCCCGTTGCGCATATGCTGCTCGCAAATATGCCGGTTGAGCACTCGCCCGGCGGCGGCAAGCTGGACGCGATCATTCACACCGGCCAATTCCGCGGGATCATGCGCCATGTGCCCGCGAGCGATGAGCCCCTCGTTCCGGGCAATGCCAAGAACATCGGTCAAGTACATCTCGCCCTGAGCGTTGTTGGTGTCCAACTTGCCCAATGAGTTGCGCAAGACGTCGGCATCGAACGCGAAGACGCCGGTGTTGACTTCTTTAATTCGGCGCTGGTCCTCGGTGGCGTCTTTTTCCTCGACGATGGCGGTTACTTCGCCATCGGCATTGCGGATGATGCGTCCGTAGCCCGTCGGGGTGGGTGCCTCCACAGTGAGTACGGTCACGGCCGCTGCCGGTGCATGGGTGTGGGCGTTGACCAGCGAATCGAGCGTCGAGGACGACAGAAGAGGAACGTCGGCATTCGTGACGACGACCGTCCCCGTGAAGCCAGCTAATTCATCGCTGTCCATGCCGCACATGACGGCGTGACCGGTGCCGTTCTGTTGCTCCTGATGCGCCAATGCGACGCCATACGTCGTCGAGGTTTCTTCTTGCCAGGCTTCAACAGCCTGCGCAACGAGCTCCTTCTGATGGCCGACGACGACCACGAGGTGGTCGGGGCTTAACCCCTTCGCGGCATATAAAGAATGGGAGAGTAGTGAGCGCCCCCCAATCTGATGAAGCATTTTTGGGGTATCTGACTTCATTCGGGTGCCAGCCCCTGCGGCCAAAACAATGACTGCAACTGGGGTAGTACTCACGGACTCTCCCATCGTTTATGTGTATTCGGGTGATAGATCCGATCATATAGTTGTGGCTCTCCCGCCAGGACTCGAACCTAGAACGGCTGGACCAAAACCAGCTGTGTTGCCTATTACACCACGGGAGAAAACACAGGAGAACACTGCGGGACAATGTCCGTCGCTGCGGCGCTTTACTCTACCCGACGAGGCGCCCAAAGTGCCATTTCCCCTGAACAACACACCAACCACCCCATACTTCGTCCCGCGCAACCCCGCGATCAGGCGCGATTAATGCCTAGCCATCGTGAGAGTTCTGCCCCTCGAATCATGATGTTCTACATTTTTCTAGCACTACGACAACGTGGGGGTGCGTTCCAGATATCCTGAAGACATGACACGTCAACGTATGTCGGCAGCAGAACGTAGCTCCCAATTGATCGCTATGAGTAGGCCTGTCTTTGCTGAAAAAGGCATTGAAGGTACTAGCGTCGAAGAGCTCGCTGCGCGCGCCGGGGTGTCCAAGCCCGTCATTTATGAACATTTTGGTGGGAAAGAGGGCCTCTACCAGGCAGTTATCGACGAAGATATGGTCGCTCTCGACCGCACTATCGACGAAGCACTCGTTCAGGGGCGGTCGCGTATCCGAATTGAACGGGCGGTCTACGCGGTCCTGGATTTCGCGGAGAAAAATGAGGAAGGTTTCCGGATCCTCGCTCGCGATGGAGCTGTTGTGGGGGCTGTGGGGAGATCGTCGCAGTCGAAGGCGGCATCGCATCATGGGAAGTCGGAGGAGGATCACTCGTCGGCTGAGGACGGTGTCCATTCCACTTTGCTCGGCCTTTCGGTGAATCGCGCGTCCCATATTCTTGCCGACGCTTTTAAACGGAATGGTTTAGATGAGCGTCTCGCGGAGCTCTATGCCCAGGGCATGATGGGGTGCGTGGCGATGGTGGCGCAGTGGTGGACCGTCAACTCGATGGGCGTCGGCAGTGAAAGCAGTGCGAACAGCGTCGGCAGTGAAAGCAGTGCGAACAGCGTCGGCAGTGAAAAAGGTGGAGCCGCAGAAGGCAGTAGTGACGGCGATAGCGACAGCGATAACACACACGTGTTTCCCAAGGACGCGGTTGCTGCCCACATCGTGAACCTCATGTGGAATGGCCTCGCGGGAATGGAGAAGGACCCGATCCTCCATGAGGACGTCGAGGGTGAAGCCGGCCAGCAAGGTGTCAGGCTGGGTGCCGGTAAGGATGCCGACCCGGCCGAGGTGTACAGACAACAGCAGCGGGACGCGGAGCAGTCCAGTTCGTCCACCTCAGAGGGCCAGGCTTTGGAGGAGGCCGACGACTAGTATCCGCGACACTCCGCCGCAAGGCTCCCCATTACAATCAGCCTCATGACGCACACCTCTGCACAGACTCCCATGCCCTCATCCGATGCGTCCGCGTCCGACGCTGCTCGTGCGGCAGCGCGCAAACCTGAAGGGAAGGACGCGTCGGAAGGATTGGGCTGGCCACCCTTGGCCGGGGTGGTGCAGTTGGCGCTGCAATCGCCGAAACTCCAAGGAGTCCTGGCCTCAGTGGGGGAGCCACGGCTGCACATCTCAGCCATCGACGAGGCGCGTTCGTGGGTGGCCAGGGCAATCGCCGAAAAATCCGTCGTTGTCATCGTGACCGCGACCAGCCGCGAAGCCCAGGATCTCACTGCAGAATTGCGCGACATGATGGGTGATGCCGTCGCCATGTTCCCCGCCTGGGAAACGCTCCCGCATGAGCGTTTGTCCCCTGGTTCGGAAACAGTAGGTGCCCGGTTAAAGGTCCTTCGCCGCCTTGCTCACCCCCATGACATCCCCGGTGAGCTGCCAATTCGCATTGTCGTTGCCCCGGCGCGGTCGTTCATCCAGCCCATCATGAAGGGCCTGGGGGAGCGCGAACCGATCATCCTCGCGGAGGACACCGATGTCACGGGGATCGCCACTCGTTTAGCCGAGATGGGTTATCAGCACGTGGATCTCGTCGGCAAGCGGGGGGAATTCGCCGTTCGCGGTGGTGTGGTGGATATTTTCCCCTCCACCGCCGAGCTCCCCGTGCGCGCCGAATTGTGGGGCGACGAGATCTCCGATTTGCGCGCTTTTTCGGTGGGCGACCAGCGAACAATCGAGAATTTTGATCCTGGTGTCGTGCCTGTTTACCCGTGCCGTGAACTTCTTATTGACGACGCCGTCCGAGCCCGCGCCGAGAAAATGGCACGTACCCACGCATCGAATGCCACGCTGGCGGACGCGTTGACGAAGATCAGCGAAGGTGTCGCCGTTGAGGGGATGGAGTCCCTCATTCCTGTGCTTTTCGACGGTCCGATGGTGACGCTTCCTGAGGAAGTGGCCGCCGCAGATCCGTCGGTGACGACCACGGTGCTGGTGATGTCGCCGGAGAAAGTACAGCGCCGGGCCGACGACTTGATTGCCACCGGCAAAGAGTTTGTCAAAGCCGGGTGGGAGGCTGCCGCGATGGGGGCGGAGTCACCGATTGACACCGCTGCGCTGGCGGAAGCTGAGGACGGCAACGATGATCTGAACGTGGACCAGAGCGCGTATCGCTCCCTGGGTGCCATGGAGAAGACGGCGGAACACCACGGTTTGTCCTGGTGGACGTGTGCTCCTCCGGGGTTCTTGGGCAGCGCGGAGGCATCGTCCACCCTAGAGTTGGATTTCTCCCCCGGGCCTCAGCCCAAGGGGAAACCGGGCGACGTGGAGAAAGCGATGTCGGAGCTTCACGACCACGTGGCACACGGTGGCCGGCTCGTGTTTACGGCACTCACCCCCGCTTCCGCACAACGCATGAGCGGTCGTTTCCGTGAGGCCGGAATCGGTGTGACGCCCGATGCGGATCCCCAGAATCCGCCCGCGCCGGGTAAAGCCACTGTTATTCGGGCAGTGTTGCACGGGGGCTTAGTCATCCCGCACGTTGATGACGCCCGGCCCCTGCTCGTCGTCGCCGAAACCGACTTCACCGGTAACCGCATCGCTGCTTATGGCGATGGCCGTCGTCGGCCACGGCGTAAACGCAACCGCGTCGACCCGCTCTCGCTCAACCCGGGCGATCTCGTGGTCCATGAGACTCATGGCATCGGCCGATTCGTGAAAATGCAGGAGCGCACCGTCGGCAAGGGTACTGACGCGACCCGTCGGGAATACATGGTCCTGGAATATGCCCCGTCGAAGCGAGGCGGTGCAGCCGACCACCTTTACGTTCCTATGGACAGTCTGGATTTGCTCTCGCGGTATGTCGGCGGTGAAAACCCGTCGCTATCGAAAATGGGCGGATCCGATTGGAAAAACACCAAGAAGAAAGCGCGCGCCGCGGTTCGCGATATAGCCGCCGACCTCGTGCAACTCTATGCCAAGCGCCAAGCCGCGCCGGGTTACGCGTTCTCACCGGACACCCCGTGGCAGCGGGAAATGGAGGATAATTTCCCGTTCACGGAAACGGAAGACCAGTACAACGCCATCGAAGCGGTCAAAGAGGATATGGAGAAGCCCGTCCCCATGGACCGCGTGATTGTGGGCGACGTGGGATACGGCAAAACCGAGGTCGCCGTCCGTGCCGCATTCAAGGCTGTTCAGGACGGCAAACAGGTGGTTCTCCTTGTTCCTACGACGTTGCTGGCGCAGCAGCATTTCGCTACCTTCAGCGAGCGCATGGAAGGTTTCCCCATTACGATCCGCCAACTGTCCCGCTTCACCACGCCGAAGCAGGCCCGCGAAGTCCTGACCGGGCTGGCCGAGGGACAGGTCGACATCGTGATCGGTACCCACCGCCTGCTGCAGACAGGGGTGCAATGGAAGAACTTGGGGCTCGTTATTGTCGACGAGGAACAGCGTTTCGGTGTGGAACACAAGGAGCACATCAAGGCGCTTCGTTCCCACGTTGACATGTTGACAATGTCCGCGACGCCGATTCCCCGCACGTTGGAGATGTCGCTGGCGGGGATTCGCGATATGTCGACGATCCTCACCCCTCCGGAAGATCGTCACCCCGTGTTGACCTACGTCGGTGTGCAAGAGGATAAGCAAATCGCGGCGGCTATTCGTCGTGAATTGTTGCGCGATGGGCAAGTGTTTTATCTGCACAACCGTGTGCGTTCTATCGAACAGGTCGCGCAACATATTCGTGAGCTTGTTCCGGAAGCGCGCGTGGTCGTGGCACATGGGCAGATGAATGAGGATCAGCTGGAGAACACTGTCGAAGGGTTCTGGGACCGCGAGTACGACGTGTTGGTCTGCACGACGATCGTCGAAACGGGATTGGATATTTCGAATGCCAACACGCTGATCGTCGAGAATGCCCACCACATGGGATTGGCCCAGCTGCACCAGCTTCGTGGTCGCGTCGGCCGGTCGCGCGAACGAGGCTATGCCTATTTCTTGTATCCTCCGTCGCAAACATTGACCGAAACGTCCTATGACCGTTTATCGACGATTGCGCAGAACAATGATCTCGGCGCCGGGATGGCCGTCGCCATGAAAGACCTTGAAATGCGCGGGGCCGGCAATGTGTTGGGCGCTGAGCAGTCGGGCCACATCGCTGGCGTCGGCTTTGACCTCTATGTCCGCCTCGTTGGTGAGGCCGTCGAGGCGTTCAAAGCGATGGCCGACGGCAAGCCAATCGACGGAAGCGATAAAGAGAATAAGGAAACGCGCATTGATATCAACGTCGATGCACACATTCCGACCAGTTATATCGCCTCTGAACGGTTACGTTTGGCCGCGTACCGGGACCTCGCTCAAGCGAAGAGCGAAGAGGCCTTGCAGAATGTCCGCGCGGAATTGGTGGATAGGTATGGCCAGCCACCACAGGAAATTGACCGGCTGCTCGCCGTCGCCCGGTTACGCATGGTCTGCCGCGAATGTGGCGTGACCGATGTTGTGGCAACCGGCGCGAACAAGGCCGCTATTTCGTTCTCGCCGATTGAACTGCCCGATTCAGGGCGAGTGCGTTTGGGCCGGCTGTACCCCGGTGCGCAATACCGTGCCACAACCCATAATGTTGTGGTTCCAGCGCCCAAGAAAGGGCGGGGTATTCGGGCCCAAGCCGTCAAAGATGAGGAATTGTTGCAGTGGTGTGCGGACGTGATGACGTCGTTGCTGGGTAAGCCGCACCGGGAGGTTGCTTCTGGTGTGCAGCCGGACACTACTGGGGGCAAGAGTCACCAAAAGAATTCCACTAAAAGTAAGGTCCGTTAATATATAGCCATGTCTGTCATTGTCCTCGATCCTCGTTTCCCTGGCATGCTGCCCGTCGACGCTGTTTCTCTGGTGGGCAATGACGTGTGCTACACCGAAGAAGTCCCAGTCCGCATCCGTTGGGTGATTGCCGATCTAGGCGGCCATGTGGTGGATGACACCGACACATTGATCACCACTGATCCCTATAACGAATGGGTGCGCGAGAGGCTCCACAGTGGTGACCAGCTGTTAGTAGCGCCCTCCTTGTATTTCCAACGACGGCCGGACCGCGCGCTGGCTTCGGGCTCGTCGAATAATGCGCTGAGCTCTGGTGCTTCGGGCGAGTTTGAGGGGATTGAGGCGGAGAATCCGGCGGCGTATCCGGATTATGACTTCGCATTGAAAGCAATTCCGCAGTTGACAGATGGTGCGGAGACGTCGGAAGAAGCGTACGCAGAGGATTCGTCGGCAGGGGAGTCCGATTATCCTTCTGACCAACGCAACGGGGGAGACCAGGACGGTACGGGGAGCGCCGGTGCCGGTGTGATTCACGGGACCGCTGTCGTGGGCGATGGTGCCGATGGCGAAACCGCTGACGACGAGAACACTGGTGGCGTCGACGAAACCACCGAATCGGGCGACGCTTCCGGCCCTAGCCAGAGCGAGATCCCGGAGGCTGTCCTCAACGAGATCGAAGAGGCCATTGCGGTGATGTCGCGGGCGTTGCGCCAAGGGGAGTGGGAGCAGAGCCAGAGCCACCAGTCTCTTTTTGCGTATCTGCGTGAGGAAGTTGAGGAGTTAGCCCAGTCCATCGACACGTGGCAGGCCGGGGATCTGGCGTCGGAAAAGCGGCTGTGTGATGAGTTGTCGGATATTTTCTTGCAGGTTCTGTTCCACGCGGAGATAGCTAACCGACGCGGCGCTTTCGATATTGGGCACGTTGCGGCGTCGTTTGTTCACAAGATGCAGACGCGCGCTCCCTATCTGTTCGAGGAGACGGAGCGTCCAGTCGGCCTGGATGAGCAGAACCGTCTGTGGGAGGAAGGGAAACGACGTGAGCAGTCGGCTGCCAACGAGTCGTGGTCGGCTCCGGCTTCTCACGAGGACCCCGGTTCGTCGTCGTAACGCCGTTATCTCACCGAATCGGAGTCTGTGTTCTGGGTTATGAAATCTGCACGTACCCTCATTGCTGTTTTCGCGGTGTTGGCGTTGGTTATCGTCGCTATTGGTTGGTTGGTGTCACACGTCCATACCGATAGTTCGTCGATGCGGAAGCCGATTCCGTCCGACGTTCCGCCGCCCAATGGGGTTGCGGCTCCGGCGGTCGATACGTCTAAACACACGCGCACGTCGGAAGAATTTCGGACTTGGGCGGAGCCGATTTCGAAGAAAACCGGCATTTCTGTTGAGGCCTTGAGCGCGTACGCGAATGCGAATGTGGTGGCCCGTCATTCGAAGCCCGGGTGTCATCTGGATTGGACGACGCTGGCTGGTCTGGGCTGGGTAGAAACCCGCCACGGCAGCTACAACGGGCACCATTTTGATTCGGTTTCCATTGATTCCAATGGCGACGTTAAGCCGCACATTTGCGGCGTTCAGCTGGACGGTGCACCCGGTTTGGAGAACCTGCCCGATACTGACAATGGCGAACTGGACGGCGATAAGGAAAAGGACCGCGCGATGGGCCCCTTGCAGTTCATTCCGCAGTCGTGGGAGAAGTATGGGGTTGATGCCAATGCTGATGGGAAGGCTGACCCCGACAATATTGATGATGCTGCAGTCGCAGCAGTGAATCTTTTGTGCGATTTTGATCGTGACTTATCGACGGCGGACGGGTGGAAATCGGCCGTGCGCTCGTACAATAACTCGGCGCAGTACGTGGAGGATGTGCGACGAGCTGCAGCCAATTATTCGCTCCAACAGAAGCCGGCATAAAAGTCCTGGCGCGACGCTGAATACATTGTTAGCGCGACGCCGAGCGCACTTTACGGGCGTGTTCTTGGACACAGTCCAGCCCGCCAAAATGTCCGTTTGCGTTTATAAATATCCATTTATGCAGGATAATTGTTGTTTTGTGCCCGGTTTGTAGGGTAACCGTCATAACGGAGTGACCTTCATCATGGATGCCATTATTTCGGGATCGTGCCACAATAGAAGGCGTAGGTCGCGCTGCGTCCTCGCCATCATGTGCTGTGTTAGCCACAGCGTTGCCGGTGGCGTCAGTTGATTGCGCGGGGCCCTGATTAGATAGGTTGTAGTCGAATAAACAGGAGGCCATTGTGGCTCAGATTATCGATGTTCAAGCTCGCGAGATTCTAGACTCACGCGGCAACCCGACTGTTGAGGTTGAGGTTCTTCTTGACGACGCTTCGTTCGGCCGTGCAGGCGTTCCGTCCGGTGCTTCCACCGGTGTTCACGAGGCTCACGAACTCCGCGACGGTGGCGACCGCTACCTGGGCAAGGGCGTTCGTCAGGCCGTCGAGAACGTCAATGAAAAGATCGCTCCGGCAGTGACCGGTCTTGAAGCTGACGACCAGCGCCTCGTCGACAAGGTGATGTTGGATCTTGACGGGTCGGACAACAAGTCCAACCTGGGCGCGAACGCGATCCTCGGTGTCTCCCTGGCTACGGCGAAGGCCGCTGGCAGCTCCGCCAACCTTGAGCTTTTCCGCTACCTCGGCGGCCCGAACGCTCACGTACTCCCCGTACCGATGATGAACATCGTCAACGGTGGTGCTCACGCGGACTCCGGCGTCGACGTTCAGGAATTCATGATTGCTCCGATTGGTGCAGATTCCTTCCGCGAGGCTCTCCGCATGGGTGCGGAGGTTTACCACAACTTGAAGTCCGTCATTAAGTCCAAGGGCCTGTCCACGGGTCTTGGCGACGAGGGCGGCTTCGCTCCGTCGGTTGATTCCACCAAGGAAGCTCTGGACCTCATTGCTGAGGCTGTGAAGAAGGCCGGCTACAAGCTCGGCGAGGACATCGCTTTCGCCCTGGACGCTGCATCTTCCGAGTTCTACGACAAGGACAAGGGCGTCTACAACTTCGAGGGCGGCGAGCACAGCGCCGAGGATATGGTCAAGGTCTACGAGGAGCTCGTCGAGAACTACCCGATCGTGTCCATCGAGGATCCGCTGCAGGAAGACGACTGGGAGGGCTACACCAAGCTCACCGCTGAGATCGGCGACAAGGTCCAGATCGTCGGCGACGACTTCTTCGTCACCAACCCGGCTCGCTTGAAGGAAGGCATCGAAAAGAAGGCTGCGAACGCCCTGCTGGTTAAGGTTAACCAGATCGGTTCCCTCTCTGAGACTGCCGACGCTGTGCAGCTGGCTCAGAACAACAACTACCGCTGCATGATGTCCCACCGTTCCGGTGAGACCGAGGACACGACCATCGCTGACCTCTCGGTTGCTTACAGCTGTGGCCAGATTAAGAGCGGTGCTCCGGCTCGCTCTGAGCGTGTTGCGAAGTACAACCAGTTGCTGCGTATCGAGGAATTCTTGGGCGACGCTGCCGTTTACGCTGGGCGCTCAGCTTTCCCGCGCTTTAACGGCTAAGATCACAGCCTATGGCACGTACACCTGAATCAGGATCGCCGGCAGGATCGGATTCTCTCGCAGCAGGGGGAGAGCGCGATCACGTCGATAGCGCTACTGCTGCGTCAACGGCTGCCGACCATCGCATGAACGGCCGGCAGGTCGGCAAACCTGATGAGGGTGTCACTGTGTCCGATTCCGACGCTGGTGTTGAGTCGGTTACCGCGTCGGAACGTAAGGGCACGTTGCCCAAGCCGACGCGCCAGTCGCGTCGGCGTCGTGCGCAACGTCGATTGCGGGAATTCCGCTTCGGCGGGAGCCGTAAACAGTGGGTGTTGACTGTTCCTAGTCAACAGTCCGCGGTGAGGCTGATTATTTTGGCCTGTCTTGTGGTGGCGATGACGATGACGGTTGCCCCGCCACTGAAGTCATACTTTCAGCAACGTAGTGAGTTGCAACAACTCCATATTGATATAGCTCACCAGGAAGAAGAGAAGGCTGAGCTGCAAAAACAGCTGGATCTGTACAACGACGATGATTTCGTCAAAGAGCAGGCTCGGCTACGGCTAGGCATGGTCGAGCGGGGGGAGACCTCCTGGCGGATTATCGACCCTTCGATTACGACGGGCACCCCGGAGGAATCGGATTCAAAGAAAGACGAACACCAGGATCCGTGGTACACACAGTTGTGGAGCTCGGTCCGCGAGAAGCCGTCGGATAAAGAGCAGCACGACGACGAAGCTCCATCATTGGGCGTTCCGACGGTGAATGATCCGGATCCGAACAGTCAAGCGCCTGCACCGGCTAACGGGAATCAGGTTCAGCCCGGCAATTAGGTCCGGCCGAGGAATTCGTTTCGGCATGGGGGAGAATTAAAATAAGTGGACATGACGAGTTTCTCCGGAGTGTCCGACGAAGATATGGCCATCATGACCGACCAATTAGGGCGGCGTCCCCGTGGTGCCCTCGAGGTGGCCTATCGCACTCCCGATGGTCAGCCGGCTGTCGTGACGACGGCCCCCCGGCTCGACGACGGTACCCCTTTTCCGACGCTGTATTACCTGACTGACCCGCGTCTGACGGCGGAGGCGTCGCGACTCGAAGTCGCCGGAGTCATGAAATGGATGACCGAGCGGCTGGAAACCGATGAAGCGCTGGCGGCCGATTACCGGGCCGCGCACGAACACTACCTGAGCGTCCGCAACAGCATTGAGGACTTGGGAACCTCCTTTTCCGGCGGCGGAATGCCTGACCGGGTGAAGTGCCTGCACGTTCTTATGGCTTACGCTCTGGCGGAGGGGCCTGACACCGTTCGCCTGGGTACCGAGACCGTCGCGTTGGCGCTGGCCCACAATCCCGAGTTGCGCGGGACTGCTCTCCCGGATCAATGGCCGACGGTTGAGGAACTGGGGATTAGCCTGGCCATGGCTACCGATTCGACGCTCGATGCTCAGTCGTCGGAATCGAGTAGTGGCCCGAACGACGCCCCCGGCACGCTCTCTTTAGCTGCCGTGGATTGTGGCACCAATTCCATCCGCCTCCTCATCACCGACGTCGATGCGCAGTCTGGTCACGTTGTGCGCGAGGTTACCCGGAAGAACACGATTGTTCGTCTTGGCGAGGGCGTCGATAGTTCTGGGCAATTGTCGCCAGCTGCGATTGAGCGGACGCGGGTTGCGCTGCACGGATACGTTGACATGGTGGTCGATCATGGCGTATGTGCTGTTCGTATGGTTGCGACGTCGGCAACGCGGGATGCATCGAATCGGGATGATTTCTTCGCCATGACGAAGGCCGAGCTCGGTCGGGTTGCTCCCGGGGCGGTTGCGGAAGTGATCGAGGGCACGGAAGAAGCTCGCCTGTCATATCTCGGCGCGACAATGGATGTGGATGCCGAGGGGCCCGTCGTTGTTATTGACGTCGGTGGCGGCTCGACCGAGTTCGTCGTGGGGGACAAGGATGGGGACGTTGTGGGGGCGGTTTCGACTCAGATGGGCAGCGTCCGGTTGTCGGAGCGCTTTTTGCACACGGATCCTCCGACGGACGCGGAGTGCGCGGCCGCGCGGGAGATCGTCGACAAGAATCTGCGTGAGGCTGCGGAAGAATTGCCTCTTGCTGAAGTGGCGACAGTTGTTGGTTGTGCGGGTACTTTTACGACGGTCTCCGCAGTGGTTCAGGACTTGCCTGAATACGTGCCAGAAAAGATTCACCTTTCGACGCTTGACGCGGACGATATTTTGGCGACGACGGCGAAGGTTCGCGCGGAGACGGTGGAGCAGAGGAAGGCCCGGCCGGAGATTTTGCCTGGCCGTGCCGATGTTATTGGTGGAGGAACGCTGATTATTGACGCGATCGTGGAGTTCTTCCGCGCTAAGGCCGGCATCGAACAGATCACCGTGAGCGAGAAGGATATTTTGGACGGGATTATTGCAGGATTAGCCAGGCAACGTGCGTCTTTTGAGGCGTGACCACGGGATTCTGTGTCTGTGGGGTAACGCGGTAAGATGAGGCTCGCTGTTGTGCTCACCGGCGTGGTTCGGTGTGTCGTCAATGGCGGTGCCCCTATAGCCCAATTGGCAGAGGCAGTGGACTTAAAATCCATTCAGTGTGGGTTCGAATCCCACTGGGGGCACAACGCCCTCTTTGCTGTATGCGCAGTTCAGAGGGTGGTTTTTTGTCGAATCAGGCTTTTTGGGGATAAGTAGCAAAAGGCGGTGCAGACACTTTTGGGAGATGCTATGCCGTCAGTACACGACGGTGCTCGCCAATAGTCAGTCCACCTATGCTGCTGGGATAGGCCTCACCGCCGTCCGCGGCATACGTCCTATCTGAGGAAGTTGCGAATTTATTCCCGTCGAAACCAGGGGTGGCATACCGGCAGGCTACGGGGAACTCATCTGCCCACGCTCAGGTCTAGCCCACAAAAGACGGTGCGGACACTTCACTCGGGAACGTGGCCGGTGTGGTCGATGCCAAATATACGGGCGAGATCATGGTCAACCTCATTAACAACAGCCATTTCAACCACCGTACAAACAAAGGCCACCGCATGGCACAACTCGTCATAACCGCCATCGCAACCTACCGGATATAGTCTGGTCGAGCAACACAGAACAACCCGGTGCGGAAACAATCGCCACGGCTCCACCGGCAGATAAAATGAGCCAACAGGCTTACTGAAGGTCATGGCTCCTTAATTAGCTCAGCATATCGTGCGAAAAGAATCTCAAGGCGTTGGCGCTCGGTGGTTAGCTTCCGGTCCGCACCGAAAGCCTTGTCTACTACGCGATCTAGCCTGGTATGCGCTTTTACCAGGGCGGAATCCATAGCCAGAGGATTGTAGGCGTCAGCCAAGCTGCGTTCGGGGTACAGCGCTCTTGCGTCGATGACGCCCTGACCAGCTTCGATAATCGCAGTACGGGTTTTCTCGTTGAGCTTAGGGACAGGGAATGTGTTCCATACCAGCGTACTTGAAACACTCGGGTCGGATTTGATTCGTCAACCTACCGTCTTCTGCCAGAGAATGAACATCGAAGAGCTGATAATGGCAAACAAGAAGCCATCCGGATCTTCTGCAGTGAATAGCTTCACAGATGCGATGTTGTCCGCTGTTAGGCGTTTCACCGTCGCGTATCGCCGTTTCTCAGCAAATGACTTGGAACCGCAAGATAGTCGGTCTCCGGTTGCCGTATCTCACCAAATAAGTGGGGTGTCGCAGCGGCTTTTACCGTGGCGACCCGTTTTCGTGATAGGCGATGGATACGCACGGTGTTAATTCGTTTTTTGAGCACTTCAGACCGTTTTATGTCTGCGGGATCAAAATCTTCTCCCGCGAGCCAGAGACACCACCTGGGGAGGTTGTTAATAAGCTCATCTCCACCGATATACGGGCGTAAGTACTTTGACGCGACAGGATCCGCCGATACCATATCGTACTGCTCTTGAGTCACTACAAAATTGTCCCAATCCAGCGGAGTAGACCCTGCTCTTAGCGGACTAAGAGCAGGACTCTGCACCTTGCGTGTGGGATGGACCACTGTGACCGGGGGGCCGGGAATTAGGTACGGACTCACCTCACGAACTCTCTCGCGATAAGCGCCTCGGTCATCCATCCCGTACAGGAGAGGTGATGTTTCCTTGTCTCGGGTAAAACCGATAACGACACAGTGAACTGCAGCCTTCCCTGGAGCATCAGAGTCCCAAACGAACGATCTATGGGCGAACTTGATTCTCCATCTCTGTTTGTAGATAACGTCGAACAATCCAGCTACAGACTCACCTTGTGTGACAGAGTTTGTTGCCACATATGCGAACTCCCCCGGCCTCTCCTTTAGCAGCGAAAGTGCCTTAGCGAACCAAGCGGTCACATAGTCGAGATGCCCTACATTCTTTCTTCCCCACGCGTCTCTGAGCTCTTTTCCTTGTGCTTCTGAACGCTCTTTATGCCCGAGGAATGGCGGGTTGCCGAAGACGTAGGTTGCTCCACTGGTGCGGGGGATCTCGGCCTCCCACCCGAGTCGCAGTGCGTTGACGTGGTGAATATGCGCGGTGATAGTAATGGGCAGCCGCTCCGGGGCATCACCGACAGCAGCGGCCAACGCGCGGTTGGCCTGGTGATCGACAAGAAACATTGCTGTTTCGGCGATCTTCGCCGGCCACCAATTTAACTCGAAACCATGAAACTGGCCGATAGACAGACGCTGATCCAGCGATACGTCCATTGATGCTGTGGACTGTCCCTCCTTGGCGCGCAGCGCGACGATGATATCGGTCTCAATAGCTCGAAGCTCACGGTAAGCGACGACGAGGAAATTACCACAGCCACACGCAGGGTCGAGAAAAACCATCTCAGCCAAGGAGTCGCGGAATTTTCGCAGAGCTTTGGCTGTGGTGGACTTATTGCTAATCAGGCGACGGGCCTTGTCCCGCAACCCGTCCAAAAATAGTGGCTTGATGACCTTCAAAATGTTCGTCTCGGTAGTGTAGTGTTCACCATCGGCCCGCCTTGCCTCTTTCGACTTCACCAATTGAAACATCGAACCAAAAACAGCAGGGGAGATTCGAGTCCACCTGAAGCGGCAAGCAGCCAGCAACGCCTCATACATGTGAGCAGTAAAAAACTCCGACGGCCAGGAATCAGCAAACAAGCCACCGTTGACATAGGGGAACTTCGCCATAGAGTCCGGGAGGTGACGACGACGATTTTCCGGAGTGTTGAGAACCTGGAACAACTGGGCCAGCTGAGCACCGAGATTGTCTGCGGTCGTGTCATACAACACGAATCGATAGAAGAGGTCCTCCTCCCACAGACCGGCATCATCACCGTATAGCAAGAACAACACCCGAGTAAGAAACACACTGGTTTTCTGAACCTGCCAGTCCTCTTCGTCCGGGTCTGTGGGTGCGTCCTCACCGACGGCTTCATCAGCATCCTCATCGTCGAGCATGGCGGTATAGAGGGTTGCCATGAGCTTAGAGGCATGGATGGATGCTTCCTCTTCCTCCGCCTTACTGACTGCTTCCTGGCCGCCTAAAAAAATGAGCTGATCAACATGATCGGCTAATTCGGCAAGGTCGAAATGAACTTTCCAACCCTCATCTCCTAACTTTCGGAGATCGAAAGAATCGAAATCGGTGACTAGAACATAGCGCGGAAACTCATGCTGCCCGATTGAACCTCCCCTAAGATAATCCAGGGCTTGATCGTATGCAGCGGCCAAATCTTCTCCTGGCGACTTCGCTTCACCCAGAAGCAGCCCTGACCAAAACAGGTCAATATAGCCAGTCCGGCCAGATGAAGCACGAACAGCGTCCTGCTCAAACAAATCAATGCGCTCAGGGATGACACCAAAACACTTCAATAAGTCTGACCACAATTGCTGGGCGTAAGACTTTTCTATATGTTTCGCCCCCGATTGTTTCCACCCCTCCACTCGTTCCTGCCAATGGGTCGACATGTTCTGCAATCGACGGCGAATTGTCCCACGGTCAATAGCAGTGTTCGGCTCGGTAAGCATGGGCTTATCATACAAGCTGCCAATGGTGGGTCACTCGGCTAGTCAATCAACACGGTGACATACTCCAAGCACCCTGGCGGAACGACTACGAATAAGAACTCTATGATTTCGTACAACTCCAAGCCAAAGTTAGCCCAACGCAAACCCCACCCTCAACCGGTGCATGGTCACCCCAACAGCTAGCCGATCCCTACCACGTCAGCTACAACACCATGAAAAAAGACTCCACAACATGACACCGCAACCCACTCGGTATGTCATAGGGGCAAGCACGCTACTACAGTATACATTCGGATCACTCTGTCCTGTAATAAACCGGGGCTAACAGGGGTGACGGCAGACCCGAGTATGTATTGTCTGCTATCTGCCGCGACCGGCCGACAAACGGTTAGCACACCGGAACCTTACTAATATCCATAGCGGGGTAAGTAGCAAGAGGAGGTGCGTTTAGGATTCTGCAGTTCCCTGAGGCTGTCGTGCACTAGAAGTGTAATCCTCGTTCCACTTTCTTTGCTCCGCAACCTCGGATAGTCTGGGACTCGACCGTTTAGGTTAGCTATGGTCGAGTGATTTGGCTGTCTTAGGAAAAGGGGCTTAATTATTTTTGGATTATCTTTAGTAAACTTAGCTGCCACTAGTGATGATTGGGGATCAGCGGTGCTGTTAATCGGGGTAGTAGCGCTCATTGCGATCCCGCTTGTGATTTTTATTGGTGCTCTGATTTCAATCGTGTCATCGAGCCGCTATACCGTTTTCGGAAAAGTAATCTGGATTGTTGTTACATTCTGCTTCCCCATCCTGGGACCGATTGTGTGGTTCATATGGGGACGTAACGCGGAATCGCTCGTTAAGAATTAGCGTCTCGGTACGAGTGCTATTCCGCCCGTTTCTTCTATGTTTAGTCCCGCATGGAGCGCATGGCCTTGGCTTGGGGCCCGGTTACTTGTTTCGGGTTCCCCAACAGAGGCGCAATGTCATTAAGTCGCTTTATTTCCGACGAATGTGGAGTAGGCTCACTGTATTGCGCCATTTCGAGGCGTACAGGTTTTACATCTGGCAATCCAGGTAAGCCTGAGTGATTCGGTTCTGAATTGTTCGGTTGATCTTGTGGTATGCCCGGAATGTCCGAGTCGCGTTTCTCTGGTGTGCTTCCCGTTCCGCTTGTTTGATTCGTGGAGTTTGGTCCATGCTGATCTGAGACATGCTCGTCAGGGTCTGTCGGATCGTAGTCATGATTCCGCCCGCCCCTTAATTTAATGAACTGTTGCTTATTCTATTGCGTTTGCCCGGGACTGAGACCCCGCCGGGCTTTATTAGTGCCCCATTCACTGCGTGCGGATGTAGCTTACACTGTGGTCCTCACCGGCATGTTCGTCGGAAAGTTTCGGCCCCTTCTGGACTGTCGTCGATCGTAAAGTTGTGAATCTTTCCCCGGAAGCTCGGGTATTGGTGTGTTCGAAGGATTGTTTTATTCCCAGACTGGCCTTTGCGTTGAGTGCGGTTTGTGGCGGATGTTACGAGTAGCGCAGTGATAAGGAGACCTCACTCCAGAGGATTTACTGGTCAGCTAAAAGGATTCGGCTTGTCATTCGGCGACCTCATATGAAAGAACTGAGCCATGTGTGAATAAGTCCAAACGCCTGCTCGGCCAGTATTGATAGTGCCTATGACGGTTTACACGGTGATCCAGAAAAGTGTCCGCACCGAATTCAGTCCCGCCACCAGTGAGGGGAAAGGGGGAGAGTCCCACTAGGAGGTGGGCTCTCAGCCACCTGTAGATGAACCGTGTACATACAAAGATATGCCGTAGTTATTTTGTGATGCTCGGGGCCCTAGGCGGTGCTTTCGCTGGTGATGCTTGCTCCGGCATAATCACGTGATTGGCCGGTCATGAGATCGAGAGTTTTCTGTGGCACAGGGTTATTTAATTCTCCAACTGTGTCCGCAGTCCTGGCAGACGCACATCTTTCGATTTTTAAACTTTTGAGAGCTGCCGCCTTTTGATTTCTTCCAGACGAGATTCGACATTCCCAGCGTGGATACGGCCATGAGGCCACGTGCAGCGTTGTTAGTGTGACCTGCGATTCCTACCCCGGTATGACGTACTCTTCCCGCCTCTTGAATCATGCTTATTTGAACATTATCGCTGTGGCATTGTGTACATTGCATAGCAGTTTTTCTTCTGTGATTCTGTTTGTCGGAAAACTTTCAAACTAGTGAAGGTGATCGATTGCGTATTGCGCTTGGTCAGGAGTGAAATTCTCCCCATAATCGCTGGTCAGTTGGTCGTAGATCGCGTTACGAGACATATTCATCGTTTTCTCGTAGTTTTTCCCGGATTTCAGCGCTTGTTCATTCCAATCGACGTCTACGTGATCGACCGCGTATTGCGCAGCGTCAGGCGAGAATTTTTCTCCGTAATCACTGGTCAACTGCTCGTAAAGTTTGTCCTTAGAAAAACCCGCCATTGTGGTGTAGACCTTGGCTTTAGCTAGCGCCTTCTTCTGTTCAACAGAGGAGGATGATTTATCACTGTCTGTCGTTGGAGCCGAGACCTTTGTGGAAGTTTCTTGTGGTGCAGGATTTGGAGCTACTGCGTCCGCAGTATCATTTGTAACCTCTTGGGTTGGAGGCTCCGTGGAAGCGCTTTTCCCTGTGGCAGCTGTACTGCTATCTTTCGCATTTGTGCCACTGCCGGATCCACCAATTGCCATAGCGGCGATTAGCGCGATGGCAGCCACCGGTGCAACGACCTTCCAGTTTCTTGGTGTGTGCTCCCCGGTCTGTTGATCCTGAATACGGCGAGCGGCGACGTAGGAGAGAAGTGCAGCGATGATAGCGAAGCATAAAAATCCGCCGATCCTGCTAGATGCGTTGCCACCAGTAAACAAGCTGATAATTGCGAATAATACCACTAACCACCAGGCAACAATGATAGCTTTGTCTTTACCGGTCTTTGTGTTTGTGGGGACGATCTTCATGAGATGCTCTCTCTTTCGTAATGGATTACTGGTAGGGGTCGGTGTCTCGGCAGTACTGTTCATCGTGGGATGAGATACAGCCCATCCACCAGCTTTGGATCTCTCCAGAGCTTGGCCCAACCTGCGGTGGTTGGGTGGTTACGGTCCGCTGGTTTGCCATTTGGGCGGCGCAATGCTGCGTCCACCCTGAGGTCCCGTCAGTGAAAAATGTGGTTCCGGTTTCGTGTAGTTGGGGGTTTCCGCAGCTGCTAATTGTCTTGTTGAGAAGATGTGGGTGATCAAACCCTGGTGCCCCGGTGTAGCCAATGACGCCATCAGCCTGAGTCTGAGTTTGTGTGACGGCGGGTTGCTCTGTTGGTTCAGCCGACGGATTAGCAGGAGTAGTTTCGGGTTGCGTTGGTTGGGATGGTGCGCTGCTGGACGAGGAGGATGTCGGGCTGGTTAATGTCACTGTCGTTACGGATGATGCTTTTGTGTTGTTTCCGCCATTGTCGGAACAAGCCGAAAGAGGTAGTGCTGTGAGTAGCAAGGCGAGGGCGACGCCTTGACGTTGCTTGTGCATGTTTAGGTGTTCCTTTGTTCCGCTGTCCACACCTGAATTAGGTGGATAAATACACCTAGTTCTTCGGCTACACCCCAGGGATTCGGGGCAGTGGATCAGTCTGGCAACTCTATATTCGCGCGGGAAAGTCACGACGTTAGCTGAGAAAATGTCAGCTTTACATCTTTTCCCGTCGTATAAGCGCTTCACTTGTACTGTTCTAGATGTAAATGCGCAGGCTAGCTCGTGTTCGAGGCGGCAGTACTGGGTTATAGGGAATATTTCGGCCGCCGAATGGGGGTATCGCTGGCCGGCAATCCTTCCCCCCGTTCATGACCCGGCGTGTCTTGCGGTGGCTAATAGGGCGTTGGCAAACGAACTCGGGCTCCCACTTTCGGAAGGTAATGCAAGGTGGCTCGTATCGGTTTTCGGAGGGACTGAAGCTACCTTCGGACTGGCAATGTTGAATCGCGACGAACCCCGCTCCTAACAGAAATCGCCATTCACAAATGCCGAGTATTGGCAAAAAGAGTTGATACACCATTCCCTGGGTGATGAGGGCATTAAAGATGAATACTCGCTCAGTAAAGGGACGGTAGTAGCAATTCCGTTTATCCCTCTCGCTAAAGGGTGAACCCTTTAGCGGTACAAAACGAAGATAAGAAAACTTCTTCAAAAAATAAAAAACCGCCCACGTCGGGGCGGTATGGAATCGACCTTATTTGGTCGTGGGGCCGAGGTTTTTACTTGGCCGCGCCGTTCTCAGCGGGCAAGCAGCCTTTCAGACCACCGGTGATGCCTCCACCGAGGCCACCGATTACTGCTCCAACGATGTTGCCGACGCCGGGGCCGAAGACAGTGCCAGCAGTAGCGCCGGTCAAGATGCCGGTAAGCGCTCCACCGAGTGTGCTGAGCGTGCACTTGGCAACGTAAGCCTTGTGCTCAGCGCTATCCTTGTCAGAGCCATCCGTCGCAGATTCCTTTTGCTGATCCGTGGCGGAAGCTGCGGATTCCTCCTGGTGCGTTGCAGTTGCAGCGGGGGTTGAGGGAGCTTCTGCCGCCTGTGCAGCCGGGGCTCCGACGGTGAGTGCACCTGCGAGCGCCAGACTACCGAGGATAGCCTTTGTATTCTTCATTACGGTGTCCTTTCAGAGGGATGGGCACGCCACCGCACGTCTTCCTGGCTGATACAGGTTCAACGATCTCGATGGTGACATGTACAACATATATTATATATTAATCCCAGGTTGGACACCACCCCCCTGAGCGATAATTCATACCGGCTGACCCACTTTTTACAGACGTTTTACCGGTCAGTTCTCCCGGGTGGTGTGGTCACCAGGGAACCCACTTGGGGTTCGTGCTGTCTGAGCAATGCAGTGGCTTTCCTTGCTCTGTTTGTCCAGTGGCACCGCGATCAAGTTCCGGACCACACGGTGAGTTTTCCACGACTGGGTGCTTTACGGTGAAGTTTTCCCACGGTCGCAACTGGTAAGTCTCGCTGGGCTGTGTTTCTTCTTTGCTGGGCTGCTGGCTTTGCGCCTCAGTTTGCTGGTTGCCACCGTCGTTATGAGGTGCCGGGGCTGGTGCAGCAGGTGGGGCGGGATTGTCTTTTGGCTTATTGTCGGCCGGTTTGTTGTTGTTCGGCTTGTTGTCCGCCTGCTTCTTGTTCTCTTTGTCCTTATCCTTATCCCCGTCTTTATTGTCCTTCTTGTCTTTGTTGTCGTCCTTGCGATCGTTCTCTTTGTCAGCCTTGTCTTTATCGTCAGGATTGTCCGTGCTCTTCGGCTCTTCAGAAGAAGGGGACTCAGAGGACGGTGACGGAGGAGGTGAAGACGAGGGAGACGTCGTCACTGATGACGTCACGAGCGATGTTGATGTTGACGACGATGAGTTGTCGTGAGAGCAACCGGTCAGAGCGAGTGTTGCGGCAACGACAACGGAACCGAGTGCAACGGTGGAACGGGAAAGGCGCATAGTGTTTTCGTTTCCTTAAATTGTTGGTGTGGTTTCGTAATTGTCGTCGGATGTATTGTAAATGCCACCGTTTGTTATCGCTTGCTGTGTAAAGGGATCTACGGTGGTTAAAACCCTGTACGATACATCGTTTTGTCGCTCCGATCCGTTATGGGCGTCACATCGATTTCTTCGTTTATGCGGGACGAGACTTCCTGTCATGCGGAGGGGCGGGAACAAACCTTCTACTTTGTCCGTTACTCTTAACGACGAGCCGTTGTATCTGTCTTCGGCAGCGCAGGTGCCAGCCGAGCCTCATCTGTTGAGGTCAGCTCGGCTCTGAGATACCGCGTGGTGGCGAAGATAGTTAACGCAAACATGGTGATCACCTATAGTGGTCACCACGATGACGCTTAATGAGTTAAGTGCACGATGAAAGGATTTACCCCCCGTGCGTAGTTCAAATCCATACTTCAGCTCCCTGACGGAAGAACGGAAGCGTGAAGCCCGTTCCGGTCAGGGCGAGTACGTATTCGGCCAAGGCCAAGACGCCCAGCAGTTCGGCCAGCGGGGTGCATCGATGGCTGGTGCCCAGCAGTTCGGTCAACAGACCATGCAGCAGCAGGCCGAGGGCACAACTGCAGAGCGCGGAATGACCATTGACGACGTGATCGTCAAGACCAGCATTACGCTCGGGGTCATTATCGTCGGCGCCGTCATCAACTACATGCTGTCCCTGTCGAACCCCCAGGTCTCCAGCTTGCTGACCATGGTTGGCGCGATCGGCGGACTCATCATGGTCATGGTGTCGACGTTCGGTAAAAAGTTCGGCTCACCCGTCGTTACTCTTCTTTATGCCGCTTTTGAGGGCCTCTTTGTTGGTGGCCTGACTAGCGTCTTTGCGAATGTTATGGTCAGTGGTGCGAATGCCGGCACTATCATTGGTCAAGCAGTGTTGGGCACCATCGGCGTGTTCATCGGGATGCTGATCGTTTACCGGACCGGTGCTATCCGCGTCACTCCAAAGTTCAACCGCATCATGTTGGGCGCGCTCGTCGGCGTGCTGGTTCTGGCACTAGGCAACATGCTTCTCGCGGTCTTCACCGGTCACAATCCTCTTACCGACGGTGGCCCGCTAGCCATTGGTTTCTCGCTGCTGTGCATCGGCTTGGCTGCGCTGAGTTTCCTGCAGGACTTTGACACCGCAGATCAACTGGTTCGTGCAGGTGCACCGTCGAAGATGGCGTGGGGCGTTGCTCTCGGGTTGGCCGTGACGCTGGTCTGGCTCTACACCGAAATCCTCCGTCTGCTCTCGTACGCGAACAGAAACTAGCGCAAGATCATTGATCTCACCGCGGTTCTCCGTGGTGAGAAAGTAGCCGGCCAGCATCGTTTGTTGGCCGGCATTTTTGATATCGCGATATTGAGACGCCAGGCATCTCGAGAAAGCAGACACGTCGAGAATCCGTACGCTTGCCCTGGCAATAAGAAAGCCCTCCGTAACCATTCACGGAGGGCTTTTCGCGTTGCTGTTAAAGACGCGGTAAAGAATTACTTCTTCGACTCGTCATACGGCTCTGCCTTAACGATCGTGACCGACACCGTCGAACCATTGGGAGTCTGGTATTCGCGGGTCTCTCCCTCTTTAGCTCCGACGATAGCCGCGCCGAGCGGAGCGTCGGTGGAGTAGGTTTCCAGGTCGGTGTTGGGTGAGTGAACACCGCGGGTACCGATGAGGAAGGTTTCAGTGTCATCTTCGTCGCCGTCGTAGTACACGTGGACAACGGAACCGACGAGGGCAACACCGCTCTGGGAGGGCGCTTCGCCGATCGTTGCGGAATCGAGTAGCTCTTCGAGGTAAGCGATGCGGGCTTCCTCTTGACCCTGCTGCTCGCGGGCTGCGTGGTAACCGCCGTTTTCTTTCAGGTCTCCCTCTTCGCGGCGCTCGTTGATCTCGGCAGCGATGACGGGGCGGTTAGCTTTAAGATCGTCGAGTTCCTTCTTCAGACGGTCGTAGGCTTCTTGGGTTAGCCAACGGGTGTTTGTGTCCTCAGCCATGTTTATTCAGCCTCTCAATCGTTGCGGTCTATGAAGATTCCATGAAGATAAAATGCTTCGATTCGTATAACGCAGTGCATGGTACCACTGAGATGGTGGATTCAAAGCCAGCAACGGTGGCTTATGTATCCGAGTTGTCGAGATAGCCCGGAATCTCCGTCGAACACCCATATTCTTTACCGGCGACCGCTCGAGCACGTGTGGGAATAGCCACCTTAAAGCGCTCGGTCTTCTCGCCACCTGACGGGATCACGAATTCTCGACGCCCGACCTCGTTTTTGTCGTAATCCAGCGCGGTCACGATGCAATACGCTGCGCGAGAAGCGTCGTCACGTGTGACGTCGACAGTAAAATTCAGGAGCGAATCGTTGGGGCGGTCAAAACCTGCCGACGAAATAGAGACGTCGGGGGAGGATTCGTTGCGCCACTGATTCCACATGTATAAACCGCTGATGACCAGCACGAGAACAACTCCGATAATGATGACTTTGCCGGAGATCGATGCCGACCGTGATGAGCCATAACGTTGTTCTTCGATGGTCTGGCTTGTGGGCGACTGGGAATCCTGGTCGGTCATGTCTCCTATAGTACGACAGGAGTTACCGATGATAGAGCCGCAGGGGATGTGGAACCTGGCGACGCTCAGAAACCGGATCTAGTTGAAAACCGGGGACATTCCACGTAAAAAGTGATATGTCACAGAAATGGCTGTTGTGGCTTGGCCATGGGGTAGTTGCGGGCGATCGCACCGTCCTGGTGACAACCATTTCGTGTTATCAACTTTGGATATCAACTTTGTTTGCAACCCTTATGTGGATTTCTTGCTGGTACCAAATATCTTGGTTATACCCGATAGTGTGAGCGCGTTAAGCTCGTACATCGACGGCTCAACAAGGCCAACAGTGGTTCAACAAGGCCGATTAATTTATTAACAAACTCGGAGGATATGTCATGACCGGATTTCGACTCTTAGCAATTCACGCGCACCCGGATGATGAATCTAGTAAAGGCGCAGCGACGTTAGCCCGGTACGCCAACGAAGGCAATGAAGTTATGGTCTTGACCTGCACGGGTGGGGAGCGTGGCTCGATCCTTAACCCTGCCATGGACCGCCCCGAGGTCCGCGAGAACATGATTGAATTGCGTAAGAAAGAAATGGCCAAAGCTGCCGAAATTCTGGGAATTAAGCAGCGCTGGTTAGGTTATGTCGACTCCGGCCTGCCCGAAGGGAACCCGTTGCCACCGCTGCCGGAGGGCTCATTCGCATTAGCTAATACAGAGGGAGCCACCGCAGACGTCGTTGAGGTCATTCGCGAATTCCGCCCGCACGTCATGATCACGTACGACGAGAACGGTGGATACCCGCATCCCGACCACATCAAGACCCACGCGGTCTCTGTCCGCGCATGGTTGCGCGCCGGGGACCCGGACTTCCACCCAGAAAAAGGCGAGCCGTGGGTTGTGTCGAAAATGTACTACACCCACGGATTCGTGAAGAGCCGGTTCCTCGCCCTCAACAACGACTTTATTAATCGCGGACTGCCTAGCCCGTACCAGGACCGCGTCGACAAGGCCGATGAGTGGCCGGATTTGATGGAGCGGGTAACCACGCAGGTGAATGTGGCAGATTTCTTCCACAAGCGTGATGATGCTCTCCGCGCTCATGCCACGCAAATCGATCCGCACAGCCGGTGGTTCGCGGTTTCGCCCGAGGACCAGAGAAGAGTGTGGCCGACCGAGGAATTCGAGTTGGCTGCCAGCCGCGTTGACACGTCGCTTCCGGAAAACGATCTGTTTGCTGGCATCGATCCTGATCACCAGCCGGAGAATGTTCCGGGGATGGTGTCCGAAGCTGCTCGTCAAGAGTATTCCCAGGGCGACGACGACTAGCCTGTCGCTTTAACGCGACGCTGGGTTTTAGTGCGCGCGCCGCGGATAGCACGCCCACCGTCGATGACATCGCTTTTCGACGGTGATGTCACAGGGGGAGCGCAACGGCGTACACTATTCCCGAGGCTAATCCGCTGTGTCGTTTACCCACCGCGTATTTCGGCCGTGGCGGAAGCGTCGCGTGGTTAGTCGGACGGTCATGAAAAAGGAGCAGGAGTAGTGGCAGTGATCATGGGATATGACGTAGCAGCAGAGTTGGTGTCTCTCGGTGGGGCGAAACTCTCTACGATGTCTACTCACCTGGCGGTTACTACGGGAGGGATCCTCGCCCAGCAGGAAAAGGGCGGTCCGCTGGGGCCTGAATTCGGTAAAGCGTCACCGGTGGGCCTTCTTATACTCATTGCGCTTTTAGTCGTCGTTATTATTCTTGGCCGCTCAGCAACGAAGCGAATTAAAAATTTAAACCGGCGCCGCGCATTTGCAGAAAAAGAGGGCATCGACGTCTTTGACGCCGAAGAAATCGATCGTCGCATGGCTGAAAATGGCATACAAGACGTCAATGCGAATTCCCGTTTTCCGGAAGTTCGATTGAAGCATAAATCACGGCCAACACAAGCACGGTTGAAAAAGCAGATGGAACAACGGATAAATAGAATCTAGCTACGATCGTTTACTTTTCTTATGCGCCCTACTTCTGGAACCTCGCCTGTCGCATCGCATAATGCCGCGACCACCGCATCTGCTCCGCGTACCGACGTCTCACCTGTTCGTCCTTTGTCGTCGCCTCGGGAACTCCGGCACGACATTGAGCTGGACGCGGATGCCCGTCGGTTAGTCGAGTCGAGCCGGCGAACTATCGCGAACATTATTCACGGGCGGGATCGTCGTTTGCTCGTTATTGTTGGTCCGTGTTCTATTCACGACCGTGATGCAGCATATGGCTACGCCACTCGGCTCGCTGAACAGTCTCGGCGTTATTCCGATCGCCTCTTCATCGTTATGAGGGTGTATGGCGAAAAGCCTCGGACAACGGTGGGATGGAAAGGACTTGTTAACGATCCCGACCTCGACGGGAGCGGGGATATCGCCCGGGGTTTGGCTCTAGAGCGAGAAGTATTCCGCGACGTTCTTTCTTTAGGCTTGCCGACGGCGACCGAGTTTGTGGAACCGCTTGCAACAAGTTACATCCACGACGCAGTGTCGTGGGGCGCCATCGGAGCCCGAACCGTCGAGAGCCAAGTACATCGGCAGTTAGCGTCATCGCTGCCCATGCCCATCGGATTCAAAAACGCCACTGATGGCAGTATTCAGCAGGCCATTGATGCGATTCGTGCAGCGTCGGCGGCCCATCGCTTCGTCGGGGCTGATGACGACGGCCACGTCGGAGTGATTAGCTCTCCCGGAAATGCAGACGGCCATGTGATTCTCCGCGGCGGCGAATCCGGGCCGAATTACGGAACAGAGAGCGTCCTCACCGCCACCGACCGGCTCACGGCAGCCGGCCTGCACCCGGCAGTGACCATTGACGCCTCACATGGGAATTCTGGCAAAGACCACATCCGCCAGCGTGCCGTCGTCATTGATATTGCCGAACGGATCGCCGAGGGGGAGCCGGGAATCAATGGTGTGATGATGGAATCCTTCCTGGTCCCCGGCAAACAGGCCCACGATGAGGACATGATCCGTCGGCACGGAAAAGCGGCCTTGACATATGGTCAATCGATAACCGACGCCTGCATGGGGTGGGATGCCACGGTGAGTGCGCTCGACGAACTCGCCCGTGCCGTTCACACGAGGGGACACGGCGCATAGGCGTACCATATGAGCGTGACTATTCCGCCCAACACCCGCTGCGATGATGGCCGCGCGCCCGAAAGCCGGCTGGTGTCATCAGCGCGCCAAGCTGGGAAACGTGCTCGCGCCGCTTGCAAACGCGTTGCCCTCATGGCGACCTATCCGTTGTACGAGGCCAGCTTGGTGAGGGCACTTGAGGGGAAGCCCGTACCCCGGCACATCGCCGTCATGTGCGACGGTAACCGACGGTGGGCGCGGGAAGCCGGGTTTATCGACGTGAGTCACGGCCACCGCGTCGGCGCGAAGAAAATCAGTGAGCTTGTTCAGTGGTCCGGTGAACGAGGGGTTGAACTTGTCACTATTTACCTGCTGAGCACGGAGAACCTCCACCGCGATAAGGCTGAGCTGGAACTTTTGTACAGAATCATTGGGGATGTGTCCGATGAATTGGCGAAATCGAAGTTGAATGCACGGCTTCGGGTGGTCGGCCACCGGGATATTCTTCCCGACGCTCTCACCGACCGTCTTGCGGCGAATGAAAAAGCGACCGCTGACCATACCGGAGTGTGCGTCAACATGGCCGTTGGCTACGGTGGGCGGCAGGAAATAGTTGACGCCGTGAGGTCCTTGCTGGAAGACCGGGTTAAAGAGAAGCATGAGGCATCTCGGGAATCCTCGGCGAAGGACGGTGAAAGCGCTCATCAGGTTGATTCGGCGTCCGCTTCCAAGGCCAGCGAACTGGGGGATGACCAGCGGTTCTCTCTTGACGACATAGCGGAAGCAATCACCGTACAAGGAATCTCTGACCACTTGTACACCTCTGGCCAGCCTGATCCGGATTTGGTTATCCGCACGTCCGGGGAACAGCGGTTGTCCGGTTTCCTTTTGTGGCAATCGGCCTATTCGGAGATTTGGTTCACTGATACGTATTGGCCAGCTTTTCGACGGGTCGATTTCCTCCGCGCATTACGCGACTTTTCACGACGGAACCGTCGATTCGGCCGGTAACGCATCACACTTTCCGCATGCGAACGCGCTGTACGGAGTGGTCTTCGCCCTTCATGAGCACCAAAGACGCACGAGGTCGCGTCGGCAAGACATTCTCTGTCAAGTTCGGCAAATTGACTCGCTGCCAGATTTCACGGGCTTCCCGGATGGCGGTGTCGTCGTCAAGTTCGGCAAAATGGTGGAAGTGCGCGTCGGGATCGGAAAATGAGATATGTCGCAATTGCAAAAAGCGATCTACATACCATTGCTCAATGTCACGGGGATGGGCATCGACATAAACGCTGAATTCAAAGAAATCAGAAACCATCAGCGTCGGGCCTGCTTGAAGAACATTGAGCCCTTCAATAATTAAAATATCCGGCCGGTCAACAGTAATAAACGTATCGGGGACAATGTCATACAACTCGTGGGAATACACCGGTACGCGAACATTACGAGAGCCGGCTTTCACGTCGGTAATAAAACGCAATAATGCACGCCGATTAAAACTTTCGGGATAGCCCTTTCGATCCAAAATGCCGCGTCGCGTTAACTCGGCAGTGGGATAAAGAAAGCCGTCCGTTGTGACCAGATCAACCTTAGGATGAGAATCCCACCGCTGAAGCAACCTCTGTAACAAACGAGCTGTCGTCGATTTGCCGACGGCGACGGACCCCGCGATACCAATGATGAAAGGAATATGGGGAACGTCTTCCCCCAAGAACGTCGCTGTCGCCTGGCCCAACCGTTGATGGGCCTCCACCTGAAGATGGATGAGACGCGATAACGGCAAATACACCTCGGTCACTTCATCCAGCGCAATGTTCTCGCCTACACCGCGGAGCTCTTTGACCTCGGCCTCGGTCAGCACCTGAGGTTGAGACATGCGCAAGCGTTTCCATTGGTGTCTGTTGAATTCCAGATAGGGGCTGGATTCAGTCGCACGTGACATGTCTTCCATTGTGCCCCGCCGAATGACCTATCTCATAAGTGGGGTACATAATCGATACTCCCATTAAGCTATGGGGTAGTTCTGCAATCACGCCATCCCCAGCGAGGAAGGGCCTTCATGAGTAATTCTTCATCACGCACGACCCCGTCAACCGCTAACACCCCTGATCAGCTACTTAATCAGCCTTTATCCCAGCTCGACCCCGAGGTTGCCGACGCCATTGTCGGCGAATTGAGCCGCCAACGGAATACGCTCGAGATGATTGCGAGTGAGAATTTCGTTCCCCGAGCGGTCCTTCAAGCCCAAGGTTCGGTGCTGACGAACAAATATGCGGAGGGATATCCGGGGCGTCGGTACTACGGGGGCTGCGAAAATGTGGACATCATTGAGGACCTCGCCAGGGACCGTGCCAAGAAGGTCTTCGGCGCGAAGTACGCCAATGTGCAGCCCCATTCTGGTGCTCAGGCGAATGCAGCCGTGCTGATGGCCATCGCGAAGCCGGGCGACACGATCCTGGGCCTTTCCCTGGCTCATGGGGGACACTTGACCCACGGAATGAAGCTCAACTTCTCCGGAAAGCTGTATAACGCGGTCGCTTATGAAGTAGACCCCACCACCATGACCATCGACATGGAGAAGGTTCGCCAGCAGGCTCTGGAGGAAAAGCCCTCCGTCATTATTGCCGGGTGGTCCGCCTACCCACGTCATGAGGATTTCGCGGCGTTCCGGGAGATCGCCGATGAGGTGGGCGCCACATTGTGGGTGGATATGGCTCACTTCGCGGGGTTGGTGGCTGCGGGTCTGCACCCATCTCCGGTTCCGTACGCGGATGTTGTCTCTACGACGATTCATAAGACCTTGGGTGGTCCTCGGTCGGGAATGATCCTGACGAATGATCTCGACCTCTTCAAGAAGATCAACTCGGCTGTTTTCCCAGGCCAGCAGGGTGGTCCTTTGATGCACGCGATCGCTGGGAAAGCCGTCGCGATGAAAATCGCGGGGTCAGAGGAATTCCGGGATCGCCAGCGACGAACCATCGCCGGAGCCCGTATTTTGGCCAACCGTCTGACTCAGGACGATGCGGGTGAGGCGGGTATCGACGTCCTCACCGGCGGTACCGACGTTCACCTCGTCCTCGTTGACCTGCGTCATTCGTCGTTAAATGGCCAGGAAGCTGAGGATGCCCTCCATGATGTGGGAATCACGGTGAATCGCAATGCCGTGCCGTTTGATCCGCGTCCGCCCATGGTCACCTCTGGACTCAGGATCGGGACGTCGGCACTGGCGATCCGCGGATTTGATCAAGAAGCATTTGGGGAAGTTGCCGACATTATCGCGGAGACGTTGATCAGCGGCCATCAAGGTAAATCCGACGAGGTCCGCGATGAGTTACGTCAGCGGGTTGAGGCCCTAGCGGCACAATTCCCCCTCTATGACGGTCTGGAAGATTGGACACTGATGTAATCATGCGCGATACAAATAGTTCCTCACGCACCCACCGATGCTTAGTCATTGTCGACGTTCAGAATGATTTCTGCCCAGGTGGTGCGCTGGCTTGCGAGGGCGGCGACACTGTGGCCACGGGAATCTCCGACTATGTCCAGCGTCCGGACGTGGCTGCCAAGTATGACTTCATTGTGGGGACTAAGGACTGGCACATCGACCCTGGTTCGCACTTTGCACCACCCGGTGTGGAGCCCGATTTCGTCGAGACGTGGCCCGTCCACTGCAAGGTCGGTACCCCGGGGGCTGACTCGCACCCTAACTTTGATGTCTCATCTGTCGACTACTGGTTCCTGAAGGGCGAATATGAAGCTGCATATAGCGGCTTTGAGGGGTATCTAGAAGGAACCGATGAGGCCTCGGGCGGCGGGCAGCCGGAGAGGCTAGGCCCCTGGTTGCGTAAGCAGGGGATCGAGTCCATCGACGTCTGCGGGATCGCGACAGATTTCTGCGTTAAGGCGACGGTGCTCGATGGTATCGCGGAGGGATTCGCTGTCACTCTTCTCCCGGACTTATGTGCAGGTGTTGCCCCCGAGTCCAGCATGAAAGCTGTGGAAGATATGAAGCATGCAGGTGTGTCGGTGCGCTAGCTCTTGATTCTGATAAGTGAAACGGCACTGTGATGGTTGACGAGGCCATCACAGTGCCGTTTCTATTCCGGAGGTCGATATTGGCGACGACAGTGCTGGTGTCCTCGGCGCCTGGAGGAGGTGACGAGCGCTGAGGGAAGGCAGATCAGGAAGGGGAGAAGAGGAATGACCCTTGCCGATCGAGCCAGCACAACCAGTATCGATTTTCATCACTGTGCACCACTCTGAGATGCTCCGCCTACCTAGGGAACCCCTGATGTCCCCGGGTGGTAGAGCGTTCTCGAACATCCCGCTGCGGTACGACCTTCAATTTAGCCTTACCTAAAGCAATCCGTCAATGATTTAAGCAACTTATTTGTATCAATAATTGAAATCGCCTGGTCAGTGGGATTTTGACCAATCTAATCCGGGGGTAATTTTTACCCCCGGCCTTCTTATCTCGCCATGTCGTGATTGAGAATTAGCTCTCGTAAATCTGTGACATGGGTTACGATCGCATGTAAATCATGACCTACCACCTAAAGTAGTGTTCACGTCGCGGTCACTGTCAGACCTCGAAAACTGCTGCTAATCACAAAAAGGACAGATAAGGAGCGCATATCCCATGAAGAACTTCTTACCTCGCACGATTTTCGATGACGAGCACAAGATGTTTCGTGAAACCGCCCGCGATTTCGTTGCCAAGGAAATCACCCCTCATGTTGATCAGTGGCATGAACAGGGCTATTGCGACCGCGACATGTACAAAAAAGCCGGTGAACTCGGACTTTTAGGAATTACTGCCGACGAAAAATTCGGCGGTGGAGGCATGGACGACTGGCGATTTAACGCCATCCTCTCGGAAGAGCTGGCCCAGTCTGATTGCGGTTCGGTCATTGTTTCCGTGCAGACGATCAATGACTTGGTCGTTCCGTACCTCGAGCGTTTCGCCAATGACGAGCAGAAAGAGCGCTTCCTGCGTCCACTTTGTGCTGGTGAGAAGATCGCCGCTATTGCTATGACGGAGCCGGGTGCCGGCGCTGACCTCGCGGGAATCCGCACGCTCGCTAAGAAAGACGCCGACGGCAACTACATCGTGAATGGCGCCAAGACATTCATCTCCAATGGTGTCCAAGCAGACTTCACGATTATCGTGGCCGTTACTGACCCTGAAAAGGGCCGCGCCGGTGTTTCGCTCCTCATTGTTGAGGACGGTATGGAAGGGTACACCAAGACGGGGCCGCTGAAGAAAGTCGGCCTTAAGGCGCAGGACACCGCGGAATTGTCCTTTGAAAACGTCACCGTTCCCGCCGAGAACCTCCTCGGTGAGGAAGGTGCCGGCTTCGGTTACCTGAGGCACAACTTGGCGCAAGAGCGGCTATCGATTGCCGTTGGCTCTGTAGCGACTTCACGCCGCGCTTTCGATCTCGTTTACCAGCACAGCCAGGACCGTAAGACGTTCGGAAAACGACTGGTTGACCACCAGGCCTACGGGTGGATGCTCGCCGAAATGGCAACCAAGATCCAAGCCGCCCAGTCATTCGTCGACGCCTGTATTGAAGCAAAAGTCAAGGGCGAACTCGATGAAACAACAGCGGCGATGGCCAAGTGGTGGACCACGGACCTGCAGGTCGAAGTGGTGAACAACGCCCTGCAAATGCACGGTGGCTACGGCTTCATGATGGAATACCCGATCGCCACGCATTACCTGGATACGCGCGTGCAGCCAATCTACGGTGGCCCGAACGAAATCATGAAGGAAATCATCGCCCGTCGCCTTGCCAAGGGCGCTGGCAAGTAAGGCACGACGAAACCACGGTGCGGTGAGCGGGCTCCGCATGCCCCACGGCAACCAGAAAGGCTGTTATGTCGGACGAACAAGACGTGGTGGGCGTCGATAACCTGGATGTTGAGACAGGACAACCAACCAGTGCGGCCGAGGCTGCCTCGGGCGTTGTGCGTGTGATCACGCTGCGGCGGCCAGAGGGATATAACGCCATCAACAAGGCACTTCGTACGCGTCTCCGCGAAGAGTTTGAAGCGGCCACTGACCCGAGCGTCCGTGCCGTGCTTATCGCCGCTGAGGGGAAGTCCTTCTGCGTTGGGCAAGACCTGAAGGAGCATCTCCAGGACTTGTCCACTGGGCAGGGGATGGGCAAGGTTGTCGACGAATACAACCCCATGGTTGAGGCCTTACTCGGTATCAAAGTCCCTATTGTTGCGGCTATTTCTGGACCAGCGGCCGGCGCAGGGTGGTCCTTAGCTTTGAATTGCGACTTCCGCATTGCCTCCAGGGGAGCATCCTTCACGGCGTCCTTCGCTGGCGTCGGATTGGCCTCCGATTGCGGGCTATCTCACACACTCACATCCATCGTGGGACCTGCGAAGGCTCTGGATCTGTTGTGCCGCGACCAGCAGCTCACAGCCGAGCGAGCGTATGACCTGGGACTTGTCACCGAGGTCACCGACGACGACCGAGCCGACGAGGCCGCGACCAAGTTCGCCCTAGCGTTGGCGAATGGCCCAACGAAGTCGTTCTGCGAAATCAAAAGCCTGGTGAGAGACGAGCAGGCGGTGATGGCCGCGGCTGCCAGAGAGGCGGATGCACAAGCGCGCCTAGCTTTCACGGAGGATCATCAAGAGGCAGTGCGATCCTTCGTCGAAAAGAGAAAACCCCAGTTCAAAGGGCGCTAGTAGCGCCACCCCACACGAATTACTTATGGCTTTCGTTGGCAGCGTGACGACGTTCGCGTTCCTCTGCCAATGACTTCCGCTCTTCTTTCAGCCACTCGGGTTGATCGTTGAGAAGATCGTTAATTTCGGCAGTCGTGAGTGGTTTATCCATGTCATTGCGCTTCAATGCTGCAGCAGTGACGCCGAGCTTCCGCGCAACTTCCGCCCGAGGATGAGGCCCATTCGCCCGCAAGTCTTTCAACCACTGAGGCGGATTGTTCTGTAAGCCCACAAACTCCTCATGGGTCAGCGCCGTCTTCTGGAACTCCTCAGGTGTGGCAGGGAGAAAAATATTCAACTTTTTCGCCGCCGTCATGGGCTTCATACGAGTACTTGACGGCTGCGCCCGGGACGCGTGATCATTATGTGAATGAGCATCGTTCATGCGCACCAGAGTAATGCATAAGCGGTTCCGATCCCGACGCCCTCAAGTTCGAGTCACTCTCCACGCCAGGTGTGAGCGTCGTACGTTACGATCTGTTCATGACCGAATATCTCAAGGTCGTTTTCGTTCCGGGACTTCTTCCCGACAAGTGGTTCCGACGGTTTGATGAACGCCATGGTGGTGCATCGCGTGACTCGAACCGTCGTGTGCGCATTGCGTCGGCCGTCGCTGACGATCCACTTCCTTATGTCTTGCACGGAAAGGCCGATGTGGCTTTCGTCCGCATGGATGATCGTGGACGTGAGGGCGTCGTCAAGGATGCTGAAGCGAGTGGTCAATCTATCCACCTCATTGAGCTGTACGAGGAACAGCCCGGCGTCGCAGTCCCGAAGGACAATGCCATTGCGTTGTTTCCGCAGGTCAGTTCCCATGATCTGGAGGACGAAAAGATCATGTGGGCACCGCAGCCACCTCACTTCCGAGTCGATATTGCCGGCGTTCGTGCCGCGCTTGAGGTTGTTGCCGCGAACGTCGGTGTTGTTATCGCGCCCCGCCCATTGTTGCGGGTAATTAATAAGCGCGGGGTGAAAGATGTTGCTTTGAGCGATGCTCGCCCGACGCAGCTGGCCATGGTGTGGTTGCAATCCCGTGACGACCGCGACATACAGAATTTTGTCGGGATCGTGCGGGGGCGCACGGCACGGTCGTCGCGATAGGGTCCTGGGACGCGTACACGGGACGTCTGTACGGGATGGAACAATAGAGCGCCATGACAGCATCGTTCACAGGAACTATCCGCCCTATGATGCGCGACGATTATCCAGACGTGGCCCGTATCCACCAGGCCGGGCTGGATACGGGCAACGGTGCATATGAAGCGTCACCGGTCACGTGGGAGGAGTTCGTCGACAAGAAAATCCCTGAGCTGTGTTTCGTCGCGGAAGATGAGGGGACGATTCTCGGGTGGGTTGCTCTCATGCCGTTCTACCATCGGCCGGCCCTGACTGGTTTCTTAGAGGACTCGATTTATATCGATCCGGCTGCGTCGGGACGTGGAGTGGGTACTGCTCTTCTGAAGCACTCTGCCGTGAAGGCGAAGGAGTGGGGTGCGTGGACCATCACTGGGTGGATTTTTGAGGACAACTCCGCGTCCCAAGCGCTGCATGCGAAGGCGGGGTTCAGGAAAGTAGGCACACTCCAGCGTCACGGGTGGATGGATTATTGGTCCGTGGTCGGACCAATACCGCCAGTGCGCCATTTACGAAAAGCTCCTGTAGAACAACCTGGGTCGGGGCAATAGCTTCGGCTGGCACAACAACCCGGGGCTGCGCAACGACCCGGGCCGGCATAATACCGTCGGCTAAAAAATCGCGGGTAATACGAAAGAAAGCGTGTCCGAGCCCGGTGATTTCTGGCCTCTGATCTAGGAAAAATGAAAGATATATGCTCGGCAACCATATATCCGCCTCGAATAAAAGTGCGGGGGTGTATGGTCAATTTTCGGCCATTTTTTGGCCATATTCCCCCGCAGTTTTGCCACGCACCCCGCATATTCCCCCGCAGTTTTCCGGCACGCGGACACATTTTGTCGTATAACCCAGAATAGCGTGCCGACACAATACGGGTTGTGCCGACGCGCGGGGGGGGGGGCCGTTCTATAGCAGCGTTGTATTTATACCACGTCTTTACACCGAGTTCCGCAGTTTTTCTTCGCGGACGAGGGCGAACAAGATGAACGCGAGAACAGCGAACGGGATCACGACGATAAACACCGGAGTCAATGCGTCGTTGTAGGCTCCCATAAACATGTCTTTGAGCGGACCAGGCAGCGAAGCAACCAGTTCCGGCGTGAGGCTATCGGCGTCGAGCCCGCTCGATTGCTGTCCGAACTTCTGCTGCACCTGCGGCGGAAGCTGCGCCATGGCGGCCGGCACACGCTCTGCGACCAGCTCGCTAATGCGGTTGGTGAAAATCCCACCAACCAAGGCAGAGCCGAGTGACGAACCGATCTGGCGGAAGAAGTTGTTGCTTCCTGTGGCAACGCCGACCTTTTGGATCGGGAATGAGTTCTGGACCACCAGGATCAGGATCTGCATGGTCATACCCAGGCCAACACCCATGATGAAGAGGCACAGGCCGAGGTACCACAGCGACGTATCAACGGTGATCCGGTGCAGAAGCACACAGGAGGCAACCACAATGAGCATGCCGAGAGGGGGATAGATCCGGTATTTGCCGGTTCGGGTGACAACATTGCCCAGCCCGATGGACGTTCCCATCAATCCGACCATCATGGAGATCATCATGAAACCAGAGGTGGTCGGGTTCATGTTGTGGACCATCTGGAAGTAGGTGGGCATGTAGCTCATGACGCCGAACATCACGATTCCGACGCACAGACCGCCCAGGGTGACCAGGTTGAAGTTGCGGTTCTTGAACAGCGACATCGGGATCAGCGGATCTTTAGCGCGCAATTCGATGAAGACGAAGATTGCGGCCGCAACGACGGTTCCGATCTCCAAACCGATGATCGTGGGTGAGCTCCAGGAGTACTGGTTTCCGCCCCACGACGTGAAGAGGATGAGGCATGATGCGGACGTCGCCATGAAGATAATGCCGAAGTAATCGAGCTTTAGTCCGGTTCCGAGCATGGGCAGCTTCAGAGTGAACAGTGCAATAGCAACCGCGAGAAGGCCGACCGGCAGGTTAATCCAGAAAGCCCATCGCCATCCGGGGCCATCCGTGAACCAACCACCAAGCACGGGGCCGAGCACCGAAGACACACCGAAAACAGACCCCATCCAGCCCGCGTACTTTCCGCGCTCCCGAGGGGGAACGACGTCGGCCATAATCGCCTGCGAGAGGATCATGAGTCCGCCGCCGCCGAGGCCTTGGATACCGCGGCCAATGATCAGCTGTGCCATCGACTGCGAGAGTCCACCGATGATCGACCCGATAAGGAAGATAGCAATCGCGCCGACGAAGATCGGTTTGCGGCCGATTTGATCACCGAGTTTGCCGTAGATCGGCATCATAATCGTCTGGCACAGCAGGTAGGAAGTAATGACCCACGACATGTGCTCGACGCCACCAAGGTCGCCGACGATCGTCGGAAGGGCCGTCGAGAACAGCATCTGGTCCAAACTCGCCAGCAGCATGGCGGACATGATGGCCACCATGATCGCCGGAATGTTGCTCTTATTCTTCGGCCTGGAGGATGTTCTCTCAGTGGTTGGTGACGTCTGATCTGCCGGCGAATCAATGTCCTTCACTGATTCCGGAGTAATCACACGGCTGGACATGTGCTGCCCGGACGTGTTCACAGCGTTGTCGCTGGTGGCGTCGCTGTGTGCGCCATTGTGTTTACTCACTGTGCATCATCCTCTCATTTCTCATCGTTACGTTCGTCGTTGTTGTTGTTTTTATTTTTCTTGTCGACGTTCTGTTTGCTGTTGGTTTGTTTGTCGACGTTGGTTGAGTGGTCGTCAGTGATGTCCAGATTGATGTAGTCACTGCTTTTTCTTTCCGACGCTGCACTCGGTGGCGTCGTGCTGGCTAAACATTCTGGGGGAGGAGCTCCTAAAACGTCGTAGAACAGGGTGAAAGCGCCCAGGCAGCAATCGCGGAGGCGACGATGCCCATTGGTGCCATCGGGTTGCCTGGTCCACCGGAGCGTTCCGATCCGGACGGCGTCTTGGCACAGCATTGCCAGAGTGACGGCTTCCTCAGAGACGCCACCTGTGCTTTCTGTGGCCGGAAAAGCAGTTTGTGGAAGCGATCGGTGCTCCGGGTGGAGGGTGAAGAATTCGTCGATCAGTTCCACGATGTTGTGGAAGCGTTGGATAGTCAGTCCAAATTGCGGAGCTGCAATATTAGGGTTGTTGCGGAAGATTTGCTTCCGACGGCTCAGCAGCAGCGTTGAGAACTCGTCACTGCGGCCGCGCGACGCGAAACTGGTCTGGAGGATGAGGTCCACCAAGGCCACGGTCACATGTTGCGGGTCGGCAGCAAGGAATTCTTTTCGTTCTTTCTCAGGGAGGTCGACAACAGGGTGGCCGAGGACGGCGGTTTCCTTGGAGTCGACATAGTTGAAGAACGTACGTTTCGAAATGTTGGCCGCGTCGACGATGTCCTCGATGGTGACGTTGTCATAGCCTTTGTCGAGGACAAGCCGAGTGGCGTGATCTTCGATAGCGCACAGGGTTTCTAAGCGCTTGCGTTCCCGAAGACCCCGTGGCGCATGAATTCCCTCGGTGTCGAGGTAGTTACGGTTGCTTTCCACGAGAGCCAACCTTAGACCCAATTATGCACTGAGTGCAAAGTTGCGGGCGGTATAAGTCTGCATTGTGTGAAAGAAATCAAAAGCCCTTCAAGTGTGACTTGGGTCATGGTGGGGCCGCTGGAGGCCATAAAAAAGGGTCACCCTCAAGGGGCGGCCCAGTATTTGTAGGCGACTAGACGACGCAGGCGACTAGCGATGCATTCGCTTACTTATCGCGATCCGTGTATGCCATCGCAAGCACGTCGAGGCGCTTATCCAGCTCTTCCTCCGTGAGCTTCTCACCGTCGACAAACCCGAGGTCAATGACAGTTTGGCGAATAGTCTTGCCCTCCTTCAGCGCGGTCTTGGCAACCTTCGCGGCAGCCTCGTAACCGATCGCGCTGTTGAGCGGAGTAACGATCGACGGCGACGACTCAGCCAGTGTCCGCATGCGCTCAGCATTGGGCTCAATTCCGTCCACCATCTTTTCGGCGAAGATCACCGCGGTGTTCGACAGCAGGCGGATTGACTCCAGAACATTGCGTGCCATCATCGGGATGAACACGTTCAACTCGAACGCGCCTTGCATGCCACCGGCAGCAATCGCGGCGTCGTTACCAATGACCTGGCACGCAACCTGGGTAGCGGTCTCACACATGACCGGGTTGACCTTGCCCGGCATAATCGACGAGCCCGGCTGGAGGTCAGGAAGGTGAATCTCGCCGAGGCCGGTCAGCGGGCCGGAGCCCATCCACCGGATGTCGTTAGCGATCTTGTTGAGGGAGACAGCAATGCTCCGCAGCGCACCCGACATCTCGACGAGCCCGTCGCGGTTTGCCTGAGCCTCAAAGTGGTTAACACATGGACGCAGTTCCTCAACGCCCGTCAGCTTCACCAGCTCAGCGGTGACTTTGTCGCCGAAATCTTCGGTGGTGTTCAGCCCGGTTCCGACGGCCGTACCACCGATGGGGAGTTCACCGACGCGCGGCAGGGTGGCCTTCACGCGCTCGATACCAGCTTCGATTTGCCGAGCGTAGCCCGAGAACTCCTGCCCCAAGGTCACCGGTACCGCGTCCATCAGGTGGGTGCGTCCGGACTTCACAACCTCTTCCCACTCGGTCGCCTTGGCGGACAGCGACTTGTGCAGCGTCGTCAATGAGGGGATGAGATCCTTAACGGCAGCCTCCGTGGTGGCAACGTGCGTCGCGGTGGGGAAGGTGTCGTTCGAAGACTGGCCCATGTTGACATCGTCGTTAGGGTGAACCTCAACGCCGTCGTTCTTACAGATAGAGGCGATAACCTCGTTGGTGTTCATATTCGACGACGTACCGGAGCCAGTCTGGAAGACGTCGATAGGAAATTCTTTGTCGTGTTTGCCGTCGGCAATTTCGGTGGCCGCTGCGATGATGGCTTTGCCTTTGTCCTCTGAAAGTAGGCCACGGTCAAGATTGACTTGCGCACATGCGGCCTTGAGCAGGCCCATGGCGCGGATTTGTGCGTGTTCGAGGCCACGCCCCGACACTGGGAAATTCTGAACCGCACGTTGGGTTTGCGCGCGCCACAGTGCTGTGGCCGGAACCTTGACTTCACCCATGGTGTCGTGTTCGATGCGGTATTCCTGATCGCTCATGTTATGTAAGTCCCACCTTCATATGTGCTATGAGGATATGTGCAAAGTGGCAGAATTCATGCCACTTCAAGTATGGCCCATCGGGAGCCTCGATGTGTGACCGATGTTGCCAAAAATACAACCTAGTGGTGTAGGTCATAGATCAGCGAGGCATGCGGCAAGCGCGTGGTTTGTGTGTACGCGTGAATGCCCGGAGAACAACAGATATCCCCGGGCATCACACCGACCCAAAAACGGGTCCTAGCTGTAATCGACGACGGCGTACTCTTCCAGCTTCGTCAACTGGTGATGCGACTCAATCATGCGGACAGTGCCGGACTTCGACCGCATGACCAGCGACCGCGTGATCGCACCGCGCGGTGAATACGTGACGCCACGGAGCATATCGCCGTTGGTTACACCCGTCGCAACGAAGAAACAGTTCTGTGAATGAACGAGGTCCTCGGTCGTGAGAACCTTGCCCAGTTCGTGGCCAGCATCGAGGGCCTTCTGTTTCTCTTCATCATTACGCGGGGTCAGCACGCCCTGAATCTCTCCGCCCATGCATCGCATAGCACACGCAGTGATGATGCCTTCTGGGGTTCCGCCGACACCCATCATGATGTCGATGCTGTTCTGGGTCTGGTTCTGGGCGGCTGCCACAGCACCAGCGACGTCACCGTCGTGAATTAAACGAACCTTGGCTCCGGCGTCGCGAATTTCCTGAATGAGGTGCTCGTGGCGGGGACGATCCAAAACGACGACGGTAATGTCAGACGCCCTCTTACCCTTGGCGTGCGCCACTGCGCGAATGTTGTCCTTGACGGGGGCGTTGACGTCAACAACGCCGCGGGCTTCCGCGCCGACCGCGATTTTCTTCATGTAAAACACGGCGGATGGGTCGTACATGGTTCCACGCTCTGCTGCGGCGAGCACCGAGATAGCGTTCTGACGGCCTTCTGCCATCAATGTGGTCCCATCAACAGGGTCGACAGCGATGTCGATATCGGGGCCTTCGCCTGTTCCGACCTCTTCACCGTTGAAGAGCATCGGGGCTTCATCTTTCTCACCTTCGCCGATAACGACCACACCGCGCATTGCCACGGTGTTGATCATCTGGCGCATGGCGTCGACAGCGGCTCCGTCGCCTTCATTTTTCTTTCCGCGGCCGACCCACCTGCCCGAGGCAAGGGCGGCGGCTTCCGTCACGCGGACCAGTTCCATAGCAAGGTTACGGTCCGGTGGTGTTTGTTTGTGGTCACTCATGGGTGGCACATGCCTCCTGTTTTGGCTTCAGTGATGGGGTTGATCATCTTCATTGTTTCACTTATGCGCCCAATAGCCGATTAATCTCACTCCCAAATAGGGGCAAAATGTGGTGAATCTTGTACTTTTTCGGAGGTGACCACAGGTTCTCCCTGTTGGTTGGTGTGACCACCGCGATGCGGGTGGTGCGGGCCCAAGACGGAACCCATAGTGAGTGGTCGTCGTGGGTGGTTGGTGGCGGACGTCCACCGGTGGTTTTGTGATCCCCCATGATGAACAGCCATAATCGTTCGCGTGCGCACGAAAAAGGTGGAGAAGCCAAGGATTTTCCAAGACGGCCGTGACATGATTATCTCGCTCGGAGTCATGCTCATCGTGATGTTCGTCGTCATCGGAGGGACAGGCCTGTGCCATTACCAGCCGGGCAACCCCAAAGAAGGCAAGGTCACCCGCGTTGACTACACCACGTTCTTACAGAGCGAGGCGCAATCCGCCGATTATCCCGTTCGCATACCTGCGTCGCCCGAGGGGTGGATTCCCAATTCAGCCCTTCGGATCAACCTCAACGGCCATTCTGGCTCCTCAGTCGGGTGGGTCCACGACAAAGACTGGATCCGGTTTGTTCAAACGAGCGCATCCGTCGACGACGTAGCCCAGGGGCTCGATGGTAAAGCCCGGCAAGAAAAAGGAACGAAAGACATCGACGGAACAACGTGGCATGTGTTTGAGGGTTCCGACGATGACGTCCGCACGGCATGGGTCGTGGATAAGAAAGACGTGCGATGGGCTGTATCGGGCACCGGCAGCACCGATGAATTTTCGACGATGGCGAAGGCTATTCAGGAAGCAAAGCCAGAGCCGTCTGCGGGAGAATCGGCCCCGTCCGACGTGTCGTCTTCACCCTCGGCGTAATCACTATCCTCTAAGGCTTTCTCCACGCGGTGGCGGGCTCCCTCGAGGTAGTCTTCGCAGGTCCGGGCCAGTGCCTCGCCCCGTTCCCAGTACAGAAGCGACTCATCAAGGCTCATTTGGCCAAGTTCGAGGATGCGTACGACTTCAATGAGTTCCTGACGTGCTTCTTCGTAGAATAATTCTTCGACGGGTTTAAAGCGGGGGTTGGATTCGCCGGAACCGATGGTGAATGAGTCGGAATCGTTGCGGTCGGGCTGTGTCATAGATAGCTCCTTCGAAAGCGTTACGTGTGGTTAAGCGTGGTGTGTGGATAATCGTGATGTGTGGAGTTGGCTCATTGAGCCGGGGAGGTCGACATCGTGGCCGCAACGATTGATCCGTCGTTGAGCCGGATTCGCAGCTGAGACCCCGGTGGGGTTTGGTCAATCGAGGTCGCCACTTCGGACTCTTCACCGGGACGCTGTACTTGGACGATGGAATATCCTCGTGCAAGTGTTGCCGACGGGCCCAATGCTGAGACTTGCCCGCGCAGATGAGCGATCTCGGAGTTCGCTCGTTCCAGCAAGAGCGTGATATTTCGCCTAATGGACGACGCATCACGTGCCACGTCCTCTGCGTGGCGGTTTATCGGCGTCATCGGGTCAGCCATCACGGGCCGTTGGCGCAGATCATTCAGACGATCGCGCTCGTAGTCCAACCACCGGAAGAGCGCTTGCTGCCCGCGCTGTCGACAATCACGGATTCCCTCGAGCTCAGTAGCCATATCGATCACGACTCGTTTTGCCGCATCCGTGGGAGTCGCCGCCCGCAGGTCGGCTACGTCGTCGAGAACAGGGTTATCGGTCTCGTGACCAATAGCGCTGACGATGGGTGTTCTCAGCGTGCTGACATGGCGAACGAGGTTTTCGTCGGAAAACGGAAGAAGATCTTCGACGGAACCGCCGCCGCGCGCCACGATGATAACGTCGACGGTGGAATCACGATCAAGAATGGTGAGCGCCTCTTTGACTTCAGGGACAGCGCTGGCGCCCTGGACTGGTGGATTGAGTGTCCGAATGTTCACCGCAGGCCATCGCTCTTGCGCGATAGAGATCACGTCGCGTTCTGCAGCGGAGCCTCGGCCGGTAATGAGCCCGATGCGTTGGGGGAGAACGGGGAGTGGTTTTTTCCGCTCCGGTGTGAGTAATCCTTCAGCAGCAAGGAGTTTACGGAGTTGCTCGATGCGAGCGAGTAGTTCACCAATCCCAACCGGGCGGATGTCGGTAATGGATAGCTTCAGCTGGCCACGGCTGACGGAATAATTCGGTTTCCCCAGAACAATGACCCGGTCCCCATGTGAAAGGGGAGTGGGAAGAGACGTAATGACATGATTCTTGGCGATCAGCTCAATCGACATCTCCGCTTCGACGTCACGGAGGGTAAGGAACGTCCAGTACCGGGTCTGCTTCATCTGAGTGAGCTGACCCTCGACCCACACTGAACCGAGCTTAGAAATCCAGTCTCCGATTTTGCGGTTAAGGATGCGGACGGGCCACGGGGCTTCGGGGGAGGTAAGTCCGCCTCGAGCGGTGCGTGACCCCGACGTGGTCGGATCCTGTTTCGCAGTCATATGCCCCACTTTAATGGCTATCTAGGACACAACCGACAGCTCATGCGAAAGTGCTGATTGCCACTGGTTTTCTCTGTGGCTTCGACGTGGGCTATGTAGCTTCGCCGCGGGCGCCGATTCAGTTCCGACGTGAATGCCGCGGCCGCGTCGTCCGCGGCGGAAGGGAGGATGTGCCGTCGTCAGGACGGTAAGTGCGTGGCGTGAATTTCTTCGGCGGATACGTGGGAGACTGATCCCGGTACCGTTCGCGATCCCCTTGGTGCGTCGGCCGGGAAGGGGCGTCATGCTGCCGACGCGATACTTCGGAGCCCTCATATCGATCCTCATACCGGCTGCTCACTCGCGAGGAGCGGTTCGTCTCGTAAGAACGCGGTTGGTGACGTCGCGGCGGCGACGAGGACCGTCGGGAATCGGTGCGTGCCGAATCTACCGACGTGCTCGTCGAGTCCGAGCGATAGTCCTGCGGGCGGTGGCCACGCGATGCAGAAGTGCGTTGCTTCTGTTGCCCATTGCGAGGTGCTCGCGATGAGGAAGCTTGACGTCGTGCAGTGACGCGCGCGGTTTGTCGTCGATACAACCAGCATCGCACGACCGCAATGATGGCGCTGACCAGGACCGTCCAAAAGAGAACGAAGAAGTGCTGGACAACCGGGAAGAAGTTCGCCAACAGTGAGGTCTTAGAAAACACCCCGACGCCCTCGGAATGCCCGCTCAGCTTTCCAGCCAGGAGGGAACAGATGGGCGTGAGCACCGTGAAAAGGATGGGTTGCACACAGACGGTGACGAGCAGCCCTTGTACCTGGACGAGCAGCGTCGTGATGAGCGACGATGCAACGAAGAAAATGAAGTACCACCGGCCCAGGGTTCCTTCACCGGCCGAACTGATGAGCATGCCGGTCGCCATGGAGGCAGCGATGATCGCCAGGGGAGCCCACCAGAGCAGCCCCCAGAGCCGATTGTCGTTGCTGTTGGAGCGCCCCGAAGAAGTTCTCGGGGAGGCAGCAGGAGTTCGATATTCTGACACAGGGAATTAGGGTACCCGTTTAAGTCCTATTTATTGGTAGGCAGACCGGTAACGGGCATTGTTGGGGTTGTTTCGGAGTCTCGTCGTACATTTTCAGTATATTGACGATTGCTTAGCGCTTTCTTTCGGGTCGTGACTTCTTTATCGATAAGTTCACTAAAGTATCGCAACCACACCGCAATGGTGGCCATAACGGGGACGGCCAGGAACGCACCGATAATTCCATACAGATTACTGCCGACGGTGACCGAAAGAAGAACAATCACCGGGTGGAGATTCATCGCCTTTGACTGCAGAACAGGGGAGAGAACATTTCCTTCAAGTTGCTGAACCGCGATGATGATGGCGAGCACGATTAATGCTGTCGTGAGTCCATTCGATACGAGGGCAATAAGAACGGCGACGGCACCCGCGACGATCGCACCAACGATGGGGATGAAACCACCCATAAACGTGATGACGGCCAGCGGCAGAGCAAGCGGCACGTTGAGAATGATCAGCCCCAGGCCGATGAAGAAAGCGTCGATGAGGGAAACAACCGCTTGAGCACGGATGAACCCTCCGAGCGTGTTCCAGGACCGCTGCAGGAGTTCAACGATGTGGCCTTCGCCCCGTTTGCCTGAAATTTTCCCAAGCCAGGGGAGGAAACGATCGCCGTCTTTCAGGAAGAAGAAGGTGATCATCAGAATAACGCCGAGCATCACTGCTAACTCTGATGCTTTATTCACACCGGTGACGACGCCCGCAATGATTTGATCCGAGCTGGATTTAATCTTGTCGATTCCCTCGTCCAGGTAATCATTGACCTGTTGATCGTTGAGATTAAGCGGCGGGCCCTGAACGTAGTTCTGAACCTTTTCCAGCCCTTTGATAGATTGATCCGCCAATTGGGAGGATTGTTCGACAGCACTCGGCGCGATGAGGCTGAACAGTCCGACGATGATAGCCAAGGCTCCTAAGACAGAGACCAAGGCCGCGAGCCACCGGGGGAAGTGCGCTTTGCGCATCCAATTCGTTGGAACCCAGAGCAGCGTGCAGATAATGAGGGCGATCAAGATAGGAAGAACGCCGCGCCACAGCAGACCGATTGCTCGCCATGCGACGATGCCACCGGCGATGAGGAGGATCAGCCGTATTGACCAAGCAGCGGTGATGGAGACGACGTCACCAATGACTGCGAGGCGGTCCTTGGGGGCGTCCGAGGGGTCGACCTCGGGGTGGTGTTCGCCACCGCGGAATGGCGTACTGGGGTCGTGAGAGTGGCCCTCCGCGTTGTCCGCGTTCGTCGACGGGTCTACCTTGCGGCTTCCCTTCGAGGCGGCCGAGTCTTCCGCGTCCTGACCGTGCTTTGTGCGGCGGTTGAAGAGTGACATTATTTGTTCTCCTCCGTGCCGTCGTCGTTAGTAGATGTGGTACCGCGTGCGTCCGAGTGTTCCGGCTCTGGCCCAGGCCGTGCCGTCACCGAACTGTGGTCCGTCGTTGTGCTTGTTTCAGGATCAAGAACGACGATGGGCTGCACGGGATCAACAACGTGACTATCCACCTGCTCACTGGCGTATCGGAGTAGGACAGCACCCACGGCCGCGAGGGGAACGGCGAGGAACGCTCCGACAACACCGTAAACGCTCCCACCGATGGCCACCGACGCCAGAATGATGACCGGATGCAGATTCATTGCCCGCGATTGCAGGATGGGGGAGAGCACATTGCCTTCAATTTGGTGCACCAACAGAATGAGCAGCGCGGTCAGCAGCGCCGAAATCCACCCATTGGTGACGAACGCGATGACAACCGCCACAGCACCCGCAACGAGCGCGCCGAAAATCGGGATAAACCCGCAGAAGAAGTTGAGTACAGCGAGCGCGAGAGCCAGCGGGACATGAAGAATCGACAGCCCGATCGCGATAAAGACGGAGTTCAGGAAGGAAATGATCGCCTGCGCACGGATGAACCCTCCGAGAGTTTTCCACGACCTGGCGAATATTTCGTGGAGGTGCGTCCCAATCGAGCCGGAAAACTGACGGTCAATCCACGGTAAAAACTTGTGGCCGTCGTTCAGGAAGAAGAAGGTCAGCATGAGGACAATGCCCAAGGTGACCGCGACCGACGATGCAGCCGACGCTCCTGACAAGACGGAGCTAACAAGGGAGCCGGAATGCTCCTGAATGTGAGCCGCAGCTTGGTCAAGAGCCTGGTTAAGCTGGGCGTCCTTGATGTTGAGCGGCGGTCCGTTGAGCGCTTCTTTAGTTTCCCGTAAGGAGTGGGAGGCGCGGTGGGCCAAAGACTCAGACTGGTCGATAACGCTCGTGGTCACGAGGCTGAGCGTGCCAATCACAATGACTGCGGCACCCAAGATCACCACAATCGCCGACAGCGCATGCGGGACCTTGTACTTGGTGAGCCAATGAACCGGCGGCCACATCAGGGTGCAGACAATGATTGAGATCATCACTGGCAGGAGCGCACTCCAGATCAGTCCTAACCCATACCAGAGAAGGAACGCAGCTAGGGCAATCGCGAGGAACCGCAAACACCACAAGGCTAAGCGCTTGATATTTACGGCTATCGACGCCGAACGGCTTGCCTCGGTGAGCGGTGCATGGGCGTAATACGGAACGCCCATGACACCGTCGGCGTTATCGCGATTGGCCAGCTGACTCGCATGTTTTTGGCTGAGGGGAGCGAGCGAACCGGGCACGCGCCCCGGTTCTGGTTCGGAAGAGGAGTTCATCATCACGGACTATTGTGCACTATTTGGTCAGATTAGTGTGATCTCTGAAGCACCGTTGCTTTTAATAACCCTGATCGTAGAGCTTTTCATCGGTGGCTTCGGGGTTGTCGCCGAGCTTCCCGGAGGTCTCATCGGGGTGTTTCATCAGCGAGTACGTGCTCGTCGCGAGCCCACCCCAGATGACCAACATGAACAGGACCATCATCATGACTGCTGTTCCACTCATTGATCTTTATCCTTTCCGTTCTTCGCGTCGTTCATTGTCGACGTCGTATCCGCGGTGTTGCCACTCGTGACGGGCTGACTCGTTGAACCGCCACGCTGCGCATCGAGCGAGACCGCTTCGACGCGACCGCGACGTTGGCGTCGGCGCTGTTCGGCGGCGAAACCAGCTTTGCGCGCTTCATGGCTCTGAGGTGTGACGATGCGCTGATGCACGTTGAACTCCACGCCGAAGTCCGTACCGGGCGGGCCGGATAGAGACGGGTTTCCGCGCCAAGGAACAACGGACATCATGAAGGCGACGACCACGATGAGCCCGACAACGCCCCATCCGTAGAGGTCAATCTGCTGGTCGGAGTAATCGCCGTAGTTGGACTTGAACAGGTTCTGGAGCTCCTGGATCAGCGTGTAGCCAAGAATGATCGGCGTGACGTTGGTGACGCAGATTCGCCAAAAGTTACCCCCTTGGAACGACGACACCGCATTGAGGTGCAGGGAGAATTCGTCCAGCCGACGCAAAATCCAATCGACGCACACGATGGTGATCAAGGAGACGCACACAATGCCGACGTTGTTGGTGTACTTATCCATGATGTCCAGCGTGGATAGGCCGGACGTCGTGGAAAATAGGGCCAAGGAAATAATGCCCATGACCACGCCGGTGCCGATGGCCGCGCTCTTGCGATCAAGGTTTAATTTGTCTTTCACCGCGGAGACAACAACTTCCAGCAGTGAGAAGAGCGACGTGAAGCCCGCGATGGCCAGTGAACCGAAGAAGAGGACACCGAAGACAGCGCCACCAGGCATGGAATTGATGATCGTCGGGAATGCCACGAATGCAAGGCCAATACCGTTGGACACGACCTTGTCCACGGGGACGCCTTCCTGCGTCGCCATGTAACCCAATGCGGCGAAGACACCAATGCCGGCCAGAAGTTCAAATCCCGAGTTTGCGAAGCCGGTGACCAGCCCAGTTCCGGTGAGGTTGGTTCGCGGTTTCAGGTACGACGAATAGGTCAGCATGATGCCGAAGCCCACAGATAGGGAGAAGAAAATCTGCCCGTACGCAGCGACCCAGACTTCCGTATTCGTCAGCGCGGACCAGTTCGGGGTGAAGAGTGCGTCCAATCCCTTTGACGCGCCGTCCATAAACAGCGCGTAGATCACCACGATGAGGAACAGCACAGTGAGCAAGGGCATAAACAGCTTAGAGACCTTGCCGATGCCCTCGTCGACCCCCATTGCCAACACGATGATCGTCGCCACCCACACTAAAGCTAGGGCGATAGCGATTTGCCAGACGATCGAGGTCGAAAATGTTTGTGTTGCTTCGGAGTGAAGGAACTCGTCGGAGAAATAGGCGTCGGGTTTGCTTCCCCATGCGCGGGTGAATGACTTAATTGTGTACAACCCGGCCCACCCAATGATGGCCGCGTAGTAAATCGAAACGAAGAAGGCGATGCCGACCTGGATCCAGCCGATGGGCTCGGTCCAACCGCTGATGCGCTTAAACACAAGGGGAGCTGACCCGCGGAACCGGTGCCCCAGGGTGTAGTCGAGGAATAGGAGCGGGATTCCTGCAGTCAACAGCGCGATGATGTACGGAATGAGGAACGCGCCGCCACCATTGGAATACGCCACATAGGGGAAGCGCCAAATATTTCCTAGACCGACGGCTGAACCGATGGCAGCCAAGAGAAAAGCTGAGCGGGAAGAGAACGTTTCGCGCGATGCAGCGGAAGCGTCACTCTCTGAGGGGGAATGAGACATATAAAAGATGCCTTTCCGCTAAGGCTTCGACCCAACCGAGTCAGGCGGCTAGTAAGCGCATCTGCATGGCTCGACGGGAGTTGCCGTGATGGGGAGAAATGGATTGGTCCGTACGGGTGGGGGACGCAAGCCGCCATCACGCCGGGGGTGGTGGCGTGCTCGACCGTGAAAATACTATCACCCTGTGTTCGACGTCCCGACGGCGTTCCGCCGAGGTTGTGCCGGTGTTCTGTCAGCGCGAAGGGCGCGTGAAGTGCGACAGTGTGTCGCTGGTGGGCTGCCCCGCTGAGTCGAGGTCCCCGCATCGTTGGCGATTTTTACTGCACGTAGGATGTGTGGCATGAGTCTTACCCTCGGAATTGTCGGTCTACCCAATGTAGGAAAATCCACCCTTTTCAACGCCTTGACCCGCAACAATGTGCTGGCGGCTAATTACCCTTTCGCGACGATCGAGCCCAACGTCGGCCTGGTCGAATTACCGGACGCACGCCTGAAACGCTTGGCGGAGATGTTCGATTCTGCGGAGATCATCCCAGCGACGGTCTCGTTTGTTGATATCGCGGGAATCGTGAAAGGTGCCTCTGAAGGGGAGGGGCTAGGCAACCAGTTCCTGGCGAATATTCGCGAGGCAGACGCGATTTGCCAGGTTGTTCGTGCTTTCACGGATGACGACGTGGTGCATGTTGACGGCAAGGCAGATCCGTCGAGCGATATTGACGTTATTGAGACCGAGCTGATCTTGGCGGACCTGCAGACCCTTGAAAAAGCTCTTCCTCGTTTGGAGAAGGAAGCGAAGAAGGATAAAGACAAGGCGGCGGAACGCGACGCCGTCGGCGAGGCCTTGAAGGTGCTGGAGGATGGCCACACGTTGTTCTCCGCGAAAGATTCGGTTGACTTATCGGCGTTGAAAGAATTGAACCTGTTGACGGCAAAGCCGTTCCTTTATGTTTTCAATTCGGACGAAGCCGTCCTGACTGATGAGGCAAAGAAGAAGGAATTGACGGAGTTGGTTGCTCCGGCTCAAGCGGTGTTCCTCGATGCCGAGACCGAGGCTGAATTACTGGAGCTTGACGACGACGAAGCCGCGGAACTGCTGGCATCCGTGGGGCAGGATGAACCCGGTCTGAACAAGCTGGCACGCGCTGGTTTTGCCACGCTGGGGTTGCAGACGTACCTTACTGCTGGCCCGAAAGAGGCGCGCGCGTGGACTATTCATCAGGGGGATACTGCGCCTCAAGCTGCCGGCGTTATTCACTCGGATTTTGAACGCGGATTTATTAAGGCAGAGATCGTTTCGTATGACGATTTGAATGAGTTGGGCTCCATGGCGGAGGCCCGGGCGCATGGCAAGGTCCGTCAAGAAGGTAAGGATTATGTCATGCAAGATGGCGATGTTGTTGAATTCAAATTCAATGTTTAACTGATTCGCGTTTCTTCTCCGCCCGGCGAGCTCCCCATTCCCGAGCCCGGACCGGGAGAGATCCGGGTGAAGGTTCGGGCGAGCGGGCTCAATCCCTCTGATTTCCAGCGTGCTGGTTACGAGTTACCTGGTGCTCCATACCCATTTGTTCTGGGAATCGACGTTGCCGGCGTGGTTGATGCGATCGGCCCGGATGTTCGCCGTTGTCAGATCGGTGATCGGGTAGCTGTCCATAACGATATTCGTCGACGCGGTGGATTTGAGGAATATGCGGTGGTGGACGCGCGTGCCACCGCGATCATTCCCGATAATGTGTCGTGCACGTCTGCAGCTGCTGTTCCTTCTGCCGGCCTGACCGCTTACCAGGCAATTTATCGGAAACTGCATGCAGGTGACGAGCAGTGATACGGTTCTGATCACCGGTGCAGGTGGCGGTGTCGGTGGCTTTGCTGTCCAAATTGCGGCCAACCGAGGTGCTCATGTCGTCGGGGCCGCGTCGGGAAAGCATGAAAATCGTGTGCGGTCCTTGGGCGCTCACGATTTTATTGATTATCGGACTACCGACGTCGGTGATCGGGTGAAGGAGATCACGAACGGGCGGGGCGTTGATGCCGTTCTTGATGTAGTGGGGTCTGAGTCAGCGACTGAAAAGCTTCAACTGCTGGCGTTTGGTGGTCGGATTGCGACGACGGCGGGTGACCCTGATTTCAGCACAGTGAACTCGCTTGATACCGGGCTGTCATGGTTTGGACTGGCCACCGGGCTGGCTTACTTACATGGAACCGACAGTGATGTTGAGGAGCTGGGGCTGATGTTGGAAGAGCTCTTTGCCCTGGTTCGCGACGGCGATGTTGATCCGATGGTGACCTCAACGATTGGTCTCGAAGAGGTGCCGCATAGGCTCGTGGAGATGGCTGCAGGCAAATCGGGAGGGAAAACTGTCGCCGTGCTCTAACGGTGCCCTGATCTTAGGATGCATAGCATTTCGGCAAATCCCTCGATGCTGTTTTCTTTAGTGCATCCTTCTTTAATACATCATGGGCCATTGGGGGTACCGAAGAAAAATTTTTATTGCTTCACTATGACGAAAAGTGATCCCTCTTATTCCACGCTTCTTTAGTTAGAAGGGGCCGGATTAAGGATTTCTATTTTCGGTTGAATAGTCGATCTACTGCTTTTCGGTTTGAACTGCTTAGCTCTAAGTTATAGCCGGTCATGCTTGATGGTGTACCATCGGCGGACGGTACAACGCAGTCTCTTAATCACGTCGGCTCTTGAGTCTGACGTGTGGAGCAAACGGCTCATCCTTATCTTTTCTCCTGTCTGATAAGAAAGTGTGACTCAGTGAAAAGCGCACAGCTCATTGTCCAAACCCTTCGAGCTCAAGGTGTCCGGTATATCTTCGGTGTTCCCGGGGCGAAAATCGATGAAGTGTACGACGCCCTTGTCGACGCGGACGATATCGAGGTTGTTGTATGCCGTCATGAGCAAAATGCCACGTTTATGGCCCAGGCTATCGGCCGATTGACGGGGAAACCGGGGGTTGTTTTGGTTACCTCGGGGCCAGGAACAACGAACCTGGCAACCGGGCTTGTTACTGCAAATACCGAGCAGGATCCCGTGGTTGCAATTGCGGGCACCGTGGGGTTACCAGACAGGCTGAAGAGAACGCACCAGTCTCTCGATGCTGTGAACTTTTTAGCGCCGGTCACCAAATTCACTGCTGAATCGACGTGTGTCGATGATGTTTCGGAACTGATCACCAACGCATTCCGTGAAGCCCAGCAAGAGCCGCGCGGTGCCGCCGCTGTCATGGTCCCGGCGGACGTCGCGGGATCTGAAACATCTGCCCCTCTTCTTGAATTCCCTGACCCGGCGCCTCTGGGGCCGGCATCGCAGGCGCTCGTCGAAAAGGCTAAAGAACGTATTGAAAACGCTAAATTGCCGGTTTTGCTCGTGGGAATGCGAGGGGCAGGGGAGAGTGCGGTCCGCGAACTCCGCCAATTAGTGAAGACCACGAATCTTCCTGTTGTTGAAACTTTCCAAGGAGCGGGAGTTATCTCTCGTGAATTAGAGAATAACTTCCTTGGGCGTGTTGGTTTGTTTAAAAACCAACCTGGTGATGTTTTGCTTAATAAGGCAGACTTAATTATTTCTGTCGGTTACGATTCGGTGGAATACGATCCGCGTGTGTGGAATTTCAATGGCCAGCACGACATCATCCACATTGATTCCATTCAGGCCGACATCGATACTCACTACCGGCCAAACCTAGAACTTGTCGGCGATATTTCGGGCACACTTCATGAGCTAAATAGTGTGATGGATCCGATTGACGTTGAAGAGACTGAGCGCTCATTTATTGATCGACGGCTTGAAGCCTTGGCTCGTACTCAGCGTCAGGGTGCAGAGCAGGCGACGAGCGATTCGGGTGTTAATCCTGCTCGGCTGGTGGTTACTCTTCGGGAGCTTATTACCGACGACAAAACAACGGTGGCGGCGGATATCGGGACGCATTCCATTTACCTCGCGCGGTATTTCCGCACGTATGAGCCCCGGACGTTGCTGTTTTCTAATGGGCAGCAGACCCTCGGCGTTGCGTTGCCGTGGGCAATCGCAGCGGCATTAGTTAACCGCGATCATCCAGTCGTTTCTGTGTCCGGCGATGGCGGTTTCCTTTATTCAGCGCAGGAATTGGAGACAGCGACACGTTTAGGACTTCATCTTGTCCACGTTATTATGCGAGATAATTCGTATGACATGGTCAAGTTCCAACAGGAGAACAAATTTGGCCGCCCGTCAGCCGTTGAATTAGGGGACTATGACGCGGTGAAATACGCAGAAGCATTCGGGGCCAAAGGGTACCGCGTTCACACGTTGGAAGACTTTTCTATCGCTTTTTCCCAAGCAATGGAGGACGACGGGGTGTCCATCGTTGATGTGTCCGTCGATTACACGGACAGCGTGTCGTTAGCTCAGCACTTGGACTTCTCCGTGCTGAACTAACAATGGCTGATTTCCTGGATGCTTAATCCTTCTTAGCGCCTTTCTGACGCTTTGCCTGCTTGACGCCGTGCTCGAGCTCGTTTTTATCCATGTCGGATCGGCCCCCGATATTCAGGCGCTTAGCGTCTTCGTAGAGCTGAGCTTTCGTCCGACCTTGTGGACACTGATGGGAGCGCTGTCCCCCTCGCTCAGAGGGAGACTTGTCATTGACAGACGTCGATGAAGCCTGCTTAGATTCACCCTGTTGTGCACGGGTTTTATTGACCGTGCGGGCTGCGATCTCTTCGGCAGTACTTTCCGAGCGCCCCTTGTCCTTGAGTGAATCCTTAATGTGCTCGTATTGCCGTTCGTGTTTCTTATTCCATGCTTGTTGAGGCATAACAATCACCGTCCTTGTCCTATAACGATATTCTCGTCGATCGGGGTTCGGAGGTAATTGGGTGATATGAAACGCTATGCTTCGGGAATATCTGCACCATATTCTTCGATCGTGATGTCAGTGGGTGCCGGGCCAGTACGGTGTCCGGTATCCAACGCATCGATGGTGGCCAGTTCATCTTCCGTTAACGAGAAATCGAATACATCGAAATTCTCCGTGATTCGAGACTTGTGCACTGACTTTGGAATTGCAGAACGACCCTCATCAATATGCCACCGCAACATAACTTGTGCTGCGGTTTTGCCGTACTTCGCCCCAATTTCTTTGAGAGTGGGGTTATCAAGAGTACTGGTCCGGTTTTCTCCCCATCCCGGGTAGAACGTAATTCCACCAATCGGTGACCATGCTTGTGACAGAACACCATGTTTGGCGTCGGCCTCGAGTGTTTCCGTGTTTCGGAAATAAGGATGAATTTCCACCTGGTTCACCGCGGGAACTACCTCTGTCTCTTCGACAAGTTTGTCGAGGTGTTCGGGCAGGAAATTGCTGACGCCGATGGCTCGCACACGTCCCTCTTTTAAGAGGGATTCCAATCCACGATATGCATCGAACGTGCGGTCAAAGTGGGAAGGCAGTGATTGATGCAAAATCAACAGGTCAATAGTGTCAACACCCAATTTCCCAGCGGATTTATCGAAAGCGTGGCGGGTTTCGTCATAGCCGAAGTCGTTAATCCACACCTTGGTCTCTAAGAAAACCTCGTCGCGGGGAACACCGGAGTTCCGGAGGCCTTCGCCAACTTCGCGTTCGTTGCCATAGATGGCCGCCGTGTCGAAATGGCGATATCCGGTTCGTAACGCTGTTTCTACAGCTTGTGCGGTGTCTTCCGGGCTGGATTGGAAAACGCCGAAACCCAGGGATGGGAGTTCAACACCATTGTTCAAAGTTAGGGTAGGGATGGAATTCGTCATGATTCTCCAATCAGATTTGATAGCTGTTCATCGCAGTGCGCGTCGACAAGCACTCGTCGGAAATGCTCGCTGAGAAAATAAATTCTTTTTACACAATCGCGACGACGATAAAAACGTTGTGAATCTTGGTGGAATTATTAGCAAAAAGTTGGGGGTCTCGAGTTGCTTACCCGACAGGACGTCATATGCCTTTGGCAACGGTCGCTGTTGGTTTGCTGCTCACTAATGTCACCTACACGAAGTCATTGTCGGGTGCGAGTTCGGTGCGGGGTCTTAAGTGGATATCAGGTATCCGCTACCATGTATCGTAGCAAAGATGTGGATATCGTGCATCCGCTTGTTATGGTTGCTGTGGAGAGAGCGCGCGAACCGATACCTTCGTTAGCTCCGAGTGGGAAAACAGTGGAGGAAACCTACCCTGATGGCTCAATCAAAATTGCGAAAAGATGCTGCACACAATCGTGAGTTGCTCCTCGAGGCTGGGCGAGACCTGTTCGCCGAGCGGGGCTTGCGCGTCACTCTTAATGATGTTGCTCATCACGCCGGGGTAGGGGTTGGAACTGCTTACCGCCGTTTCCCAAATAAGGAAGCGCTGCTGGAGGCGATCGTCGAACGACAAGTAGACGAATTGGAAGAGATTCTTCACGATGCGCTCGAGGAAGATGATACATGGGCGGGCATCGTCACGTATCTAGAGAGGTCGTTGGTCCTCCAGACGCACGACCGCGCCATGGCACAGTTGCTTTCTGGACGCCATATGTCACCCGAGAGCTTCGACCGCGAACGGGATCGGCTTGCTCCGCTGATTAATTCCCTCGCTGACCGTGCTCGTCGGGCAGGGGTGATTCGACGTGACATTGTCGGAACGGATCTTGTCATGATTCAGATTGCCGTCGTATCAGTCGCGTTGACCTGCGCAGATCGAGAAGGTGTGAGTAAACGTGATGATGTTGCAGAGGTGTATCGACGGTATCTGTGGATGATGCTTGACGGTCTCAAACCTGCGCGTGATGGTGTTTCGCCCTTGCCCGTCGATCCTTTAACCATGGCGCAAGCCCACGCCCTCTTGGGCTCGAACGGTGTACCGCCGAAACTCGGGAAGGATTTTTCCTAACCGTGACGTAGATGAATCGCGGTCTAACTATCACTATATTGTCGGCCACTCTAACATTTTCGGTTATTTCAGTCAGTTCATGCTTATTCGTTGTAGAAAACCATGTGGTTCGCGAAGTGGCTCCCAATTGTTGTAATAGTTTCATTTATTTGAGAGAGGTGACAACATGAGTGTCATAGAAGAGAAATATACGTTGTCCAATGGAGTTGAGATTCCGAAACTAGGACTTGGTACCTGGTTTGTTGACGACGACAAAGCATCGCAAGCTGTTCGCGACGCCGTGAAGATTGGTTACCGCAACATCGACACTGCTCAAGCGTATGGCAATGAGCGTGGCGTTGGTGAAGGAATACGGACGGCGGATATTCCGCGAGAAGACTTATTTGTTTCAACGAAGCTAGCTGCTGAAATTAAAAATTATGATGAAGCAGTTAAGGCCATCGATGGGTCCCTGGAGACCATGGGTTTGGATTATGTGGATCTGATGCTCATTCATTCGCCACAACCGTGGGGTGATTTCCGTGGTGGCGACTACTCCGAGGGGAACCGCCAAGCATGGCGTGCTTTGGAGGAAGCGTATCAAGCTGGGAAAATTCGTGCTATCGGCGTTTCGAACTTCTTGGAGTCGGACCTCAATAACATCCTGGATTCTTGTTCGGTCAAGCCACTAGTTAATCAACTGCTTGTGCATGTGGGAAATACACCCCATGAACTGCTGTCTTTCTGCGCATCTAACGACATACTTGTTGAAGCCTATTCGCCAATTGCTCACGGCGAAATGCTGAAGAATAAAGACGTTGCCGAGATAGCGGAGAAATATGGCGTAAGTATTCCGCAACTGTGCATTCGTTACACCCTGCAATTGGGAACGGTATCACTGCCAAAGACCGCCAATCCGGATCATATGCAGAGCAATGTAGACGTTGGTTTCGTTATATCGGATGAAGAAATGGATGCTCTGAAGAAACTAGATGCCCGGGATTATGGCGAGAGCAGCCAATTCCCCGTGTATTCCGGGAAATAAAGCTCGCTGCTGGGTGCATAGTCCACCCCGTTACGACTATTCGCGCTCCATTCACACACCATTGGTTCGGCCAGACTCCACCAATGGTGTAGTCCGCCCTGAGGGATAAGTCACAACTCGATCGTCGCTGGAATTTCGTGCACTATACTGATCGACGCATGTTTGAAATCAACCCTGGAAGGGAGATCATGGACGTCGACAAGACAGTTGATGAGTATTACCAGCAGATTCTCAAGCGGAACCCGGGCGAGCCTGAATTTCATCAAGCCGCTCAGGAGATCCTCAGCAGTCTGAAGTACGTCCTCCAAAAAGACGATCACTACGCAGATGAAGGGCTCATCCAACGTCTCGCCGAACCTGAACGTCAAATTATCTTCCGTGTTCCGTGGATTGATGACCAGGGGAATGTCCAGGTCAACCGCGGTTTCCGTGTTCAGTTTAACTCCGTCCTCGGACCATACAAGGGTGGTCTCCGCTTCCACCCCTCGGTGAACTTGGGCATCATTAAGTTCCTTGGTTTTGAACAGATCTTCAAAAATTCCTTGACCGGCCTACCCATCGGTGGCGGTAAAGGTGGTTCTGACTTTGATCCGAAAGGTAAGTCCGAACACGAAGTGATGAGGTTCTGCCAGTCGTTCATGCTGGAGCTCCAACGCCATATCGGCGAGGATATCGACGTTCCTGCAGGTGACATCGGCGTCGGTGGGCGCGAAATCGGCTACCTTTTCGGTCAGTATCGACGCATCACGGGCCGTCACGAGTCCGGAGTTCTCACTGGTAAAGGCCTCACCTGGGGCGGATCCCTCGTCCGCACGGAAGCAACAGGCTACGGCGTCGTCTATTTCATGCAGGAAATGATGGCGTCGAACAAAGAGCGGCTTCATGGCGCCAAAGTCATCGTCTCTGGTTCGGGGAACGTAGCTATTTACGCCATCGAAAAGGCGCAAGAGCTTGGTGCCACGGTCGTCGCATTTTCCGATTCGTCGGGGTATGTCTCTACCCCCGAAGGGGTGGACGTCGAGCTTCTCAAAGATGTCAAAGAGGTGCGTCGTGGCCGTGTGTCGGATTATGCCAACGAAACCGACAAGGCGACGTTCCACGAAAAAGGCAACATTTGGGAAGGTAAGGCCGACGTCGCGCTCCCGTGTGCAACGCAGAACGAGTTGGGTGAGGAAGACGCCAAGATGCTCGCGGACAATGGCTGCAAGTATGTGGCCGAGGGTGCGAATATGCCCTGCACGCCGGAAGCGATCGACGTCTTCAATACCCGCCACACACTGTTTGCCCCTGGTAAAGCGGCTAACGCCGGCGGTGTGGCGACCTCCGCGCTGGAAATGCAGCAAAACGCGTCGCGTGATTCATGGTCGTTCAACTACACCGACCAGCGTTTGCGTGACACCATGCATAACATCTTCAGGGCTTGCAACGATACCGCCAACGAGTATGAAGTCCCTGGTGACTACGTTGTCGGCGCCAATATCGCCGGCTTCAAGAAGGTTGCCGATGCCATGCTCGCACAGGGTGTGATTTAGCAGCGAGTGATTGAGTAAGAAGCGACTGAACCGTCGCCACGATGAGGGGATCATGTATCCCCTCATTTTCTTCGTGAGGAATGTCTTACTAATCAACGGTGTTCCTATAAGCATGAAGAAATTTGGGTCTCTGAGTTTCGGCCATTATTCGGGACGCGCGACCGACGGCAACGGATACACGGCACGCAATGCCTTGCAAGAAGCCGTCGAATTAGCCAAAGCCGCCGATAAGTTAGGCGTCAATGGTGCATATCTTCGTGTGCATCACTATCTTCCGCAGCACGCGAGCCCCATTCCGTTATTGTCCGCCATGGCAGCGGTAACGAAGAATCTCGAAGTGGGCACTGGCGTCATTGATATGCGCTACGAAAACCCGCTTTACCTGGCAGAAGAGGCCGCTGCCCTCGATTTACTCAGTAATGGCCACGTTGCCCTCGGCGTGTCACGGGGATCACCTGAAGCTGCTGACCGCGGTTGGGAGTCCTTTGGGTACACCGGCTCAACAGATCCTCGCGGTGCTGATATTGCTCACCAGCATTTCGACACCTTCCTCCGTGCAGTGCGCGGGGAACCCATGGCCACCGCCGCGGAGGATCAGTATCCGGCGATGTACCGGCCGGGCGCTGGTCTGCCGGTTATGCCTCAGTCGCCCGGTTTGGATCGCCGCATCTGGTGGGGTGCTGGGCGTCGTGAAACCGCAGAGTGGGCTGCTGAACAGGGCGTTAATCTGATGAGCTCGACGCTACTTACGGAGGCCACTGGCGAAGCCTTCGCGGACCTCCAGGCGCAACAACTACAGCATTATCACGAAGCGTGGAAACGGGCGGGCCACGATTGGACCCCGCGTGTGTCGGTAAGCAGGACTATTTTCCCGATTATCGACGGCTACGACCGCAAACTGTACTTAGGGGGCCAATCCAAAGACGGTATTGGCGTGATCGACGGGGTGAATGCAACCTTTGGAAAGACCTACGCGGTCGAGCCAGACCAACTCGTCGAACAATTGCGTAATGACGCAGCCGTGATGGATGCGGATACGCTCATGCTGACCATTCCGAGCCAGCTCGGCGCCGAAGCGAATAAGAAAATTCTTAAGTCCTTCGCTTTATATGTCGCGCCTGAGCTCGGCTGGGAACCAGCTAACCAGGATTAATTAACTGATGGAGATTAGTTGTTAGCGGGCTTGATTTCGTCCTCGACGACCCACTTGTGGTTGGTGACTTTCATGCCATCGGCTTCATAATTCACCATGTACACGGTTTGGTCTGTAGAGGACACAATTTTTCCTTTGGCGCCCTTCATTCCTTTCATATGGTCTGCTTCGATAGTGACCTCGGTGCCGTCAGGAATTCTTTCAGTGCCAGCATCTTTTATTTCTTGCTGGACCACCCACTTGTGGTTTTTCACTGGCTTGCCACCATCCGTCGGCGTGTAATCCACTTCATATGTATATGTGGAGAACGCTCCTGCGATCGTGGCCTTCGCGCCCTTCATTCCCTTCATATGGTCAGCGGTCAACGTGACGGTGCTGTCAACGGGGTAGGTAGGGTGAGCATCAACCGTGATACCCTCCGGTGCGGCACCGCCGTCCATGGAATGATTCATCCCTTGGTGAGCGTCGTTGTCCTGAGAATCACTCGGTGCAGACGACTCTGACGTGCCCGTTTCGGATGATGACGACTGCTGAGACGCAGTGGTGGTTGTTGAGGTCGTGTCCTCGGATGACTGGTCAGAATCCTCATCGATCGTGCACCCGCTGAGGACGAGTGCAGTGCTGACAGCGCCCACAGTGAGTAGTGAGGCAATACGGCTTCGGCGGCGTAATGAACGCATGATCCCTCTTCTTTTATTTCTTATACTTCGCTGTTCTATACCTCTAATACGCCCACTGTAATACGACACTTTTTACGTTGGTAGCGGTTTACTTTTATTGCGCACCATTGTCGGCGAACCATTGTTCAGGCATGGCAATTCAACTCCGTGGATTACTTGCCAACGTGTGTATCGTCGACGTGCCGACGAAGGGCGGGGTTGAGAACCGCGATGCTCACACGCGTGAGTGGCAGAAGAGGAGGAATCGCTGCGTCGAAAGACAGACAGCGTCGGGATATGGCCAGCTCCGAAATGTGGCTAGCGCGACTCTATGGATCCGAGCGGAGTGGTGCGCCACCGGATCCCGAAGGAAAGCTATGCCAATGTCACGCCATGGGGTTATAGAGTTTCGTATGAGTGACTAACACTTCGCGATCACCGGTGGGCTGTTGGAGTTCTTTATTCAGCTCCGCCATGACCGCTTCGCGTGCTCTGTCGTAGTCATCAAAAAAGCCGAGTACGTCACTATCTGATTTCTTTTCACCGTTATTCTTAACGACCACATAGGTGGCAGCGTCTGGCGCAGATACCTGATGCTTAGTGTGGGTAAAAGGATCTCTATAGATGAATGACGTTGACACGAATAATTCTCCTGAGTTCTAAGTCCAGATTGTTAGGGCAATCGCCGGAAGCAAGTTTAGTAGTTAGTTCATCAAAAGTGGGCGCATATAACCCTCTATTTAGTGTTATGACCAATTATTGATACATGACCGTTACAGTCCCGACGTTCTCATGCTCCTTATTCGTGGAGTGACGTGATAAAAGACCACAACAGGCCCGATGCCTGCGGAAGCGCAGGAAGGAAGACATCAGGCTGATCAGCACGTGAAGGATGCCATGTCACGCAATATTCGAATGATTCTGGCTGGGGCGTATAGCTGATCCCAAAACCCTCCGGCACACTGGGAACAAAGGCATAGCGCACGAAATAGTCGGCCCCACCAATCGACGTCGTAGAAAGAAAATCACATGTCGTTGCAGCAACACCCGGATCGGTTAGAAACTCTGTCCCGGTGAGCTCCTTACCTTCCGCTTCCATCGTGGCGGCGGTAAACCGGAGACCCAAAAGGTGGCGGTCAACGCCGTCCCCACGCTTGCACGCCTTGACCCACGCTCGATGGGCGTCGAGGACATCGTCAAGATCCTGACGCGTTGCGTTCCCACTAAGTAACAATGACGCGAATTTCACAGCTTGCGGAGTGACCGCACGCAAACACTCTGTGCGCCCGGCGCAATATTTACGCATGTCAACGGCTTCGTACACTCCTCGCGCTCGTCCGTAGGCCTGGAGTTGTGCAATCGTCAAGATAAGCTGCTGCGCAGCGTCGCCACTGATTCGGAAGGGGAGCTGATCTGCCGGTGGGTGGGGGAGTCTTATAAGAATGAGGAGTGGGAACGGTGACATCGTGCATACGACGTATCGCGGTGACCAGCGTCGCGCCGTCCACGGTGGAGTGTTCCACGTTCAGGCCCAACCAGGAGTCGGCCAGGCTCATCTCGTAGCTAATGGGTTTGTATGCCCAGCTGTGTCCGGGTTCGAATGCGGAGCGACAGAGGTGGTCGGCGTCGTCACGGACCTTGTCGGTGAGCGTGACGGTGAAGAGGAAGTTTGTCAGGCGTCGGTAGGTGTTTTGGTTGTGGGGCTGCTTGAGTGCCCGCTCCAGGATGGGGGCGAGGGTCTTGCTACCGACGGCCGACGGTACGGCAAAGTCGAGTTCAGCAGGGGTCTGCTCACGTGATTCAGAGTTGTCCTCACTGGGGTGAATAATTGCGTTGATCGACGCCGCGAGGGAATCGACATCGCGGAGTGAGCCGTTATGGTCGGTTACGGACACGGCGAAGAGATGCCCCGACCAGAACACACCTATTTCCCTGTTACGGTCACCCAAGTCGGCGCGATGGATGGTGTCGAGGCCGGGTTGTGGGTGGCGTATTCCGCCAGCGAAACACTCCCATTGGTCCATGGTGGTGGGGTTTCCGCGGGCATCGGTTTCCTGAGAAGTGGCGCCTCGGGCTTGGTCGAGGTGAATGGTTGCGGCGCGGTAGATGAACTCGGCTGCCCGGCCGACTCCCGGGGTATAGGGCAAGAATCCCGGGTTGATCTGAAACGACACGTTCGTGCTGTGAAGTAATGAGGTTCGGATAGAGAGGTAGCCGCGTAACCATTCCGCCGAAAACCAGCTTCGGCCCGCCTCTTGCTCGGTGGCCGCGAATTTTTCAAGCTCGGCCTGGATTTCTGGCCCCGAGTTCTGCAAGAAAGCTGAACCCGCGGTGAGCGTGGTGTTCACGACGTCCGCGGGTGCGACTGCACGAGCAGCGGAAACGAGCGCTGCGACAGTCTGTTCAAGTGAAGGCAGGGGAAGGGTTTTCGGTTCCGGTGCGGTCATGTATTTATTCTGTCTACCCGGAGAGCCGACGAACAACCCCCACGAGCTGTTTTCCACCCCCTTGCTGCACCCGATCGCCACTTTCCCTACAACTCATTACAGACCTTCGGTGTCATGTGAATTGCTGAGCGTTCGGAGCCCAATAGCCGCCGTGACCGTGAGCAATCCGGCAATAATCGTGAAGGCAATACGCTGCGAGTGAACGAATGTGTCAACGACGGCGTCGCTCCATGCGCCATGCGGAAGGTCCACGCCAACCACGATCGCCATGACAGTACCGATGACCGCAACACCGATCGAGTTGCCAAGCTCCTGCGCGGTGTCGTTCAGTGCCGCGCCGATCGAGGTGTGCTCCTCGGGCGGTGAGCCAATCAATCCCACAGCAGCCGTGGTCATCACGGTCCGCATGCCGATGGTCATGAGCAGCATCCCGGTCGCACACCAGGCATAGTTCGTGCCAACACCGACCCACCACACAACCAAGCTGATCAGGACGAATGCGGTACCAACGGCACAGGTGAAACGCTGCCCATACTTCTCAACCATCTTGTCGACGACGGGCCCAGCGGCCAGCATGCCGATAACGAAGGGTAGGTTTGCAACGCCCGCGACCCAGGGCCGCCATCCCCAGGCGTATTGGTACAGTTCGGCCGAGGCGAACATGACCGCGGCCATGGCCAACTGGGTTGCGACCTGCAGGATAGCGGAGCCAGTCAGGGTGGGGATCCGGAAGAAGGATAGGTCCAGCATCGGGTCTTTAGCCGTGTGTTCTCGCCAAATAAACGCGACGAGCGCGAGAACGGATCCACCAAGGGATATCAGGGTTCGTGGAGCACCCCACCCGAGTTCTGCACCGTTCGTCAACGCGTAGAGCAACAGGCTAACGGCCAACCCGGAGAAGATCGCTCCGGCGAAATCGATCGGGCCACTCTTTTTCGTTTGGGTGTCGTCGTGGGCCAGTCCGAAGTAGACGCCTAACCAGGCGATTAGCGCTGTCGGAGCATTGAGCATCAGCAGCCAGTGCCAGTCCCAGTTTTCGACGGCCAAACCTGACAGTACCGGCCCGATGGCGAAGCCTACCATCGATACGGTGATGATCACGCCGATGGCTTTTCCGCGCAGGGCGTCGTCGTCAAGCAATCTAAAAACCAGAGACATGGTCAGTGGTGCAATGGCGGCAGCGATGGCACCCGATACTGCGCGGATGGCGATGAGCTGTCCTGTGGAGTGGCAGAACATTACGCATAATCCGGCGATGCCGAAGAGGGCTAATCCCCACAATAATGTTCGTTGACGACCGAGTCTGTCTCCCAGGGTGCCGCCGACCATGAGGAACGCACCGAAGGTGAGTGAATAGGCGCTGACGATCTATTGCAAACCTGTGGATGTGGAGCCGAGGTCGCGTCCGATGACGGGGAGGGCGATGTTCAAGATTGAGTTGTCGAGCATTTCGACGAGCATCGTGAGGCAGAGGCCGAGGAGGGCCGGCCACGCTTCGAGTAGCGATTGAGCTTTTCTGTCTTCTTGTGGTGGGGCTGTGATGGTTGTCATGAGTGTACTTTGTTCGTGTTTGTGAGTTCGTGTTCGTGGAACAGATTCGTGAAAAGAGTGATTGAGTACCGCATTCTGAGCAGCGATCCTTATCGGGGTTGATCCTTATCGAACGGTGTCCGTATACTCGAATTGTGTTCGAACATAGAACGGCGTTCGTTTGGTGTCAAGGGGAGAGGCCGGCTGATACGATCGAGACATGCCCAGCAGCGAAAAGACAACCGATCGGAAGCCATCACCAGGTAAAAAGCTGCTTCCCTCGGTGCAACGACCATCGGCCCGCCGATCGGCCCGCCGCGCGGTGCTGTCAGAAGAATCCATTATTCGCGTGGCAATTGCGCTTCTGGACCGTGGTGGCGCGGACAAGCTGACCTTGCGCAAGATTGCGTCCGAACTCGACGCTGGTGTGGCGAGTTTGTATTGGTACGCCAGCGGAAAAGATCAACTTCTCGCTATGGTGTCGGATGAACTCATCCGCAGAGCGATCGCAAAGAGTGAAGAACTTGAGCAGCACGGACTACTGGCGCCGGACGCTTTCTCTGAAGTTTCCTTTGCTGAACCTCATCCCTCAACGAGTGAGGTAGCGGCCGAGGCCTTGGCGCAGATTCGACGCTTATTGTTGTGCCTTTTTGAACAAATGATTGAACACCGTTGGCTCGCGCTTCAATTAATGAATAATGGCCCCGACCAGTGGTATGCGCTCCGGTTTTGGGAGCTAATTGGCCGACAAATTCAACGGCTTGGTTTACACAAACGCGAAGAGCTATTCGCCACCAACGCCGTCGTCAATTATGCATCGGGAATTGGTGCGGAAGCGTCGAGCCACACAGGGCATAAAAACTTAGATCCAGCTGAAACTGAAAAAGATATGCACGCTCAAATTAACGAATGGGAACAATTAGATCCAGTGGAGTTTCCGTTCGTTAACGATATTGTGGAGGAATTTACCGAGCATGATGATATTGCCGAATACTCCTACGGCTTAGAGTTGCTCCTCGGTGGACTGGAAAGGCAGACCTGGAAATAAACCTGGGCCCGTGGGGTGAACCGATTTGCGGCCTACCCGCGTAAAAACTCCTCCCACCGCGGCCATTCGCGTGCTACCTGGTCAACGCCCATCTCATAGGACTTCTGCAATTTCTCCACGTTTCTCTCTTTATTGTGAACAGGCATCTGGTCGGGATAGAACACCATCGCCCGTCCTTCCTTTTCCCATTGTGCGATTTTTTCTTTCGAATGGTTGTAATGTTCTGCGCGCTGAAGAATAGCTTCTGCAACAGCAGGTTGTTTGCGGAAGTAACTCCGAATCAGACGGGCCTGTGACATGGGTTCCCGTCGAAAAGACTTCGGACGAGTAAGGATGAAGAGGAATTTGGAATAGCCATCTTCGATGGCAGCATCATAGGCAAACCCACCCGTCGGCCCCATCGCGCCGTCATAATAGTCATGCCCGTCAACATGGGTCACAGGCATAAAGAACGGAATTGTTGAGGATGCGCGGGTATAAGCAGATAACTGTTCCAACGTCTGCACGTCGTCGCGTCGCCACCATGTCATATCCCCGGTATCAGCACGTAGAGCGCCGATAGCGAATTCGGGAGAACTTTTCATAAAGGCGTCGAAATCCATCTCCGCTATTTCGCCAGGCATAACGGATTCCGTGTAGATAAATTCAGTATTGAAATACCCTTTACCTTTAGCGAAGGTTTTCCACCCTCCGAACCGTGGGTCCTCAACAAAGTCCACAAAAGACGCCTTCGCTCGCGTCCGATTCTTAATGAGGAAATTGACAACATGCGTTGTTCCCGCTGATATTCCGCCGACCCACCCCGGATTAACCTTGTGGTCAATCAGCGCCTGAACTGTACCAACGGTGTAACTATTCCGCATTCCGCCACCTTCGAAAACAATGGCAACATCTGGGCAGTTGAGGGGAGAATCGGACGTTCCCCACGGGGCGGTCGAGGGATCTTCAGCAGATGACATCATAAACTCAGCATAACCCGAGTGTTATCCTCAGATCAGTACTTCGCGGGAGCCCAGCATAGAGGGCTGAGAAAACACTTTTCCTTCAACGTGTGGATATCTTCGTCGTGCCGAGATCGCGAACGGATGTCCCGCGCCGGGGAAGAATGTTGACCGTATGAACCTGATCCGGGTTATACCGGCGATAGGGAGTAAAGCTGTGAGGAAAAACAAAAATACCGGTACTGCGCGTCCCGCCCGGCGGTGGAGGGTCGTCGACATTATTGCAGCAGCCGTTTTGGGTGTGGCGACGGGATTAATTTTCTGGGTCTGGAACGGCCTGGGCGGCGCATGGTACAGCGCCATCGAGTCGCTACTGCCTGGTTTCGGCGGGCTCGTGACCGGGGTCTGGCTGCTCGGCGGCGTGTTGGGTGGCTTGATCATCCGCAAACCGGGCGCCGCGATCATGGTGGAAGTCATCGCCGCCATCATCTCTGCGGTACTGGGAAACCAGTGGGGGATCACCACGGTGTATTCCGGCTTGGCCCAGGGAATCGGCGCCGAACTCGTCTTCATGGCGTTCATGTACGCCCGCTACACCTTGACCGTCGCTATGTTGTCCGGGGTGGGCGCGTCGGTCATCGAGTGGTGCTACGAATGGGCGTCGGGAAACTATGCCCGGTCCATCCAATACAACCTGATCTACCTTGTCTCCCTGTCCGTGTCGGGGGCCATTCTCGCCGGCGCTCTGGGCTTCTTCCTGGTTCGGGCGCTCGCGCATGCGGGTGCGTTGGACCGGTTCGCTGCTGGGCGGGAAAGCACTGAGCTGGTCTAGTGGCGCACGTACACGACGACGTTCGGACGCCCGCGCGGGTTGTGGCCGAGGGTTTCGGTTGGCGGCACGCGGGACGTCGGCAACCGGCGCTGGTCGATGTGAATTTTCACATCGACCCCGGCGAGAAAGTTCTGCTCCTCGGCACATCAGGCTCGGGGAAGTCGACGCTGATGGCGGGGATGGCCGGGGTCCTCGGCGACTCGGATGACGGCGATTACGCTGGCCGATTGCTCATAAACGGGGTGGATGCTCGCAGTGTTCGCGGGCAGGCCGGCCTGGTGCTGCAGGACCCCGATTCACAGGTCATTTCCTCGCGGGTTGGTGACGATATTGCCTTCGGTTGCGAGAATTTGGGTTTCCCGCGTGCCGAAATCTGGGAGCGTGTCCGGCGGGCCTGTGACCTCGTCGGGCTGACTGTTCCCCTTGACCACCCCACTGAGCAGCTTTCCGGCGGGCAGAAGCAGCGCTTGGCCCTCGCCGGCGTCCTGGCCATGGGTGCCGGCTTGATCCTCTTGGATGAACCCACCGCGAATATCGACCCCGAGGGCGTGGCCGATGTCCGCAACGCCGTGATCGCCGCCGCCGAGAGCACCGGTGCAACAGTCGTCATCGTGGAGCACCGCGTCGACGTCTGGCGCGATGTCGTTGACCGCATCATGGTGGTGGGCGATTCCACGATTCGTGCCGACGGTCCCACCGACGAAGTTATTCGCACGATGGGGGAGCAGCTCGCGCATGATGGAGTGTGGATTCCCGACGTTCCTCTGCCACTTGATACTTCGTGGCGACGAAAGCGTCAGGACCCCGCTGCGTCTGACCAGCACCGCGCTGCGTCGGGTGATGCAGGCGAGGGCCGTGGGCCGTCATCGACGAACACCCTGCTTCGGACGCATGACCTGGCCGTGGGCTGGGATGGTCGCGCGGTCAACACGGGAATCTCGCTGGATGTGACTCCCGAGCCGACAGTCATCACCGGGCCGAATGGTGCTGGTAAATCAACCGTTGCCTTGACGCTCGCGGGGCTATTGGCGCCGGTGGAGGGGGACATCGATGCATCAGCACTCATCGCCAGGGAAAGGTCGGACAAGGCCGCGTGGGTAGCAATCCATAGAAACCGTGACGCCAGCAGCAACCCGATGGAGTGGTCATCGAGGGCTCTAGCTCAGCGCATCGGGACCGTGTTCCAAGACCCCGAGCACCAATTTGTGGCCCGCACCGTCCGCGACGAATTGCTCGTCGGCCCCCGGGTGTGTGGGATTGATCCCGATGTCGGTGAGCGCCGTGTCGATGAGCTGCTCCGACGACTGCACCTGGAGAACCTAGTCAAGGCGAATCCGTTTACCCTGTCGGGCGGTCAGAAACGTCGGCTTTCTGTGGCGACGGTGCTGTCCACCCATCCCGATGTGGTGATTGCGGATGAACCGACGTTTGGCCAGGATAGGACCACGTTTATCCAGCTTATTGAGCTGCTGCGTGAGATGAGCGACGACGGGGTGGGGGTGCTCGCCATTACTCATGATCCGCTGGTAGTGGATCTACTCGGTGTGCGCCACGTCCGGTTGGCCTCGGGAGGAATGGAGGTCCAGCGATGACCCGCGCGACGCCCCGAGTCGTGAACTTCAACCCGACGGCGCGCATTGCCGCGATGGCTCTTATTGCGACGCCACTTCTCATTTCGGTCGATATCGTGTCAGCCGGTGTGGCGCTGATATGTGAACTGCTGGTTGCGCCGTTCCTGGGGATGGGGTGGGGCCGAATTATTCGCCGTGGATGGCCGGTTTTTATGCTCGCGCCGCTCACGGGTGTGTCGATGCTGCTCTATGGCCGGCCTGAGGGCAAAGAATATGTGTCCTTTGCGTTCGCCCACATCACCGACAATTCGGTGTCCCTAGCTCTAGCGATCATGGTGAGGGTTTTGGCCATCGCCCTGCCCGCCGTCATCTTGTCCGCTGATACCGATCCCACCGACCTTGGCGACGGCCTAGCGCAAATCTGGCATCTGCCGGAGCGATTCGTCATCGGCTCCGTGGCCGGAGTGCGCTTGGTGAGTTTGTTCGAGCGTGACTATTCGGCGATGCACCGTGCTCGTCGCGCCCGTGGCCTGGCAGATTCCGGCCGGATCCGTCGGACGCTCACTATTTTCTTCGGGTTGTTGGTGCTCGCGCTGCGGCGTGGCGGGAAATTGGCGACGGCCATGGAAGCCCGCGGGTTCGGCTCGGACCGGCCCCGGACCTGGGCGCGAGAATCACGCCTGCGGTGGCCGGACTGGGTGTTAATGATCGGCGCGCTCCTCGTTGCGCTGATGGCTCTGGTGACGGCATGGATGACCGGGTATTTGCGCTTCTTGGGAGCATGATGCGGAGGCGGCGATGATAAACGACATCACCACGTTGTTCCGTGAATCGGGGGCAGCGTCATCTCGGTTAGCCTCCGCTGTTGGAATCAGAGTGGCCAGTACCGACGAAGGCCTTGTCGAACTGCGTCGGTTAGTTGACCAAGGAACGATTCCCGATTGTTTTTCGACGGAGCCGGGGAGCACAGTGCTCATCGATGGATTATCGGGCTCGGGCAAAACAACGCTCGCGAAATACATGGCGGAGGCGACCAGGACCCGGGTGATCCATTGTGACGAGTTTTATCCCGGATGGTCTGGCCTGATGGAGGCCTCCCGGATCGTGGCGGATTCCGTGTTGGCGTCCGCCGACGCTGGTTATCGTCGGTGGGATTGGACTGCCGACGCTCCCGGAGAGTGGGTATCCGTGGATCCTGCCGAGCCGCTCATCGTTGAGGGCGTCGGCGCGGTCACACCCGCGTCGCTGGAGGCTGCTCGTCGGCGGCTGTTAGATCAGGGCCGTGATCAGCAGCATTTGCGTGATCAGCGGTCACGTCGGAGTGGTCACCCGCCGAAAACCCATGAAGATGCAGACATCGTGGCTATTGAGGTGCGTGCGGATGCACACCGTCGACAGCAGCGGGCACTCCATCGCGACCCAGGATTTAAAGAGCTTTGGGCGATGTGGGCTGAACAGGAAAACGAATATGAAGCCTCCCGCGGAAAGCCAACCGTTGCTATATGGAACGACCTCACTGCTGGATAAGGCTTCGCCGTCCCCACCGGCCGCGTTTACTGGTCGAGCTCCCCGGCAGCTCCGGCAAATCCCTATTTCTTAGTGATCGGCCCAACATGCATGTCAATGGTATCGCCCGAACATGCGTCGGTGGGGTAATCAACAAAGAGCGCAGCCTTCTCATCAGGCGGATATATCCGCAGGCCACGAGCCTGTTGGGGCTTACATGACTCTGGCGAGTAATTCCCCGCCTGCGCCTTCTTGACCGTCACAGTGGCAGCCTCCCCAGCGGCAACGGTGACCAGAGACGCCGTGGCATTGCGGTCCTTGTCGGCTGGCTTACCAATCTGGTGCCCATCATTCCCACCGACGGCACTGACACCGGGATACCCATAAAACGTACAGGGATGATCGGACTGGTTAGTCAGCGTGAGCGTGAGATAACTGGACCCGGCTGCTCCGCTCTCAGTCTTCAGGGAAGCTGAGATATCCGCGGTATGGCACCGATCGCCGCGCCCGCTCGACGCAGCACCCGCCGCCTGTTGTGCTGCAGCGTCACTAGATCCTGAACCATTCTTCGTCGACGGCTCTACTGTCGACGAACCAGACAACGACGGCGACGGCGCGGCGGATGAGTCTGACGGGGTGCCCTGTGCCTGTGAGCTCGCGGAAGGAATCGTTGACTCTGACCCCGTGTTCGTGGGGGATGATTCGCTCCCACATGCTGCGAGGACGCACGCGCTCACCGTGAGTGCACCGAAGACGGCGCCGCGCCGGGCTGATACGCGGCGCCGGGCCGGTCCATGAGAGCGTGCGTGTCGCTGTGGCTTCGGTGAGCGGTTCATATATCCGAGTGTAGCCGTCGGCAATGGTGGGGCTGGGTGGAGAAAACCGAATTAGCGCCCAATTACGTGAACTATGTCTCATAGATCGTCGGCAACCTTTAAAATCACAGTCATTCGTTGTTAAAAAGTGGCGTATCTGTGTCTGATTGCGGGCGTGCGTCTTACCAATTTCTATGTGTGAGAGGAACCGTCATGGCTCTGAACTCTGATTTTGATCTGTACCAGCTGCCGGAGGATTACCAAGGGGTGCGTGAAGCCATCCGGGAGATTGCGGAAAAAAGCATCGCCCCGCATGCCGCGGATGTTGATGAAAACGAGCGTTTTCCTCAGGAAGCCCTGGACGCGCTGGTAGAGACGGGTTTCAATGCTGTGCACATTCCAGAGGAGTACGGCGGAGCCGGCGGGGATTCGGTCATGGCGTGCATCGTCATTGAGGAAGTCGCGCGCGTGTGTGGTTCGTCCTCGTTGATCCCGGCCGTGAACAAGTTAGGGACGATGGGGCTCATTTTGAAGGGTTCGGAGGAGCTGAAGCAGCAGGTCCTCCCAGATATCGCGGGCGGGAAGATGGCCTCGTACGCGTTGTCAGAGCGTGGTGCAGGTTCCGATGCGGGATCGATGAAAACGCGTGCCCGCAAAGATGGTGACTCGTGGGTGCTCAATGGATCGAAATGTTGGATCACTAACGGCGGCAAGTCCACCTGGTACACCGTGATGGCGGTCACCGACCCGGATAAAGGCGCTAACGGCATTTCCGCATTCATGGTTCACGCCGATGATGAAGGTTTCCTCGTAGGCCCCAAAGAAAAGAAGCTAGGGATCAAGGGGTCTCCGACGGCTGAGCTGTACTTCGAGGATTGCCGCATCCCTGCTGCCCGCATCATTGGCGACGAAGGGACAGGCTTTAAGACTGCCCTGGAAACCCTGGATCACACGCGCCCGACGATTGGTGCGCAGGCTCTCGGCATCGCACAGGGGGCGTTTGATCAAACTGTGAAGTACGTGAAAGAGCGTGAGCAGTTCGGCCGTCGGATTGCCGATTTCCAAAACACGCAATTCATGCTTGCCGACATGAAAATGAAGATCGACGCTGCGCGCCTCATGGTGTACACAGCGGCATCGAATGCCGAGCGTGGCCACGCCGAGGGCGGGGAGCGCTTAGGTATGCTTGCGGCGGGCTCGAAAGCCTTCGCGTCAGACGTTGCTATGCAGGTGACGACGGACGCTGTGCAGTTGTTCGGTGGTTACGGATACACCCGCGATTTCCCGGTTGAACGTATGATGCGCGATGCCAAAATTACGCAGATCTACGAAGGAACTAACCAGATCTGCCGCATGGTGATGGGGCGGCAGATACTGAAATAGCAGGTCAAAGTCTATTTTTGCCCCCCTTGTAGATCATTTCGCACTGCCCAAATCAGCGCCATTTTCGCCGTCCAGTCCGCAAAAAGTCCGCACCAGCTCGTCGGCAGCTCCGCGAGCACGCTCCGTGTCATCCATCCACAAATGGGTATAGGTATCCAACGTGGTCGATGCCGAGGCGTGCTCCAACAACTCCTGAACCGCCTTCACCCCTAACCCCTGCCGGATTAAATGGGACGCGTACAGGTGCCTGAGATCATGGAACCGGAACCCGAACGGGGCCATCGCCGCGCTGACATTATCGAACCTCCACATCTTCCCGCACGGGGTGAGGAACAACGGCCCATCCGGGGAGGAATGGTGCTTGAGCCGGTGTTGTCGAAGCCTCTGCAGTGTCGCCCTGGGTAGCGGTATGTCGCGTCGGGAGCTTTGTGTTTTCAGTTTCGCCCACCTGGCCTCCCCGGTTGTTTGGTCTTTGGTGTGTGAGGAGGCGGCTTGCTCAACGACCCGCACAATGTGTCGTCGGCGGTCAATGCTCCTCCACCTCAGCCCCGCGACTTCACTGGATCGCATGCCTGTGGATGCAGCCAGAATCACCATAGTGGCTAGTGTGTCTCGTCCTGTGGAGTCGCAAACCTGAATCAGGTTGTTGACTTGTTCCATCGTGGGGATGCGGTATTTCTCGACCGTATTTTTTGAGGCGTGGCCTATGCTGACCCTATCGGTGGGGGATGCGGCGAGTAGCCCGTCTTCGACGGCCATGTGTAGGCATCCGCATAGTTGCGTCCAATAGTTGCGTACGGTGTTGTCGGCCAGCCCGGTGTCCCCGGTGACCCAGGGGCGCCCTGTGTGTAGGTGAGCTACCCAGGCTCGTAGGAGCGCGGGGGTGATCTGGGTGATTTGTAGCGGTGCGAGGTCGCCGAGGTTTCTGCCTACTTGTTGTCGGGCGGTGAGGGTTCCGGGGGTGGTGGCGGTGGCTTCCCACGTGGGCCAGAGTTGGTTGAGTGTGGGGGCTGCTTTTTCGTCGATCCATTCGCCGCGTCTGAGTGCGCGTTGTTGTTCTTGGAGGTGGGCTTTGGCTTGTTTTTGTGTGGGGAACGTTTTGGCGTGTTCTTTTCCGGTGTGGTCGCGGTAGCGGGCGACCCATTTGGTTTTTCCTGTGCTGGTGGTGCGTTTGCTGATAGCCATTCGAATGTTTCTTGGGTCGGTATGAAGCGCTATAGTGTGGTAACATTGAATTGGGTCGCCTAAAGAACCTTCACTCCTTGCTATTTACTATGCTCAGGCAAACAGTGAAGGTTCTTTCATTACCCGTTGTTGGTTTTATGCTTTTGAATATCCCTATGGTCTAGGGCGTAACCGTCATGTCTTCCAGGAGCCTTCTCCGCAAGCTTCCATGAGTAGCGCGCGACGTTCAACTAAGAGGTTTCCAAGCAAGAGTGAGCACCAGGCTAGCCTGTCACTCTTTCCATTTCTTCGCATCCTTACATCGGCAATATAGTAAATAGCCAAAGGCTACCGTGAGATTGAAAATGAATATTAGCGTACCGAGGAATTCCCGTGTCCTTGCTTTATCTGAGAATAGATTAGCGATAAGGCCGATCGTATTAATTCCAATGAGTACAGTGAAAACTGCTGTAGATGCTCGGCTGGATCGTCTAGCGGTGGAAGTGCTGTGGACTCTTCGGTGCTTGCCATGATTATCCACCGTTGGGATATGCTGTACAAAGTCATGCTGTGGGGTCGTTGCCTTTGCAGGAGCTGATGGAGGCATCGTCTGGTCGTAGAATTCGTGATCAGGCTCAGCATCCACGGTCTCGATAACGACCTGCTCCTCTTCAATCCAAAGTGCTTCAGACTTTTCGTAGAAGAATCGGCTATCTTCGGCTAAAAGAGATGAATCGGCGTCCGGTGTAGTCGAAAAAAACTTCTCTTCGTTTATTAGACTTTCTTCCACCATGTCTGCTATCTCAATGGGGGGTAGCTGCATGACGGTACTTGGGAACGCCTTATAACAGTCAGGTACTTGGTAGAGATCTGGGTCAAGTTCGAGGGGGAGCAGGCGTGGCAGCGGTGATAGGTGAGGGTCGTCGAGAAAGGTGTCCGCGATAGAGGTGTCAAGGATAAGGCTGGCCACGTGTGATGACCCTTTTATGCGACCTATAGCCACTAACTCTACCCCGATGTTTTCGAAGTGCCTGTATAGAGGTAGGACGTGCGCGCCTATTGGGCTAGGGAGGACTCCGACCTTCTTACCGTCTATTTTAACGGTGAGGGTGGGGTGTCTGGTTCTTGCTCTGATCTTTTGTTCTTCAAAGGTGACGAAGAGTTCACCGTCTCCTGAGGGAGGGACGAAATCGAGGAGTGTGTTGGTGTGGTTGTATGTTTTGGCTACCGCAATAGGGCTTTTTCGAGGTAAGAGTGCCCAGGTGCATTGGGGTGGGTCGTTGAGTGGAGCAATGGCGTGTGGTGGTCTAAGCGATATGCTTGGCCGGACGTATACTTCGCCGGTTTGGGTTCGTTTGTAGTAGATTTTGCAGCGAGTAGTCGGGGTGTATCCGCTGGCTGTGATTCGTGCTAGTTGCCAGTAGGGGTGGGCGTCTTGTTGGGGGATGTACCCGACTAGTTTGTTGTTCCAGCGTACTGAGATGGCGTGGCCGTCTTCGGCGTAGGGATTGTCGGGTTCGAGTATGAGTTGGACTTCGACGAAAAATGGTACCTGTGGCTGGGCGTTGTTGATTTCGATGATTTTTTCGTAGGTGTCGAGGTAGTAGTGGCTTCCTACGATATCTTGAGCGCAGTGATCGTCGTTGTCGATGGATACGTTGTAGGTGAGTTTGGGGTCGGTGTAGGCGAAGTCTTTGTAGAACGTTTTTTGGTCGCTGTAGTTGCAGAGATACTGGATGCGGGCGGTGGGTTTCCAATGAGTGCGACCGGTGGTGGCGATGACGCGGTCGAGCTCGGGTTGTAGTTGGTTGATTGTTTCTGCGTTGAGTAACACGGAATAAGGGTCGGGACTGTAGCTAGAGCAGGGTGGACAGTTGGGGAATTCGAGTGAGAGTTTCCTAATGTCAGGTAGGTGGTTGTCCGTAATGGTGTAGTTGCTGATGGCTTGGTATGGGATGGTTTGCGTGGATGTTTTGGTGGAGCTTTTGCTGTGTCTGTGGGTGATAGTGATGGTTTGGGTGGTGTCGTCGAGTGTGATGGCGTCTTGATTGGTACCGAATTCCATGAGGATATTCCTGGTTGCTAAACGGCCTGTGGGTGGCCTGGGGTTTGTGGTATGTGGGTGGCGCGCCAGATTTCGACGAAGTGAACAGTCACGCCTAGTTCCAAGGCGATAGCTCCTGGGGAGGAGCTATGGATTAGTTCGGCATCCATGTAATCGGCTTGTTCAATAAGTAGATTAGCAGCCCAAACGTCGGCTTCGTGCTCTTGCCGTTCTTTAAACCATCCTTCGGCTTTGCCGTCGTGGCCGCAGATGGCGTGGCCTAGTTCGTGGGCGAGTGTGCAGCGGTAGGCGATCGGGTGGAGGTGTTTTCTAAGGCTGATCGTTCGAGTGTCGCTGTACCAGCGGCCTTTTTCGCCGCCGGTGTGGGTGGTGATGGTGATGTGGTGGAGGGCGGCGAGTGTTTCGAGGTTAGGGGCCATCTGAGTAGTTGTCATCTCCTGGCATGGGTTCGTCGGGTGAGTCGTCGGCGACGTAGGGGAGGTCCTCTTCGTCGGGTGTGGTGTCACTATAGGCGGGGAGTGTGACATGACGACGCTGTGCGAGTTCGTCGGTTTGGGTGCCGGGGTCGAAGTCTATGAGGGTGTCGTCGCTGTCGTTGGTGAAGAGGTAGCGCGCTTCGGGATCGGAACGGCGATTGATTTCGTCGAGGATTTGTTCATTGGTGGCTTGTCGGAGGGCGTAGGGGATGGATACGCCTTCGGTTTCCCATTCGTTGATGTAGCCGGTTTCGATGAGGCCGGTGACGGGGGAATGCTCATACGCACGACACAACGCAATAACCATCTCAGGTGAAAGCTGACCTTTGTCGATCTGCCTTTGAAGAGTGGTTTGCGCATACCCAGATTTCTTGGAGGCAGCGCGCATCGAGTCGCTACCTTTTATCTCGTTTAGCCAGTCATTGACGTTCACAAGATGTAGTATATAGCAAAGTGTGGTCAAACACTGTATTCCCAGCTTAAAATAGGTAGCGGGGGTGGTAAAAGGGGGTAGTTCACTGTGTTGGCGTTGCTATGAGTAGTCAAATCTGGCAATCGTTAGTCAGCTCCGCAGAGAGCAGTGCTGAAAGGGGACAAGATGGAAGTCCTCCATCACGTCCTCGAAGGAATCTCACTCCTCAACCTGGTAGTTACCTTCGTCTGGACCGCGCAGGACAGACCAAAAGGCAAACACCAGCGACGAAAGAGATACCGGAGAGGGCAAAGAAAGTAGCCCCCGGCGCTGGATACCAGAATTATCCAGCCCCGGCGGGCTACAGCCCCTAACACTACCACCACACAAGGAGAAAACATGAGGCTGCCGAGCTACTGGCCTTACCTGGGTTACTTGATCAGCATCGCTTTGTTTCTCGTAGCTAATTCGTCGAAATGGTACTTCGTGCTGGTCGCAGTGTGTACCTGCCTGACTGGAATCGCAGAGGAGACTCACAAATGAACGATCTCATCCCCATCCATGATGACAAAGAGAGGCGTAAAGCCGTCCTCGGGCGCGACCTACACCAATTCCTCAAAGTCAAGGCGAACTACATGGAGTGGTTTCCTCGGATGGTTGGCTACGGCTTCGAAGAGGGAAAGGACTTTATTCGAAAAATCGAAAAAAGCACCGGTGGTCGTTCGATGCAAGACCACATACTCACATTGGATATGGCCAAAGAGATAGCCATGATCCAACGCACAGACCGAGGCAAGCAAGCGCGGCAGTACTTCATCGAGGTGGAACGCCGCTACAAAGACGGCGACCTATCCGAACTCGACGAAGCCAGACTTGTCCAGCGTGCCCTCCAGGTCACCTACCGGCAAGTATGTGAACTCGAGATGGCCAACGCAGAGATGGCACCCAAAGCCGCCTATGTGGACACCTACGTCGCCGATGAAGACCTAATCCAGTTCCGCACACTAGCTAATCAGCTCAACATCGGGGAACAAGACCTACGCGAGCTTCTCATTGAGCATAACTGGATTTACCGCATCACTGGGAAACGCTGGTCAAACAAATGTGAAGCCGTGGTCACTGAAAACCAGTACCGTGCGCGCTCCGATAAGAAACGCTATTTCCGGCCTATTCCATGCCATGAAGCGCCGCGTATCAACGGCGAAGTGAAGCAAACGCTGAAGGTGACGCCGATGGGCGCGGAACGTATTGCCGCCGCTGTTAAGCGGTGGGGTGGTGCTCAAACACAGTTGCAAGAAGGAGGAGATTATGACGGCATCGACGCAGACTAGGCCTGTATACCGTTTCCGGCCGGGTGCTTTGGATCACATTATGCGGTCGAGGAATTTGAGGACAGATTCTCAGCTTGCCGCATTGTTGCTGGTTTCTATTGATGAGTTGGCGCAGCTGCGGGCTGGTGCTGAGGTGACGCCTCGGTTTGCGTTGCGTGTGAGCACGTTGCAGGGCGATGAGAACTATATTTCCGGTCTTTTCGACATGGTCTATGACAGTGTTGCCGCATAGAGAAAGGCCCTCTGAGGGAACAGAGGGCAAGAGATTCCCTGAAAGGAAACCATGAAGTATTTAGAGACTTCCACACCACACGGGGCGACCCCGTTCGACCAGGTTAAGCGAGTTCGTGAAGACGGTACCGAATACTGGTCAGCCCGCGATCTCATGCCGCTCATGGGGTACGTGCGGTGGGAAGACTTCTACAAGATCACTCGTCGAGCCGAGGCATCTGCGAAGAATTCAGGGCAGGGGGGTTTTCGGAGATCACCGAAAAATCCCCGGAGGGCGGGCGGCCTCGCGCAGACTTCCACTTAACCCGTTTCGCAGCTTACTTGGTGGCTATGAATGGCGACCCGAATAAGTCTGAGGTTGCGGCTGCCCAGGCCTACTTTGCGTTTCGCACCCGCGAAGCGGAGACGAAACCTTCCTTTGATCCGTCCACGTTGACTCGGGCGGACATTCTGCAGATTGCGTTGAATGCTGATGAAGAACGACTCGCGTTGGAAGCGAAGAATAAGGAGTTGGAGCCGAAGGCGGACGCCTACGACACCTTCCTTGACGCAACTGGCAAATACTCGGTCGGGGCGGTGGCGAAGATGCTGGGCATGGGGCAGAACAAACTGTTCCGCCAGCTGCGAAACGTGGGGGTATTCATTCCCAAGGGCCACCTGTACAACACGCCGTATCAGCAGTACATGCACCATTTCGAGGTTCTGCCTCATTATTTTGAGCGGTCTGATGGAACGCAGGGTACGAGCTATACGACGTATGCGCAGCCTAGTGGGATTGATTTCATCCGCAAGAAGCTGGGGTTGCCGTGTATTGATCCATTACCCACCACACAAGCTGCATAAGAAATGCCCCTCGTAGCAACGAGGGGCAAAAGGAAAACCACACAACTGATTCCCTAGTAGGGATCTTACCAATGAGTATTCAACTTTTCAACTTCCGGGGCGATGACGTCCGAATCATTGTCAATGAGTCAGACGAGCCGGAATGGGTCGTCACCGACGTGGCAAAAGTCCTCGGCTACCGAGATACCTCTAATATGTGTCGACGCCTTGATGAAGATGAAAAGGGTACGCGGCTGGAAGTTTCTCAATAAATCGCGCGCTACGACACTGAAGTATTTCCGAGGGGAAACAACCCCTTCGTTGGAGACAGCTTTCATTGTCGCGAAGTTCGCTCGCGAGCTGCTCGACCAGATCGTGGTCGAAGACAATTCAATCGCCGCATAGAAAATGCCCCTCGCAGCAACGAGGGGCGAGGAGTTCCAAAGGAGGAAAAATGGACCAGTTAGTAACTATACCAGTTCCAGGTGCTAACGCGGAACTGAAAGCTGTGCAGACTGAGGACGGTAAACAATGGGCGGCTATTCGCCCGATCTGCGACGCTCTTGGCATTGACGGTAAGTCGCAGCGTCGCAAGCTTCATGACAAGTCATGGGCAACTGGGGTCATGATGACCTCGGTTGCTGAGGATGGCAAGCAGCGTGAGATGTTCATGGTTGATCGTCGCACACTCACGATGTGGCTAGCCACTATCGACACCAACCGCGTCGCCCCGGAAGCCCGGCCCACGCTCGAAGCGTTCCAGAACGAAGCAGCAGACGCGCTCGACCGCTACTTCCACCAGGGCGGTGCGATTAATCCTCGCGCGACCGAGCACCAACAAAAGGCGTTGATGTTCGATCTGCGCTCGCAAATGGAGCTAGCCCGGGCGGCTAAAGGCCTCATTCATGACGATTTTCTTGAGGCGAAGGCCCGCATCATCCTGGCCCGGGGAATGGGGGAAACTCCACAGCTGGACCCGGCCCGCAAGCCTCTCTACGTGCAAATGTTTCTAAAAGAGAAGGGCCTATCCAAAAAGCAGTTGTCAGCTAAAACCCCCATGTTTGGGAAGCGGTTGAAGGCTGCGTGGACGGATGCTCATGGCGTGGTTCCACAGAAGGTTCCGGTGGAGTTGCCGAATGGTCGAGTTATTGAGGCTTATGGCTACACGGAGGCGGACCGGTCTTTGATGCAGGAGGTCTGGGACGAATACTTTGCCGTCACTGCGTAAAAGTGTCCCACGGAAATGAGGCCAGCCGGGCGTATAAGTGAAGCCCCCGCTGTGGGGCGAGGGGCAAGAGAGAGTTACAACAAGGAAAGGTTATCACATGAAGACGAGGGGCTTGGTGTGCAGGGCGTACACGGTGGCGGAGGTGTCGGAGATTAGCGGCATCCCCAAGCAGACGTTGTATGGGCAGATCAGGGAGGGGCGTTGTCCTGAGCTTCGGCCTGTTCGGTGTGGAACTCGGACGGTGTTTCCGAAGGCTCATATTGACAAGTTGTTCGGTGTTGAGAGTTGGGGTCTTTAATTTGGCGATGAGTGGCGAATTGTGCCTACCTCATCGCGGTAACACTGCACTGCTGTCTAGTGGGTAGTTGGTACTACTAACCAAAATATAAGTCACGGTGACAAAATGCGCCCGCGTTGAGGTAATTCAGAAAAACATCAGAAGGGAAAGAAAGCAAAATGGTAGCACTCATTTCAGCGATCATCGCAGCCATCTCGGCTGTAGGCACGGTGGCGGTGACTATATGGGAGTTCAGGCGGGGAGATGACCCCTCCATTGACGAGGCTCCGTCTCGGAGGGGCGACGCCACTGAACGACGATCTGGCGATCACACCCCGTAACTGCCTCATACCAGAATTGCACTTCCTCGCCGGGTCCGAGAGCGCCGAGGTCGTGCACCTGCCCCTGGTCAGAGGGCGAGTCGGTGGCGAACTCGACGTCGACAGCGTTTTCATCGGAGTCATTGATGAGCAGGTATATGGCGCCCTTTTGGTGTCTGACTTTCCACGGGTTGGAATACCTCGATTCAAGCTTTTCCAATGCATTCGCGATGCGCTGTTGGGAGTCCGCTGCTTGCTCGGCAGCGGAGGTGGCGCGCTCAGCAGAGCTTCTAGATTGCTGCTCAGATTCGCTTGCTTGGTGTGCTTTCCACAGTGACAAGAGGAACGAGGCGAATGCGATTGCTGCTGATACGGCTGCGATCCAGTTCTCAATGTTCATAAAACGGATGTTAGCCCGAATGGTTACTACGCGGTTCGATTCCGTGTCCGGGCACAAGGCCTCACGGCCGGTGTTATTTGATTAATCGCATAGTGAATAGCCCTGTGGGATACGGGGAGTGAGCGTGTTTCTTAGATCGCGATGAACCTTCCTACACCTGCTGCTGGCGTCGGCCGTGGTGGAGGGAACGACACAGGGTGTTAACAATTTTTTTGGGGTGGCGCTGGTGTGCCCGTGCAACAAGGTATTGCGGGGTGGTCAACGCTTTATGGCCACTTGTGGGGTTCGATTCCTCACCCACCCACAAGGGCCCGAATGGGGTCTGGGTTCGTGACAATTTTTAAGGAAAGAGGCAAGGACGATGAATCTTGATACGTTGGGGCCGATTGACCGCTCTCAGGTCATGCTGTTGAGGGAATTCCTTGCGCAGTTACATGTGGACGCTGAGAGGCTTGGTTTTGAGCAGGCTGCTGATAACGCCTATGCGGCACTGTGTGAAAGATTTACCGCTACTAGTTGGTGATGCCGAGAACTGCGCCGATAGTGAGTACCCCGGGCAGTTGGTTTACGGCGTAGGGGATGACTAGCTGGTTGAGAAGTGTTTTCCATGTGGCTTGGTCTGCGCTGGTGTTGGCTACGACGACGAGTTGGCCAGTGAATTGTTTCCAGGCTTTATCGAGTTGGGTTGGCCCCCACTGGTCGTAATGGTCGAGGACGTCCCGGATGTGGTCGATGAGTAGATGGGTTGTTTTTCGGGTCGTGGCAGGTAGTTCTGGCTCTTTGGCGAGTTTGGCTTCGACTTTGTCGAGGTAGTTGCGGAATTGGTCGAAGGTATCAGTGTCGATGTTCGGCGTGTATCTGTCTGCGATGATGCTGAGGGTATAGAGCTGGTCGAGGCTGTTTTCATTGATGGTGTTCTTAGATTGCCAGTTATATGGGTAGTTGTAGATGAATGCCGCCCAGGTGGGAAAGTGTTTTTGGTAGACGCTGGCGGCTGGTGTGTCGTCGGCGAGTCGGATGGCGATGTCTTCGACGTCGTCGAGGAGTTGTACTGCTCGGCGATGTGTGGCTAGTGGCGTGGTTTCTCGTTCTTGCGGTTTGGGGGCTGTGTTCCAGGTGATGAATATGTCGTGGAGTATGTGGGCGGAGTTAGTCATGTTTTTGATTATTTCATGAGCCTTGTTGTGGTGGGTCTGGCCTGGTGTTATGAGGCTGGGCGTGGGGTTCGATTCCCCACCAGGGCACAAGGGGAACGCGTCGGTGTTCCCTGTTTTACAAGGAGACCCCGCGGTATGGATTTGGCGATCTACGCGCGGGGTCTCACACATTCACAGACCAATAAGAAAGGAGTCTGTAGTGGGAAAGCATACAGAACGGTTGTCACCTACTCCACATGTCCGTGAGGAGTTGACTCAGGATGAAGAGTGGCTCAAGTCGATGGTAGATCACCCGGCCGGGAGACGTTGCCACGGCGATGAGGGGGAGCTGGATTTGCCGTTCCTTGATGATGGCGATGAGCCGTGGAGGGTTCCGTTGGAGTGGATTTTTGACGTGTTTTGCCTGCTTGTGGCGTTGATTATGTTGTTCGTTTCAATTACTACGTTTGGGGTGCTGTAGCGGTGGATGGTTTACCTTTTGAAGTTCTTTCGTTTGATGATGAGCAGGAGTGGCTGGAAGCTAGGAAGCAGTATTTTACAGCGACGATGATGGCTGATCTGGCGACGGGCAGCTCGGCTGCGTGTGAGAAAGTCTACCGGGATCGGCATGGTTTGAGTAAGCCGTTTGCGGGTAATTCGTATACGCAGTGGGGGCATGAGCGTGAGCCGGTGTTGGTGAATTACGCACGTGAGCATGTGGACTCCAGGCTGGAGCATAACACTGGGTTGTATGTGTCCACGGCAGTAGAGGGGGCTGCGTATACCCCGGATGCGGTGGGTTGTCGTGAGGATGGCACTGTTGCGGTGCTGGCCGAGGTGAAGACCACGACGAATATGTGGTGGAAGCTGGAGGATGTGCCGGAGCGGTATTTGTGGCAGGTTCAGTGGCAGTTGTTGGTGACGGGCGCTGAGGCGTGTGTTCTGGTGTTTGAGTATCACGAGGATTTCGAGTCACGCGGGATTGACCGTTTTATCATTCGCCCGGATAAGGATAGGCAGGACCGGCTTGTGGCTTTGTTGGCCCGGCAGAAGGATTTTGAGGCCGGGCATGTGGAGGCTTCGTTGCCTGATTTGTTTGCTGTTCGTGTCCGCGAGTTGTCGAAGCTGAAGGAGCAGGCCCGCGAGCTGGAGGACCAGTTGAAGGCGGAGATCAGGGAGCTTACGGGCGGGGAGGATTTCAGTTATTCGGATGATGATGTGCAGGTAACGCTGTCGACGCCGAAGCGGTCGTCCCGGTTTGATACCGCGGGGTTCAAGAGGGCGGAGCCTGAGTTGTATGAGCGGTTTGTGAAGCCGGGGAAGGCCCCTTCTCAGCGGGTCACATTGAAGTGGAAGGGGGCCGCGTAATGGCCAAGATTGATCTTGAAAATTATGAGTCTGTTGAGGAGCGCATACTGCGTTTTCGGAGGGATTATCCGAATTTTCGTTGTTTGACTGAGTTGACGTATGAGGGTGATCCGGGTCAAACACGCTGGATTATTAAGGCCAGTGTGTGGCGGGATGCGGAGAATACGGGGATGCCGGATGCGACCGGCTACGCGTTTGAGCTTGATGGTGCGGGTATGACCCAGCGGACTGCGGCGTTGGAGACGTGTGAGACGTCGGCTATTGGTCGGGCGTTGGCGAATCTTGGGTATGGGGGCAATAGGCGTGTCACCCGTGAGGAGATGCGGAAGGTGAAGCGTGATGAGGATCGCCGGGGGATTGTTGATCGGTTGAAGTCGGTGCCTGATGTGGGGGCTTTGCGCGCGTTGTGGGAGGATGCGAAGGCTGCTCAGGTTACTGACCAGTCGTTGTGGCAGGCGTTTAAGAAGCGCACGGATGAGCTGGAAGGTGGCGGGCCGGATGAGTGAGTATGCGCCGTTGAATCCGGTTCAGATTGAGTCTGAGGTACGTAGAGCGACAACGAAGATTGCTCAATGTATCGAGCCAGCGAGTGAGGCGTATAGCCAATGGCAGCTAGCGGAGCTGGAGTTTAAGAAGGTGTTCGCTGAGTATTTTGTCTCTGAGTCGGGGTCTGTCGAGGACCGTAAACAAAAGGCGGTTTTGAAGTCGTATGATGCTGCGACGGCGGCTCGTGTTGCGGAGGCGAAGTATAAGCGGATTGTGGATTATCAGCGCTCGTATAGGGATAAGTTGTCGGCGTTGCAGTCGGTGCAGAAGTCGGTGAATGCGGCGTATCAGGCGGCGGGTCACGATGGGTAGAAAGAGGATGCCTGGTGAGGTGGCCCGTGTTGTTGTTGAGCGTGCTGCTGGCCGGTGTGAGGCGATGGTGTTTCCGGTGTGTACTGGGGGTGCTGAGCAGCTTCACCATAGGAAGTACAGGTCGCGGGGCGGTGAGCATACGGTCACGAATTTAGTTTCGATTTGTAGGGCTTGTCATGACTGGATACATACGCACCCGAAAGAATCCGCTGATATTGGTTTGAGTGTTCATTGGTGGCAGGACCCGGGGGATGTTCGTGTGGCGTATCGGGGCCGCCCAGCTGTGCTGGATGATGTGGGCGGGGTGACGTATTCGTATCTCGATAAGCCGGAGACGTAGTCCTAGTCAGATGATTGTCGGTTGTCGCTGTTGTCTCCGGTTGAACCAAATACGGCAGCTAGCCCAACTAGATCAAGACCTGCGAGAAAGGCAGCAAACCAGGGATGGTCAAGATATAGCGCGATTGTCGCGACAATGAGAACTGCTAGTACGACAATCAAGCCATACTTTCGGCCACTCGCAGCGTTGTTGATAGGCTTGGTGTAGGGGGCTGTTCGCTCGATATAGTCAGCCTCAATTGAGCTGTTAAGGGCGTGAATATAGGCGGAATAGAGTTCGGGAGTTTCCTTCTTTAGCTCGGACATCTTCTCAACATCAGGGATGGGAAGCGGTAGGGAGATGTTGATTTGTTGAAGAAAAGCTATGAGTTTTTCGGGCTCTTCTGGCTGTTCACTAGTTGAGCTCCGTTGAGGAGTGTTCCGGTTACTGATGTCCGTGTTCTCGGGGTGGCATCAGTTTCTGTGTCTGACGCATCGTCCAGGCTCCTTTGAGGTCAAACAGGGACAGTATCCCGAGTCTTATCCCCTGCCACTTGGTCGCGGCTTTCAGGCTGGTGGGGGTTGTCATGTGACATCAGTCCTCCTTCCTTCTTTCGTTAGCGATTGTACCTGGCGGTACGGGTTTTTGGGTAGGCGGTATTTTTTCGACGTTTGTTTTGTGAGTATTTTGTTTCGCCTTTTTTCTAATCATTGTATCGAATGTGTGTTTTATTTTTGGAGTTTGTTGTGAAGTCATGGACTGAGTTTATGGCCGGGCTGCATGGTGAGGATTTTTGTGCTCATTGGTTGGCCCGGATGCAGTTAGCGAAACCCGTAGGAGGTGAAAAATGATGACTAACAGTCGTAATCGGGTTGACGTGTATGACCACTCCCGGAAGTTTGCGATGGTCCCCCACGATGTGATTAAGACTGTTCAGGATGGGAACGCCATTGCCTTGTATGCGATCTTGAAGAAGTACGCGAATGGGGATGGGGAGTCTCACCCGTCAAGGAAAACGCTATATGAGGCGTTGGGGTATACGTCGTATCGGCCGTTGTATCGAGCGCTGGATAAGTTGAAGGCTTTAGGGCTGGTTCGAACGTTCCCTCGGTATCGGGATACGGAGGGGAATGTGTCGCTTGAAATGTCGGATGAGTTCAACGTTCGGACATCGAATGGCTATGTGATCTATGACACTGTGGGATACCCACCGGGGATATAAAAAAGTCACTACCCCCGTCACCTATAGGTAACGGGGGTAGTGACCTATAGGTCACACAAACTAGAACCAGTTGAACTAGATAACACTAATGCTCAAAACGTTGGTTCACGAACCTTTGGTTCGCAAACCCACAACTTGAGCGAGTGTGATCCACAGTCTGATCGGTTTGATGAATTCTGGGATGCCTACCCGCGGAAGGTCGGCAAGAAGAAAGCTCGTGCCAAATTCGCGGCGGCCGGTAAGGCCGCCGGGGATGCTCAACGCGTCATTGACGGGGCACTGAGGTTGGCGGCTGATCCCAACCTCCCGGATAACCAGTTCATTCCTCACCCGACCACCTGGTTGGAGCGTGGCGGCTGGGACGACGAACCGCTCCCGTCCCGTTCCCCGTTTAGGCAGGTACCGCAGCGGAAGAGTGAAGCCGAGCAGTGGGACGATGTGCGCCGTGAGCTGCGACAACAACGAGAAATGCGCAACCAAGCAACCATCGTTGACGGCGAAGTCCTGGACCAGCAGGAGATCGAGCCATGAACCAAGATCAGGCTGAAGAACTGACCCTCGACATCCTTGAAAAGGGTCGCTACCTGGCCAAAGACCGCTTTCCCGTCCCTGACGCGAAGACCGTGCAGGCCTGGGCTGAGGTGGTGGGCCGCTACCACCTGCCAGGCTGGCTGTGGCTCGAGGCGGTCACGATCTTCTGCACCGAGAAGATCAACCAGCGGATGGTGACCCCGCTGGACATTCTGGAGGCTGCTCGGGTGGCTAAGTCCAGGTGGGAGCGGTCGTCGGAAGGTCGCGCAGCGATAGCGAAAGCTCGGGGTGACCAGCCCACCACGCGGGCGGAGATCGAGGCCTACTACGACAAAAGAGCTGTTCAAAGCGGTGAAACGCCGCGTGAGTACCAGCAGCGTGTTCATCCGCGAGTAGCCCGGATGATCGCTGAGATGGTCGAGCGTCGGACGAATTCCCCGCCGTACAAGGCTGAGCCGGGCCACTGTTGGAGTCCTAAGAAGCTCTAAATTCGCTCTCATTGTCCCCTTAGGGGCACGAACATACCCTCCCGGGTGTAGTAAGCCTACCGACGGGTGTTCAAACGTCTTAAAACCCTGTTTTGTGAAAGGAGTGCCCCACATGGCACAAAACACTATCCACAGCACAGTCGTCGGCCGCCTCGCCGCCGACCCCGAACAGTGCTACACCAACGACGATCAACCGCTCTGCCACCTCCAGCACCGCGCGGTGCTGGAGGTGGCAGTTGTCACCATGTTTTTCGGCAGTGCCCGAGTTTAGATAGCCGTTACTTTACGAGGTTAAGACGCCCGTCAACCATTTCGTAGACCCTGTCGCAATTCCCCAGGACTTCATGATCATGCGTGACCATGACGCCGGCGATGTGGAAGTCGTGGCATTCCTGCATCAGAAGCGCGACAATCTCCTGCGAACGGTTCCGGTCGAGAGCTGCGGTCGGTTCATCGACAAGGAGGACCTGCGGGTCACCGACAAGGGCACGCGCAATGCCCACCCTCTGCCGCTCACCACCGGACAGACCGCCCGGGCGGTGATTCGACCTCTGAGCCATACCCACCTTGTCCAACAGTTCCGCGCCCGTGTACCGGCCCCACTTCCCCGACACCCGGGCGGCCAACTCGAGCTGCTCCTCTGCGGTGAGTGCGGACGGAAGGTTCCCCGAGGATTGAAAAACGAAACCGATGTGGTCGCGTCGGACACGCGCCAGGGTGGCATCGTCGCACTCGGTGATGTCTTCACCCGCTACCGAGACGCGCCCGGAGGCAGGGGTGGTCAATGCTCCAGCTACCGCGAGCAGCGTTGATTTTCCTGACCCAGACGGGCCCACGACCGCAACAAACTCTCCGGGTTCGACGCTGATACTTACATCGTCGAGTGCAGTGACCTGTGAATCACCGTCACTGTAAGTTACGGTGACATCTGTCAGTTCCAACGCGGGGGTCATCGATTCTCTCCTAGTGCTGCGAGCGGGTTGGTTCGAGTGACACGCACGACCGCAACGAGCGCGCCAATAAATCCGGAGACGAAGAGGATTGCTCCTCCGCCGAGAACCGAGGCGAATTCGGTGACGTAGGGCATTGCGGTGGTTTCAAGCAGGCTTCCAATGCCCACTGCGATCAAGAGCCCTGCAAGGATCGAAATAGCGAGGATGACGATCGCCTGGCCCAGGCTGTCGCGCAGGAGGAACCCCTTTGTCGCACCCATGGCGCGCAGGGTGGCAATGTTACCCGCACGCTGGATTGTCCAGACAAGGAAGAAAGCACCCGTCACCAAAGCGGCGATGGCGAAAAGGAACCATTTAATCATGGATAGAGTCATCATCTCCGCGGTGTACCCGGGTGACGAGTCGAAGCTCGCCTGTGGGGTACGAACGTCCAACCCGGACTGCTCCGACAATGCCTCCGTATCGGCCTTGTCCTGGGTGCGCGCGATAATGACGGACGCTTCTTCGTAGGCGGCGGGATTTACCGGCTCACCGTTGCGTGCACCGGCCTGGATTTCCTGCCACACGTCGAGCGGAAGATAGGCAACATCGACGTGGCCAAAGGTGCGTTGGCCGTCAGTGAAGCCTACGACATGCAGGGGGATGTCCAGGCGATCGATCGTGATGGTGTCACCCACCGCGATTCCTTTTTCCTGGAACGTGGAGGATGCGATGATGTCGTGCTTCGTCTCTGTGGGGCTGCCCGGATGTGGCCGGGAGTTGATTTTCGGCAACCCCTCCGGAGCGAGGAACGAGTCGGGGTTAACACCAAAAAGCGTGAGGTCCACGGGCTTTGCGTCCTGATTGTGTGCGTTGACGATGGACAACCCCAATGGGGCGGAATCGGTCACGCCGTCGATGTGGGAGAAATCCTCGGCCGCGGCAGAATCAACAACAGAACGGGTGAAGGCGGAATCCGTTTGGGTTCCATCAGCGAAGGCTATGACATCGCTATCCAAGGACTTGAGGCTGGAAACGCCGTCGTTAACCAGTCCCGCTGTCAGGCCGGAGATAATGACAACAAGCACGGACATGAGTGCCAATACGGCGCCCATCAGGAGAAACCGGGTACGCGCGAACAACATTTCGCGCCAAGCTAGGTACATGCGAAGACTTTCTGGATAGAGGTGGGGAAAGGCAAGCTGCCAAGCTGGCACGTTACATGTTAGCAACAGTGTGTCGCTATCTTAGCGACGGGGTGTCCCGTATCGACTTCATCTTATCAGGGCGGCAGTTCCACGCTCCACCACTTCACCCGGTTAAGAGTCTGTTTAACAGCACGACTTTACCCAGTGTGAGTCCGCTTAGGTGCGCTGAGGCGCTGCAGGCGGGAGTCGCGGGACGGTCAGAAACGGTCGAAGTTGGATTTGACAGCCGGCGAAGCTGGAACAAGTGTTCTAGTCGCGGGCGACAAAAACGGGGGCAACACAAGTCAGCCCCGAAACCAACACAAAAACCTGTCAAACGGAAACGGTTGGAATAACACTACCCCGGGCAACAACGGGTGGAACGCGGGAGGATTCAGCGCCGACGATGAACCTCCCTTCTGATAGACATTCCCACCAAGGAGACGCCGCAATGAGCACAATCAAAATCCCCTACACACACCCACCCATCCACGACCCCAGACCCACACCACAAAACAAAAAATTCGCCACCCTCATGGGCCGCATGCTCGAAGCCCACATCCGCCAATGGTGCAGCACCCACCACACTCACACACCGGGAACAATCACACTGCACTACCAGCCCCTACACCCCGAGCCAGACGACAAACTCAGACTCGCACTCACCAACAGGCTGCTGAACCAAGTAGCCCGCACGATGTACCCCACAGCCACCGTTGAAACCCCCCAACTCCACCCGCCGGGACGAAACCCACACCCCGTCTGGCTCGACATCACCCCACGAAAAGCACAACCGTGAGCACTTTCAACCTCTTCAGGATAGAAACACCCAAAGAATTCGGCCCTCCACCCATCACCGCACACAGACTGTGTGACGGCAACACCGAATGGACGACTGACAGCGACAAGGAGGATATGGCCGACGATTTCATCGCCATCTGCCACCAATGCCCGGCCCTCACCGAGTGCGAGGCCTACCTGAAGGCTCATGAACGGGCCGGTGTCCCGGTGTTTGGCGTGGTGGCGGGCAGAACCTACCGCAAGAAGGAAACCTCATGAAAGACCCGAGACTTCTACCGAAAACACCCGATATTGACCCACCTCTTATTACACGCCGCAGGCTGTGTGAGGGGAGACCGGAATGGTCAACGCCTAATCCACCCGAGAGTGCACGCGACCGGCTCACACGCATCTGCCACCAGTGCCCGGCCCTCGCTCAATGCGAGGCCTACCTAAAGGCCTATGAAGATGCCAAACTCCCCATCGCCGGTGTCATCGCCGGGCGTGAATGGGGAGACACCGGCCGCGTCACCTGCCGCAACGGCGACCCACTCACCCCCAACACCACAGCTATGCGATCCGGCTACCTCTACTGCAGAACGTGCGAGCAGCTCACCCAACGCAACTATACAGCTCAACGACGAGAGGAGCGCACCTATGCCGCGTAACCGACAGTCTGCGAAGAAAGCCGGGACTGCGTTTGAAACCGCGATAGCCACCTACCTAGCCCGTGAGCTGGAGAGCGATTTCATCGAGAGGCGACGTCTCACCGGCGCTAATGACCGTGGGGATATTGCTGGCGTGCGCGACGCGCGAGGATAAAGACTCGTCATCGAATGCAAAAACTACGGAGGGCGCATCACCCCCGGCCCGTGGGTTGAAGAAGCCCACATCGAAATGGGCAACGATTCTGCCGTGGCGGGAATAGTCGTCGCCAAACGCAGGGGCACCACCAACCCCGGAGCCCAATACGTATTGATGACCGTGAATGATCTGGTCGCCCTCATTCGTGGCGACCGGCCAATCACTACCTCAAAGCAACAACCCCGCCACCACAACAAGCGGTAACGGGGCTGAAGATGGGCCAATAAGAAATCGAAACTACCACAAAAGCTGGCAGTCACGACACCAGAAAAACTTCCACCTTGATCCTACCATTTCAGGAATTAGCCTGCAATAGTTAGTTATCCTGACCCTGGGGGAGCAAGCTGCCCTCGAGATGCGGCGCAAAATCACCATGAGAGAAGTTTGGCGCAAAATCACCAACAGTCTCAGGAAGCTTCACTTCCACATCGGGAAGAGAAGGGAACAACGACTGGGTGACATGAAGGGTTAAGTCCTTAATAGGGCCTTCGGTGATTTCATTGATTTGAAGCATTACATCAATCATAGAGGGAACCTTTCCTCGGGGGAACAAATGCCAATAAGAAACATAACCGAACCCAAATATTAACGCAATAGATTCCTGGAAAAATAAACACTGCTCACAAAAACCCACACTAACCCAAAAAGGGGCGGTCGCTAGTCGCTCGAGTAGCCGACAAACTCACAACATGGTTTTGTAAATATTCGGAAGTACAGCCCAACTCAAGAAAGGCAAATCCATGCATTTAAAAACCGCGAAACTGGCACTTTCAGCCGCACTCGCAACAACGATCGGCATCAGCACAACCCCAATCGCAAACGCCGAAGAACCCACCACAACCAAAACAGGCGCACCATCAAAACAACAGGCGCTCATGCTCTCCAAAGTCAAAGACAAAGTCCTCAGCAAAGGCAAGCACGGCGAACTAATCTTCGACCACAAAAAAGCCGCTGAAAACCTCGGCGAAGTCAACGTCAACAGAATCATAGAACGCGTCAAAGAACTCGAAAAGTTCAACGAATGCGTCGACGCCGACTCAAACGCCATCCAAGAATCCCTCGATAAACATCACATCAACCAAGCAGCCAAACTAGTCTTCCAAGACTTCGCCGCAATTGGGAAAGAAGAACCCGGGGTCATCGAAGCCTCCGCACGCCTCATCTACTGCCTCATAGACTGTGCGGTGGAGCCTAACAGGAACAATGTGGCAAAGAACCAAAACTCGACCTCTGACGCCCCAACCAAAAAGTAGATCACCCCAGCCCTAACGATCCCAGACTACCGCCCACGAAAAACTTCCGGCAAAGCCAGTACACCTGTACCCCCAACTATAACCGGAAGAAAAGTAACGCACCATGATAACAGCCAGACTAATATCATGGGGTATTACTCATTGCCACAACCCGAAGAACCAGTACACAGCCCAAAACCCGACTACAACAAAAACTAACCCTCAGCCCACTAAAAGCACAAAGCACGTCATACGCCTAACGGCTAAGACTCGTACACACCGATAGCGTCTTAGTCGCTCGGGGGTGGTGTGGGGTAGGGGGTTTGCCCCTGGGGTGAGGTTTGTGTCTGGGGGTGTGGTTTGGGGTTTCTATTTTCCTCGGTGTTTATCTTTTTTCTTTTTTGCGCGTACGGCGCGCGTGTATTCTTTATGTGCTTGTCGGTGTTGGGATTTTATTTTTTTGTGTTGAGCTTTTTCGAGTTCAAAGGTTAGTTTGAGTGCTTCGTGTGCTTTCGATGATGTGGGTTTATGTTGTTGTTTGTTGATGGCTCGTCGTAGTCGTTTGGGGTTGCCTCGAGTTGGGGTGGTTACTTGTCCTGGGACTGGTTGGGTGCGGTATACCTGTCGAATCAGCTCGGATCCGTGGGCGATGAACCATTCATAGAATTCTGCGTTCGTTGGTTCGGAACCAAAGATGATTGTGGTTGCATAGAGTCCACGCTGATCTGATGTTTCGTATAGGCCGCGCCAGAATTGGCCGTCGTGAAAAAGGGTGAATTGTGCAGGCATAGTTGTCTCCAGGTATGCGAAGGTAACCTGGGGACGCTGGATTCTCCAATATTAAGGTACTGGAGCGATGGATGCCTGCACTAAGGTCATCGTCCGGACTTCCTACCGGGCTGTACGTTTTGCGTACCAGAATCTGACGTTAGGAGCATACCATACCGAGCTTGGAGTATCTAGTACACATGGTTGCATGCGGAAGAGTCGTTCATGTGGGGTTCGGTTGCGTTACATAGGCTGACTATCTTTCACCTGTCGTTATAAGCGATCCGCGACTGATCGCTTTGGAGAAAGATGTGTTTACCTCGACTGTGGGGCTCGTGGGGTTGTGTTAGAGCTGGTCGGTGACGATTTTGCTGACGGCATGGGTTCCGGTGATGGTGGGGTGGTAGACCATGTTTTGTGTTGTGGTTGGTGCCCACCATCCGGCGGTCCATCGTTCGTTGTCGTCGGGGTTGCAGGTGTCGTGGCCTTTGGCTGCGTTGTGGATGTCGATCGTCCGGATTCCGGCTTGCTGGCTTGATGCTGTGATGTTGTTGTTGAGCGTCTCTTCGGCTTTGTTGATGAAGGGGATGAAGAGGGGGATTGGGTTGTTGGCTTGGGGTGTGGCGGGGCAGATGTGGTCGCCGGGTGCGCTGAGTGGTTGGTAGTTGGCTGTGAGGAGTTCGGCGTTTGGCGCGACGCTGGGGAGCCAGTTTTTAATGGATTTGAGGTATGCGGCGTAGAGGTTGGGGGTGAGGTCGGGGAGGTTGAGGGTTTGGATTGCTGTTTTGAAGTGTTCTCGTTTTTGGAGCGCGCCGTACGAGATGATGACTTTCTTTGTGTTGGGGCCTAGGTCTTTGTTGTCGACCGCTTTCTTTAGGTAGAAGGCTACTTGTGCTGCCTCTGTTCCGTTGCATGAGTAGTCGGCGAAGGACCATTGTTTTTCTTGTGCGACTAATCGGGGCCAGTTCTCTTTGTCTTGCTTGCAGCCGTTTGGTCCGATGTCTGGTTGGCGTGGTGGGGTGTTGTAGTTGTGTACGAGGGGGTTTGGTGTGGGGCCGTTGGCGGTGAATCAGTCGCCGATGGTGATGAGGTCTTTGCCGTCTTCCGGTTCGGGTGGTGGGGAGGGGAGTTGGTTTTGGAATTCCCCTGGTGAAGGTGGTTGCTGTTGGGTGTCTTGTGGCGCGGGGTCGTTAGGTTCCGCTTGTGCTGTGAAGAAGGCGCTCATTGCTAGCGCGCAGCAAAAAATAGGGGATATGAGCGTTGCCTTTTTCATCGTATTGTCCTTCCAAGGCTTTTTCGTCAGGGGGCTAGATTTGGTTGGCTATAGAATCCGCCATTCGTTGTTGTCCTGTGTGGGTGGGGTGGGCGGTGAGGCTGCCTTCGGGGATTCCGAAGTAGCTTGAGTTGCGTTCGTTAGGTGGGCTGCACCATCCGTCGGGTTGGTTCGGTGGGGCGACGTACGTAACGTTGGCCTCTTCGGCGGCGGATTTGATGACGTTGTTGATGTTTGCCACGTATTGTTCGAGGAATGCGCGGTCGTTGTCGGAGAGGAAGCCGTCGTCGATGCATCGGTAGTCTTTCATTGCGGCGGTGTAGTAGCCGGTGAATACTATCTTTGCGTGCGGTGAGCGTTGTCGAGCGTCGTTGGCGATGTCGACGAGGCGTTGGTGGAGGGTTCGGCCTTGTGGGTCGGGGTTATTGATTTTCGCGTCTACTACGGGGGCTGCAGCGTCTTTGCAGTCTGGTAGCCCTGGTATGTGGATGCGGGAGAAGCATTCGAGGAAGACATCAGCTAGTCCGGCGTCATTGCCGCCGAGGCTGATGGTGATGAGTTTGGTGTCTTGTGTGAGGTGTTCTTTTTGGGGGGTGGGGGCTGTGCCCGGTAGGGCGTGGTTTTGTGGTTGGTCGTATTGCGCGGTGAACGCCCAGCTGCAGCTAGCGTCGTCGAGTTTGAGGCCAAGCTTGTTGGCGAGTTGGTGGGGATAGTTGTCTTGGTCTTGGACGCAAGCGAAACTAGCATTAGGTGTTCGCTTGCTGACAGTCCCAGTTGCTGCGTAGGAATCGCCTAAAGCGACGTACTTGTCTCCTGCGTTGGGGGCATCGGCGTGAGCCGGGCTATTGGTATAGGCAAGACATGTCGCGGGGATGACAGTGATTGCGAAAGCTGCTGTGGCCTTTTTGCTTAGCGCATGCATGATACTGGTCACCAGAGTTGGGAGAGGTTGCCTAGGAAAGCGGGGAGGTTTTGTTCGAGGAATCCGATCGTTGCTTCTATAGAACGGTCGAGTAAAACTGATCCGCTGTAGAAGGTCTGTGTCAGAAAACTATCGGGGTTCTTTGTGTCGATGAGCAACGGGGATATCCCTATCTTTGGTAGTTGGACGCGATATGGCCGGAAACTTGATCGATGCCGGTGTCTGTGAGGTGAAGCGCCAGGTTATGTTCACCGGTGGTGGTGTCGATGAGGATGCCACCTACCCACCGCTCCTCGGGGGCGGCGCATTCGCCGTGGTCCTTGGAGAACTCTCTGGTGTCTACATACTCTACGCCGTCATGGCGGTCAGCGGCTTCTCTTAGCCAATTATTAGTGTTGATTTCGCCACGTGTGTCCCAATAGACGGGGAACGCGTAGGTGATGTCCCACTTGTTGTTCGCTTCGGTTCCTTCGCCTACGTGGTACAGGCATTGCCAGCCGGAGGGGGTGTCCTCGGTGATTGTGTGATAGCCGATGGTTTTAATCTGTGCGTTGGGGGCTACCTCTTTAATCCGATTAAGGACGGCATCCATAGCTTCGGCAAAAGCTGCTTTTTGGGTGGGCTGATTAGTAGCTTGAGCGAGCTGCTCGTCGAAGGGGAGCTCACCACTTGGTTTGAGGTAGTTATTGTATATGTCGTTGTACCCGCCCTGGATCGCGACATACCGGGTGTCTGGGTTAAGGGTGTTGTCCTGAATAGCATGTTCCACCTGGGTGGCTAAAGTGTTACCGTTTTGCTGACCAGGGGATGATGGCGAGGCACTATTCCCTTCGTGGTAGACCGTGGCACCTGGGCATGAGTAGTCATTGAGGGGAACGCCAAGGTCGGCCGCGAGGTTTTTAGGAATGCTTGGTTGGCCCTGTGCACAGCCCTGGGGGTTTATGTTGGGATCGGCGCGTCGAATGGTCTTAGCTACGGTTTGGTCAGGTATTTTTCTACTTGCGATACCAAACACAGCATCACCAGCCGTGGGGTTTGCGAAGATGGAATCACCGAAAGTGACCAGGTTTCCCGGTTGTGGCTGTTGGTGATCGTAGTCTTGGTTTAGGTCCGCCTGAGTGAGCCGGTTGAAGTCAAACGTGGGAAGCTGGCGATCATCACTACCCAGTGGTGCTGATTGGGCGGGGAACATGGATATGGCTAGGGCAGTCCCAGCGATCAGTGATGCGGTAGTGGCTGCCAGTTTGCTCTTCTTCATTATCTCCCCGCATTCGGTCGTTACTTTGGTTAGGTACCAGATTGGAAAGCTAGATTACTTCGGCTTTTCACAAAATACAATTTGTCGGCGGCCCCTCACTCGGTGCTACCTCCATGTCACTCCGGGATGATGTTCGGCGGGTAAGCGCAGGAGCTGGTCTTTGGCGCGTTTTCCTGCGCGTGTTTCCTGGGTGGTTTTGCGGCTGTGGCAGGTGTGGCAGAGAACTCGCAGGTTAGTGGGGTGGTGGGTGCCGCCTTGGCTGGTGGGAATGATGTGGTCTACTTCTTTGCCGGGGGCTCCGCAGACCTGGCAGGTGTAGTGGTCTCGCTGCCGTATGTGTGTGCGGAGGTGTCGGGGCGTTTCGGGTTTGTTCGGGTTGTGTGTGTTCATAGGTCGTGTTTGATGGCGGCGGGGGCTGGCCTGTCGGGAATTTCGTCGGGGTGGGCGCGGCGCCATTCGGCTATGTGGCCGAGGGCAGCATCGTATTTGTTGCTAAGAGTGTTGACTCGTTCACGGAGGGTGTCGACTTGGGTTTGTAGGTTGTTAATTCTTCCGGTGAGTTCATTTTTGGTGCGTTCGGTTTCCTTTTGGATTGCGTCGACGAATGCTTTCCATTCGGGGTAGCGTGTTTGTTCTTTGGCGACTTTTTCTTTGCCGTGGGTGTTGGTGATGGCGGCGAACCATGAGGCAAGCCCTGCGATGGCGCTGGAGACTCCTGTGATGAGGAGGGTGGTGAGTGGCCCGTGCATAGTGCCCCCTGTGTGGTTAGTTGGTGTTTTTTCGGGTGTGTGGCCGGGGTTAGTGTTCGGGGGCTGGTGTGGGGTGGCCGGGTGTTCCGCCTTGGGGTGTGATGGTGGGGCGTGGTGGCTGGTAGGTGTCGTTGTTGGGTGTGGTGGGGGCGTAGGTGATGGGCGGTGATGGGGGTGTTTGTGGGGCGTGGAGTGTGTTGTTGTCGCCGGGTTGGGTTTCTGCGTCTTTCGGGCGCCCTGTGGGGCGATAGTCGGAGTGCTCTCCAGTGGAGACGGCTGCGAGTGCGCCGCTGATAGCTGCGGCGATGCCGGCGGCGGTTTGGAACCAGTCGCTGACTTGTCCTGGTGTGGCAATACCGAGGGCGGTGACGGCTAGCCCGATGATCCCTGCGGTGGTGTAGACGACTTGCCTGAGGTACCAGGGTGAGTGGGTGATGCCTCGGTCGAGGTGGAATTCGCCTGGATGAATATTGTTGATGTGTGGGATGTTGTGCTTAGCCATGGTGTGATCCTCTACGTGGTTCGCGGTCAGGATTGTGGTGGCTGCGCTAGGGGGTGGTTAGTTGCCGGTGAACAGGTGTCGGAGTTCGTCGTGGCTTCCCCGGTAGGCGTTGACGTCGACGACGCCGGGGTAGCCGGCGGCATGGCAGTTGGAGCCGTATTGGAGGATGTCGGGGGCGTGGTTGCCGAGTGGATAGTTCCATCGGCGGTCGGTGTCGCCGGGGTAGAGTTGGGCGGCGGTTCCGTAGCCGTTGGAGCCGTAGTTGGATACCCAGAGTGCACCGAGTCCGTCCATGGGTGGTTCACCACCTGGCATGTTTTCCCAGTACCAGGCACCGGAGTAGATGCCGGGTACGTGGTAGCCGCGTGATTCGAGTTCGCGTTTGGCGGCCCATACGTCGTCGCCAGTGAGTAGTAGTTGGTGGTTTCTACTGACTGATTCGACGTCGATCCATACGCCGAGGTCGCGGCGTCCTCCCATTTGTTGGTCAATAACGTCGACTTGTTGGGCGATGGTGCTTCCCTCTGAGGGGGAGCGGAGATACCAGTACGCCGACGTGATCAGACCTGCGCTTTCGGCGTCTTGAAGGTGGGAGCCGAAGATCTTGTCTCGGTAGGTGCCGTCGCAGAGTCGGATGATGACAAAGTCATAGCCCTCGGCTTGTGCGCGGTGTAGATACATTCCATCTTGATGTTCAGAGACATCGAGTCCGTACAGTGGCATAGTTACCCCTCTTTTACTTGCCTGTCGAACGTTTATTCGATAATAGCGTGTGCAGTGTCGGGGATAGTGATTCCATCACCGATCGTCCTGTCATGTAGTCGCCTTGGCTAAAAAACAATGCGTGAGTCTCGTTGACTGCGTTGAGTAGAGGTCGTCCAACCACCCACGCGCCGTCAGGAGCCTCTTCGCTAAGACATACCCCCATATGCTCGCCCCCGTGGATTATGCAAAATAAAGTTTACCAGTTCGAACTTATATTCTATCCTATAAGCGTCTTTAGCCTCTTCGTGACTGACGAGATGTGCTTTTGGTTGTCATTGAGCTGTTGTAGGGCAGGACGGCGAGCTTTTGCTTCACCAACGGCCAGTTCTACCTCAGGTGGGTGACCATCCTTACACGTAATTGTGGCTTCATCTATCCATGTGGACAGCACCATTTCTCGCCACTCAACACCAATTTGATCCCCCACATTCACCTCGTAGCCGAGAGAGTAGGGGCATTCATTGGTGATCTTAAACGCCGCCGAGAGTCCACCTTTTCCCTTAGCGAGGGCCTCAAACGCTTGCTGTTCGCCCTCGACCGTGAAGCCCTCACCAGATGCGACGAGTTCACGACGCCGGTAGGGGCCAAGATAGCGCGCCCGCCGTGTTGCCTGGTGGTGGGTAAAGGCCAGCAGCTTATCCTCTGTGAGCTTTTCCCCAGCCTTCTCTAGCCTGGACTGGAGATCATCTAACTGTTTATCATGTCCAGGCCATGCTGTTTTCGCCCCGGCGATGGCGCCGCCGACAAATGAAGCTGCTGTTCGCTTTAGGAGTTGGTTAATCGCACCTGGACTTTTCCCACCAACGGTGACATCAGCGTATTTTGCGCGGCTGATGGTCACATCCGCAGTGGCATAGGCGATGTGGGCCGGGCGTAGTATGACCCAAGGCTTATAGCCATCCGGGTTGGAACGTGAAGACATGCCGACAGTGGATATGTTGTCTTCAGGGTCCCACTTGCGCTCGATATTCTTGACCCCCTCGCGGATATGGCCAGCGACGGATGAATCGGCTGTAACGGGGAGGACATCGACAATAAAAGTGGGTTTCCACAGGCGTGTGTGAGTGGGGAAGGGCTGCCGATCCCACGGCATCCACAGAGTAATGGTCAGCCTGAGGCCAGCGGCCTCCAAGGTTTCTTTTGTCAGGTCGGCTAGTGAGTCGAAGCGTGCGGCAAGTACTGTCCAGGGAGTATCAACTGATTGATGTAGAGGATTGACCATAATCGGCCAATCTGCATAATCCCTCCATGCGATCGGGGACCAGGGGTCAGGATCAGGGAGAAGGTCAAACTGGTAGAGCCTGCGCAAATTCATGAGGATGAACGTTTTTATTACCCGAAGTGAGTCCCCGGCCCGCACATCCATATATTTAGGTTGGAGTGCCTTAACCGACATGGGGTTGGATTCCATGACAAGATAGTCGGTCATTTCATAGATGGAGGACCCACTGATCTCGACAGTCGGGTTGGTGCGCTGACTGTGGTCGACGATCGTGTCGACGAAATACGTGTAGCGTGTATGCCCATATTCAACAACGAGAAATTGTTGTATGTCGGTGAGCTTCCGTAGAGCCGAGTTGGGGTCACCATCGAAGGCTAGCGGTGGGATAAGTACATCCACCATAGGGTGGTCTGCTGGGACTTCGAGAGTGACAGTGCCCGCATCGTTGACTTTATCCGAGGCCTTCAGCGAGATGTAGCCGCTGATGACGACCTGTGGGGTCAAATATTTGTCAGTCAAATAGACGAACGGCATACGGTCGTCCCGTCGCCTCTGACCAATCGCGGCCATTTGCGTTACTTGATGTTCCTGCATTAGAAATTATGCCCCCTGATTGTGCCCATGGTGAAAAGTAACGGTTCCGCCACAGCACTTGGCAATGGCGGCACTCCACTGCGGTTGCATCCCCCGGCATGATTGGCCGCGTCCAGGCTACGCCCCGCATAGTGGCCCAGGCTGTGTGGCTCGGGTAGCCCTGGTTGTCAGTGATCTCAGGGATGGTAGCGGCCTCCATGTTGAGTTCACGAATGGCCAGCGTCGTAATCTGATCAACCACTGGGGTAATCGATGTCCACGGGTGTTCAACATCCACGGTGGCCATTTATCTTCCCTCTTTCGCGTCTTGGTTGGCGTTCTCATCGGGAGAGGGGGTTGTGTTCCGTGTCAGCCTCTTCGTCTTCAGTGTTGTTGGGGGAGCTGGATTGGTCGCTGTCCTTTTTGGATGCAGCCATGACCTTAGCTAGAGCAGAGAGACGCTTCCCCCGGTTTTCCTGCTCAATTCGCAGACGATCAGCAGCAGAGAAATGCAGGTTTTCGAGCAAGACCTGAGAATCAGGGGAGAGGACACCAGCAGAGAGAAGTTTAAGCGCCCAGTCAGCATCTGCGGCTTTCGACGCGGTAGCCGGGTCTCGCCAATCCACTTCGAGGCCATCAGCTAACCGATCTATCTCTACCTGATCATCAAACTCAGTCAGTGAAGTAAGCACTTGCGCCAGCGCGATTAAATCTGGGTTCATCAGCTCGGTTTTAATCTCTGAGGCGCGAATAAGCTGCTCTTTCCACACACGGATGGAATCACCCGATGGCGAGTTTTGGGTCATGAATCCGAAATACTGGGCCGGGATTTTCGATTCCGAGGCGATGAGCTGGGAATAGGCCCTAACCTGCTCGATGAATGGGGTCGGGGGTGAGGAGGCAAATTGTCCGACACTGGGCTGTTTTTGGTCGTCCTCGTCGCCATTGACAACGAGCATTTTGCCGATGGAAGTGCGCCATCCCATCTCTACGCGGTCAAATTCAGACATGCCGTCGGGGTCGTAGCCGAAGTCTTCGGGTGAGGCCCCCGTAGCCCACCTTTGAGGTGAGGCATAGAACTCGGAATTGTATTCCATGTTTTCCAGGGTGCGGGCGGCTGCGTCGGTGAGGTATTGCACGGCTGGTGTGATTTCTGATTGCCCTGACCAGTGAGAAGTGCGGAGTCGGTTGCGCAACCTGACCATGGGGAAACGGTTATTGGGTATGGGGTATCGTTGGACGGATTGAACTCGAGCTGTATCGCGTAAAACGATAATGATTTGCCCGCGCAGGTAAAGAACTTCGCGGTATCGACCTTGTGAATCAATCCCGGAGCGGCGGTAGCCAGCCACCGGGTTGTTGGTAGCGTCATCCCACAGCAGTGACCCGGACAGAGGGGAGACTGAGCGTAGTCGGAATTGGCCTGTGGTATCTGGTTCGACGGCAAGCAGGCCCAGCCCAAAGATCAGCATGTCCAAGATGGCTTCCGAGACGCGCAGCGGAACATTGAATCGTCGGGTGATGGCGCGCATCTGGTCGGTATAGTCGGGGGAGATAAAACCGTCCATGCGTAACAGGTCGCCGTAGGTATCGACAATTGTTGCTGGCCAGCCTGACACCACCCCAATATCTCCGAGGGTTCGTGGCACAGCCACACCGATTCGCCGGACTCGGTGTGTACCGTCATAGTAGGCAGCAAGTCGCTCGTTGGTGGCTCGGTGTGCTCCGACCTGACTGCTCAGTAGGCTTAGAATGTCGTCTTCAGTGTGCGTTAGTCCCTCGATCATAGGACAAATGACCCCCTCTTCTTTTTATGTTTCGTTATCCCCCGTGATACAGCGTCGAGATAGCATTTATAGGCCATGACCGCTGCGTATGCTGCATCGATTTTATCAGCCGATTCTGGCGATGATTTGTAGAGCAAATATCCAGTTCGCGTTTCTCGACGGCGGGCATTAAGCAAGTGGGCTCTTAGATAGGGGCCTCCGTCGTAGCTGATTTCGCGGTGGACAACGGCTTGTCGGAATTGAGTCAGTGATTGATACACTGAAGCGGTTTTCCCACGTGGCCACGCCATCATGGGGTGCTCAGATGTTGCTCGAACTTTTAATTTTTGGGGAAATCAGCTTCCCAGCTTGAGACATGCTCAGCCCACCCGGACGGGTCACAATACATTCCCACCACTCGGTAGCGGGAGAAGCATCCTCGGATTACGGCATCGACCTGTTTTGCGTCTGGTTGCCAAGTTGGGTCTCGAGGTGTGGGCGATTGCCAGACTGCAACTTCGAAAAGGTGTCCGTCTGAGACGCGCATCCCTACCACAGCAGTGGCGTCAGCATTCCCTCGCATGCGGCCTCGTGAGCCGTCGAAACCGAGCACGATCTTATCGCCTGGCTGGATAGCCTTGTCACGGTCTTCGATGGCGTCTACCTCGAGGTGAGACAGATACGAGTCGGAAGCTGACACTATCTGATTGAGGTAGAACTGGCGGGCATCGGACGGGTCGGTCGATGGGTCCCAAATCTCAGTAATAATCCGTTCGATGTCTACCCAGCCGCCGTTGTCACGTGCTGAGTCTCCGTAGGCGTAGAGCAGTCCCTCATATAGTGAGTCGTGGTCGGCAAGATCAGTATCGGCTGGTGCTTCACGGTGGTCAACCAGGATGGTTTCTCGCTTGAGTCTTCCTTGTTTTTCAAGTTCAACAGCTTGAAACGTTTTTTCTGCTACCGATCCTGCCCCAGGGCGGAAGGCATTCGGTGTTTCAATAGAGTGGCCCCCAACTTTTCCGAGGTTGCGTCGCAGGGTGTTAGCTAGTGCCACACCACCATTTGAGCGTGTCCATGATTCCGTCTGATCGAGTGCTGCCCATACTGGCCTACCGCCTTCTTTTGATAGGGCGCCAGAGGTGATGAATTCAATGCGTCCACGAGGTAGCGCTATGAAGCTCTCCATAGGATCAATGTCATAGTTATTAATGGCTGGGCCGTCGCGGAGCATTTCTAGTAGGGGGCAGTAGGCGTTTTTTGACTGGTCTTCGTTGACGGCTGCGAATTGGACACGCGGTGTGACACGTTCAGACCAGGGGATTCCGACTGGTTGTCCGGCTGCGTCCCATCCACCGAAGCAGACGGGGCCGAGGGCTTCGAGCGCTCCAATTGCTCCCATCAGCGGGGACTTTCCGGAACCTTTGGATCGAGAAAAGATTCCTCGGGTGTAGAGCCGTTGTCCTGATTCTGGGGCCAGTCTGTAGTAGTGGATGAGAAAGTTGGCTTGGTCTGGGGTCAGGATGAGTGGCCGGTATTCGGCAGAATCTGGCTGTGCGAGGTTTTCTTCTATCCAGGCTAGGCATTCCCAGCCGAGAGAGGGGAATTCCCCGGCTTCGTTGGGTTTAAATGGCATCGGTTAGTCAACTGCTTTCAGGCTGTGGTAGCGGCCTCGGACGTCGGCGGCGGCGCGTGAGGCGCGGCGTTTGTCTTCTGCTTCGTCGGCGGTGGCCATGGTGATGCGGTGGCGTGCGAGGCTGTCGGGGGTGATGCCGTATTGAGCGAGCTGTAGCCGTCGTTCTGGGCCTAGTCGGGTGTCACCTCGGTTGAAGGCATCATCGATAACCATGGTCCGGGCGAGATCGAGCCATTGTGTTTGTTGGAGGCCTTGCGTTTTTAGCGGTGGGAAGGTGGCGAGGGTGGACCAGAATTGGAGTGTTTGGTCTGTCCAGGGTTGCTGGGTCGCTGGGTTGGTGTCTCCGTAGATGTCTTCGGGTGCGGGTTGGGGGACGAAGGAGACGACGATTTCTCGTTGTGGGATGTTTTGTTCGTTTCTTCTCGCACGTGTTTTCGGGTTTTTGGGTGCTGGTCCTCGGCCTGGCATAGGTTTACCTCCATTGTGGGTTATTTTATTCGTATGCGCGTTCGATTACAGTGTGCTATGTTGGTATTGCAGCTGCGCTAGGGGGGAGAGTGGCCTCGGGCTTTTCAGCCCGAGGCCATTTCTTTACATATAGGGGTTTGCGTCGGGGTGGCTGTGCGTACCGGTTCTGTTTTGTGTTTTTAGGGCTGTGGTGAGGTGTGAAAAGTCCGCAAAAAGTCCGCACGAGGTCCCGTAGCCACCGTTTTAATGAAAATAATCAGAATTGATATAATCCTCTGACCAGCAAAAACAATAAAGTAGAAGGTTAATTGAGAATATGAAAAAAATTACGCAGATCTATGGGGGAACGAACCAGATTTGCCGCATGGTGATGGGGCGACAGATACTGAAATAGGTGCTAACTTGTTGCTTTAAGTCCTGCCACACCGCCGATGATCATGCACAGGAACACGATCTTGAGCACGGAGACCGTCTCTTGCCCCGTCGACATTCCCCATACGACGGTGCCAACGGCCCCAATGGATACCCATACCGCGTAGGCTGTGCTGACGGGGACATCGCGCATCGCCAGTGATAGTCCCACCATGCTCAGCGCGGCGGCAATGACAAAAATGACGGAGGGCACGAGCCGAGAAAACCCCTGCGACTCGTGGAGCGCTACGGCCCAGGTGGTCTCGAATAGGCCAGAGACAATCAGGATGATCCACGCCATGGTGTCCGTTACCTCTCTTTTTCTTCATCCGCACTCGGGTAGGCATGGCCGTAGGTATTCTGGGAACCGTGTCTGCACCTGAACAAAAACCCTCGAATCCGTCCTCGTCTGGTCATGAAAAAAGCCAGCCTTCCGACGTGTCCATCGCTCAAGCTCATCACTTAGAACCTATTGCCGACGTCGCTCGGCGTGCCGGCATCCCCGAAGAAGCTACGGTGCCCTATGGAACGACAAAGGCCAAGGTGACCGTCGGAAAGTTAGCACAGAGTGCAACGAAGGGGAAGGTTGTCCTGGTGACGGGCATGTCTCCGACGCCCGCGGGGGAGGGCAAATCAACTGTCCTCATCGGTCTGGTCGACGGGTTGGCGTCGGCCGGTGTGAAAGCGATGGCTGCTTTGCGGGAGCCGTCGTTGGGGCCAGTGCTGGGTATGAAAGGTGGCGCTGCGGGTGGGGGATACTCGCAGGTCGTCCCCATGGAGGACATCAACCTGCATTTCACGGGGGATCTGCACGCGATCACGTCGGCTAATAATGCGTTGGCCGCGCTGATCGATAATCACGTCCAGCAGGGGAACTCGCTGAATCTTGACCCACGAAAGATTGTGTGGCGACGGTGCCTGGACGTGAACGATCGTGTCCTGCGAAACATCATCACTGGTTTGGGCGGCAAAGGTGGCGGCGTGCCACGCGAAGCCGGTTTTGATATCACGGCGGCCAGTGAAGTGATGGCGGTTCTGTGCTTAGCGCGGGATCTCGCCGATTTGAGGGAGCGGCTTGGCCGTATGCTCATCGGCTACACGCGGGATAACGATCCGGTGTTCGTGCATGACTTGGGTGTGGAGGGGTCCCTTGTTGCGCTCTTGCGTGACGCGATGTCGCCGAACCTTGTCCAGACTCTGGGTGGGGCACCGGCGCTGATCCACGGGGGACCGTTCGCGAATATTGCGCATGGTTGCAATAGCGTTATCGCGACTAACGCAGCACGTGAACTGGCTGATGTTGTGGTGACGGAGGCCGGTTTCGGCGCGGATTTGGGTGCGGAAAAATTCACGGATATTGCGTCGGTGGCCGGCGATTTTGCTGCTGACGTGGCTGTCATTGTGGTGACTGCTCGGTCGCTGAAATACAACGGCGGTGTGGCACGCGGTGACCTCAATGACGAGAACGTGGAGGCCGTGCGTTCCGGTCTGGCCAACGTGGAACGCCATTGTGCCTCATTGCGGCGGCTGGGAATGCAGCCGATCGTGGCCGTCAATAAGTTCGTGACTGATACCGACGCGGAACTCGCGGCTATCAAGGAGTGGGCGGACGACCATGGACTTCGCGTGGCCGTAGCGAATGTGTGGGGTGAAGGTGGCGCCGGGGCCGCTGACTTGGTGACCCAGGTTCGTGAGGCTTTGGCGGACGATCCGGTGCGCACCGACACGAGCCAATCAGGTGCAGCGCGGACGCGTATTTATGATCCGCAAGAGGGTGTTGAGGCGAGCATCGCGACCATTGCATACGACATTTATGGCACTGAGCAGGTCGAATACTCTCAGCAAGCCGGTAAAGACCTGGCTCAGCTGAAGCGCCACGGGTGGAATACGTTGCCGGTGTGTATCTCCAAGACTCCGTATTCGTTTTCTGACGATCCGTCGCTGCTCGGCGCGCCGAAGAATCACACGCTGCATGTCCAACGGCTGATACCCAAGCTTGGCCCCGGATTCGTCGTGGCCCTCACCGGAACAGTTTTCACGATGCCGGGGCTGCCGAAGCACCCGGCCGCCATGGAGATCGATGTCACCGACGACGGAGCCATTACCGGGCTGTTTTAGAGGCGTTGGGTATGGTCGAGGGCCCGGGCTGTGCGGCGGAGTGAAGCGAGGTTCCCGCGTTTAGCGTTTCGGTTTAACCATTGAGTTCGGTAACGGCTTCGCCCGCAGCGTTGAGAGCTGACACCGACTCCGATGAGCCCAGGTCAGCCAACGAGTCCAACACAATGGTGTGTGGGCGGGCCTCTAAAACATCACGTGATAGCGACCCCGTGAGAACGCCGACTCCGCGCACGCCTGCATTCGTGGCGGCGTCAAGATCAGCGGTGGTGTCGCCCGCAGAAATCACCTCAGCGACGTTCGTCACGCCGGTGAGCTCCATGGCGTGATGAATGAGGTACGGCGCGGGGCGTCCCGCCCGCACAGTGTCGCTTGTTACCAGTGTGTCGACGGAGAATGGAGCGTTGTCTGCGTCGTCGATAAGTCGGGACGATACGGTCGTTTCATCCGGAGCCATAGACAGAGCACGGGCACCCCACCCAGCCGCGGAGAGGACAATCTCGGCAATCGAACGCTGAAATCCGGTGGTCAGCGCAACTTTTCCGCCCTTGCGCTGGAACTCCCGTAAAAGCTTTTCCACTCCGGGGATAGGCGTCGGCGGGTTATTGGTGTATTCGGTCTGCAGCCCTTCGAGGAAATCATTGTATGCAGTGTTGACGGTCTCTTCCGATGGGGTGAAACCGCCGGAGCTCAGCAGCGTGATAATCGCGCTGCGCTTTTCCGTTCCTTTGACCTGGTTAACCTGATCAGGCGTGACAGTGATGCCTTGTTTCTCCACACTTTCGCGCAATTGGCGGTACACGACTCCGCCTTCGTCGATGGTGGTGCCAGCAATATCGCATACAAGGAGGGGCATGCCTGAACCCTAACAGGTTCGCTGGACTGAGTACACGGTTTAGGGACACAAACTGCGGGTCACAGGGGTTCTTTTCACGGTTCACAAAGTGAAAATGACGTGATGTAAATACTCGCTTACATGATCTGACTGCTTAGGGAAAGTACAGATGAAACCTGCGTGAATTTATTGATAAAAACTCGACATATCGAACTTAAGCCGACCACCATAGAGACTATGGATGTGTTTAGGTCAGCCGAGGAAACACAGTCTCACGAGAACGGAGTGGGGAATAAAACCGATCTTATTATCGTGGGCGCAGGCATCGTAGGCCTTGCTACTGCGTGGCGCGCTCATCACCAGGGACGGCGAGTTCACGTTATTGATCGTGCTAACCGTCCGGTCGGCGCCTCTATCCAAAACTTCGGCCATGCCTGCTTCACTGCCCAAGCTGACGCTATTCAGGATGTCGCGGCAGACTCCCGTAATGGGTGGAAAGCAGCAGCCGCTGAAACTGGCTTGTGGGCAGCGCAACCAGGCACCGTCGTGCCCGCCGTGAGCGACACCGAGATGACCGTGCTCCGGCAGTTCCACGACCACCGCGGTTCCGAGCAAGTCACACTCTTGAGCGCGGACGATACGCGTGAACGGCTGGGCCTCACAAGCTCCGGCAGTAGTGGCAAGGGGGACATCATTGGCGGGGCACTCTTACCACTCGACATGAGGGTAAATCCTCGGGAAGCTGCGCCGCGTCTCGCAGAATGGCTAGCCGCGAATGGCGTCGAATTTAGCTGGAACACGGCCGTCCATCATGTGAGGGATGGGCAGGTTGATACCTCGCGTGGAACGTTGTCCGCCGACGAAGTCGTCGTATGCCCGGGGCATCATGTCGGAGAAGTATTCCCGGAGATCGCGGAACGCAACGGGCTGAGAACCTGCATTCTGACCATGGCATTGATTGATCGCCCCGACCATATTCCCGACGATTTCGCGATGCTGACGGGGACGTCGCTCGCCCGTTATGACGGCGTCGCTGCCATGCCCGGTGTGCCGGATCTGCGTGAAGAATTATTAGACACGAAGCCCGAATTAGTGGGATGTATTGCCAACCTTATGGCTACTGCTTTGCCGGACGGCGCCATTCCTGGTCTCAACTCCAGTGGTAGCGGAATATTTATCGGCGATTCCCACGATTATGCGCAGTCGCCAGAACCATTTATTCAGCAGAGCATCGCGGACCTGCTCATGGACAATGCGTCCGCATATCTCGGGATCGAGCAGCCGGTGGTGCGCCAGCGCTGGCAGGGCCGATACGCGGACAGCCCGGACACCAACCTTGTGCTCGAGCGGCCGGATGACCGCACCACGGTGGCCGTCGTCGCTTCTGGAATTGGGATGACCTTGTCGTTCGGGATCGCAACCCTGATTACTGAACACCGCGATGCGCCTGACTTCTAACCGTTTTCACCGTTGGTTCGTCGGTCTGTCCTGACCGGCGTTACAGCAACAAAGACTCTCCTCATGGGGTTGTGGCATTGTCACTCTCTGTTGCCGGCGCCCATTCTTCCTCCCATTCCACTCCAGAAAGGGTGCCAGTGAGACACTGCATCACCACTTTGGCCTGTGCTTCGCTGATCGGACTTTCCGCCGCGTGCTTAGTGTCATGCGCTCCCGGCGGTGCATCAGGGAGCCCGACGTGCCCGTACGGAAAGATCGCCTTCGGCGTCGAACCATACGAAAACCCGAAAGCCCTGGAAGCTGCTTACAGCACTATTGCCGACGACCTCACCAGGAAGATGGACTGCTCCGTCAAAGTTCAAATTGTGGAGGACTACTCGGCAGAGGTGTTGGCCATGCGGAACGGCTCGCTCGTGCTGGGGCAGTTTGGCCCGCTGGGCTACGTTTTTGCCGACGAAAAAGCAGGTGCGGAGCCCCTCGTGTCGTTTGGTGACGCGCAGGGCAAGCTGTCGAGCTATACCGCGGGTATCTGGGCGAAGAAGTCGTCGGGAATTCACGACGTGGCGTCGCTACGCGGAAAGCAACTGGCCTTGGGCGGGGTGGGGTCAATATCAGGTGACGCACTTCCGCGCAAAGCTGTGAAAGACGCAGGTCTCTCCGATAGAGACCTGACCATGGATTATGCCGGCGGGCACCCCGAAGCATTGATGTCGCTGACGAATGGTGCCGTCGATGCAGCAGAGATCAACTCCCAAACACTGGCCACGGCTATCAGTGAGGGGCGTTTTAACACCGATGATTACGTCCAAATATGGAAATCGGACCCTATTCCGAATGACCCCATCACGGTGTCGAAGAAAGCTAATCCGGAGCTCAAGCGCAAGCTGCGAACAGCGCTGACTCAGTTGGATCCCAGCACTGTGAAGAAGGTGGCTGGATACCTCGACGTTGACCAACCCGGCCCGTTGGTTCGCGTGACAAAGCAGGACTATTCGGCTCTGTTTGAACTCAGTGCGGCGCTGGGACTGACCACGGATGACGTCGAATGATGTGGGGCTGTGGATGCGGAGCTGAACACCCAGCCTCAGAACCGGCTAGTGGCTACACAGGGAGACACCATGCGAAATAAAAATAACGAACGCCGACGGCCGAATCCTGCGGAAAGCATAGCTAGCCCGGTGCTTCTGACGAAGGAAGAATCCGCCGGATTACACAGCGATACCGGTGGCAACCATTCCTCTGGGCGGACATTAGTCCAGGTAAGAGATATTGCTAAAGCGTTCAGGGATAACCATGTCCTCCGCAATATCAGTTTCTCGGCATCCGAGGGGGAGATGGTGGCTCTCCTTGGCGCCAATGGCTCGGGGAAGTCAACGGCATTGCGCATCGTCGCCGGGCTCCATGAGCCTGACCAAGGTGACGTCGAGATCGATACGTCTGTGGGAACGGCAATGATCTTCCAGAAGATCCACCTCGTGGCCAGGCGGAGCGTACTCGACAACGTGTGCGTCGGTGGGCTCGCCCACATTCCTTTCTGGCGGTCTCTGACGACGTGGACCTTCCCGCAGTTTCTCCGCGAAGAGGCCATGGGGTGCCTGGAACGTGTTGGGTTAGCAGATCGCGCCTTCGACCGATGCGGATCGCTATCCGGTGGGCAGCAGCAACGGGTGGCGGTGGCGAGGGCCCTGTGCCAGAGAGCCCGCGTGATCCTTGCTGATGAGCCCACATCGGCTCTCGACCCGACGGCTGCGCACCAGGTCATGGGGCTGCTCCGTGACATTTCGATAGAGGCGAACATTGCGTGCATCGCCGTCGTCCATCAGCCAGAGCTGGCCTTGGAGTATTGCGACACCATTATCGGCATTAAGGAAGGGTTGGTGGCGTTCGACCTGCCCCGTCACGCATGTGACCTCGACACCATCAGCACGCTTTATACCGTCGGCAGTCAGAAGTCCCGTGCCATGGATGCACCGATTCCCTTTGATAAGGACGCCGAGGTATCCGCCCGCGACGAATTAGAGCGAAACCGTACCGCATTCGGCCAGTTGGAAGGACGACAGTGAGTAAATTAGCCCAACCGCAATCTTCGTCCACCAGACATCGCGAGCGTATCGACGGTTCGTCGATCGATCGGGGAACTCCCGGGGCAGGCTCCGCAGACTCACAAGTCGCGGCCGTCCCACGCATCCTGGTCCAACCCATAGCGATACCGAAAAGGCTGAAAGCGCGGCTGTGGATCGGCTGGATCACCGCCATTGCCGTAACTGTGCTCGTTCACGCAATAGCCGTCAATAGTACCGAGTTTTATGTCGAGAAACTGATTGACGGCTGGTCCAACATGGTGGCGTTCTTCAAGGATGCGTTCCCGCCGAACCTCAACATGGACGGCGTCGTCAAGCCTGGTTTCGAGGGACTTCTGACAACGCTGTGGATTGGACTCTTAGGCACGACCTTTTCCGTTCCGCTCGCCTTCGTTTTATCCCTTGGAGCTGCGGAAACAGTTACCCCTCATCGTGCGGTGTACCACGCATGCCGTTCAGTGCTGTCATTCCTCAGGGCGGTGCCCGACATTGTTTTTGCCCTCATTTTTGTGACCGCGGTGGGGCTCGGTCCGTTTGCCGGCGTCATGGCGCTGATCCTGCATAACACGGGCGTGATGGGAAAACTCTGGGCGGAAGCCGTCGAGGAAATCGATGACGGGCCTCAAATAGCTCTGCGCACAGCGGGGGCGAATCGTGTGCAGCAGGTATGCCACGCCATTCTTCCTATGTCGATGGCAAACCTTGTTGGTCTGCTTTTATACCGTTTTGACGTTAATGTGTGTAGTTCGCTGGTCTTAGGATTAGTGGGCGCCGGCGGAATCGGATTATTAATTAATAGGTCAATTAAGACATTTCAATTTGATGAAATGCTTACCTACATCATCATGGTTCTCGTTCTTGTGATCGTGGTGGACCAATTAAGCGCGTGGCTTCGTCGGCACTTATAGTTCACGGTGCTGTCGACATTAGGGCGCAGGTGTCAATGAGATATCGTCGGCGTTTTTCCAGGTCAAAGCGATATTGAACTGTTCTAACCAGGAGTCGATATCCCCGTAGGTTGTCAGTCCGTCGACGACGGTGGCTGTCACGGAGCGAGCGTGCGCCAATTCGGCGGCAGTGATAAAGCCCTGGGTGTAGGCGTCTTCGAGCTCATCGAGATCAAGGACTTCCATGGAATAGCGGTCGTGCGCGGCGGAATCGTTGCGGTAGAGAACGATGTCCGCGTAGTAGTCGGTGGTCGTCCAGATGGGGCGCTCGCTATCACGCATGTTGTGCGCGATGTCGATATAAAACTCTTGCCTGTCGGTGAGCGCCTCACTGGCTTTCGTTTCTGACCGAAAGTGGAATTTTGTGATTCGGATATCGGGTTCACGCAATAACCATGCTTCGATATATCCGAACCGTGGATGGTCTGCTCCTCTACCCATATAAAGCCCGAATGATGTTTCGACATACGTATCGACGGTGCGTGTGAAACCCTTAGGGTCAATATTTGTCTTGCTTTCGATATCGAATGTTTCGTGTTTGGGAGCGTGAATAGCTCCGTGATGGGGCTGAGTCGTTGGTGATTGCATAGCCATCCTGTGTTAATTATGCCGATAATTGTGCCGGTTTAGTTTCGACGATCGCGGTTGTGACGTCGCCGTCGAGACCGGCCCAGGGACGAGACCGGTATGCACGTCACCGATGACACCACGGCATCGAGTTCATACTTGGCCTTCTCGGCGTCCTCGGCGGGGTTGCCGTGTGAATGGGGAAGGCCGACGTTGGCCCGGCCGTCGGATAGTTCGATCACGCGGACTAATTCGGGCGGGAATCGTCGGGCGATACTGGCTGCTCGGAGCCGCGCCGATGCTAGGGGAGTGCCACCGCCGGTCGGCAGTGAAGTGAGGCACCGTCGAGCGCGTGACAGGCTCCGTGTGACGGGTAGCCCGATGGCTGCTTCGTGTCCGCGGGCGACGATGATGCAGACCTTGCTGCGGTCCCGATAGCTCGATTGCAGCACTTCCAGGGCGGTGGATTTCGCCGTGCGGATCGCGCCGCGGCCCATGGATCCGGATGCATCAACGATGATGATGACTAGTTCGCCGCCGGCAGATTCGCGCTGAGCCGTGCGGAGATCATCGCGAGTGAGGATGATCCGACGCTGATCGTGCTGGTCGCGCTGATCGTGCTGACCGTCCTGATGGCGATGCCGGAATCGCTGCCACGGTGCAGCTGCCGCAAGGGTAGGAAGAATCGCGAGATCGGTGTCATGTGTTCGCGCTGGCATAACTCGGCGGACGCGTCCGCGGTGAGAAATCCCACGTGGCCCATGACGACCGGGCCACACCGCGGTTGACGTCCGCCCCCGGTGAGGGATGTGGGGGATGGCTAAGGGCTGGCCATCAGGCTTATCGACGGGGTCAGTGTTTCGCGCTTCCGCGCCCGTAGAGGCGTTGTCATTGTGGGGAGGATCGTTGCGGTCCTCGCGCGATGTGTCACCGGAGTCGTTCTCCCGTGACGGTGAATTCTCGGAGGACTCATCTGAAACAGGCTCCTCATTGGAGGTGGTGTCTGGGTCGTTTGGGGAACTCTGGGTGCCGGCATCCTCCGGTTGTGCCTCAGACGGATTGGCGCTGTTTTCTTTCTCGTTACCGTCTTCATAGTCGCCGTCGTTATTCCGTGGATGATCGTCAAAGTCCGAGTCGTCAACGTCCTCCGGGAGCCGAGGCCGGATAAACATATCGACAACGGTTTCGTGTACGTGTTCCGTGGCGTGCCCGAGGGTCCGCGCAGCATGCGCCATATATATGGCGTCGAGAAGTAGTCCCGGCGTTGCCTGGCTCCCGAGATGAGTCATGAGCGCTCTGGCCACCCATTGGCTGAGCTCATCATCACCGTCGACGGCCCGAGCACCATCCTTCCTGGTATCAGAATCTTTAGTCCCGACGGCGGTATCGTCGGCATCGCCACGTTCGTCGGTAACACGAACCTCGTCGACTGTGGTCGTGCGGGAAGTGCCAGCGGGCATGTAGCGCGACGCGAGTGTGGCAATCATGTCAGGGTCAGTGGCGTAGTGAGCCGACAAAATCGGGCCGACATGATCGAATATGACGGCGGGGACTTCATCGATCGTCGACGTTTGCCGTGAATCGGGCACGGCAGAGATGACATGGCATGCCGAAAAGTGCTGGGCGACGGCTGCGGCCGTATCCACCTCAAGAAGATGAGCGTTGTGAATGATGACGAGCCCATCGCGCTGGGGTGCATTGCGTCCGGGTACATCACCCCGGGGTGCAACCTCGGCTTCCCTCGCGACGTCGGATCGGTCGTGATTAAACGACGTGCTCATCCGCGTGATATCAGTGGGCGTCATACTCGGGCTCATGCGGATCACTGATCCATGCTTCGTGTCCGCCCAAAGTTCCCCCAGCGCATCTAACGATTCGTTAATCCGCACCGAATCGCCCGTGAGCAACAGCCACGAAGGGCGGGACTGCACCCATACCTGTAGTGCATCAATGGCGCGTGCCAAAGAGTCAGGATATGCCATGGTGTCACTCTCGTTAATGGTCGGGCTCATTATCGGTTGGAAAATAGTTATTCACATACCTGGTGAATAGTGCGCGTCAACCGCGCATCAACATCGCCTGGTGCTTCGAATGCTTCGGTCGGCACGCGATGCCGGAGCGCCGCGAGGGCCACCGCTCCAACATCCTCCCTGGTCACAGTGTTGTTACCGTGGAGGGCAGCCCGTGCACGTGCAGCACGGGTGATGACCAGCTCGCCCCGATGCCCCACGCATCCCGTTTCAGTACAGACCTCAACGGCAGTAAGCACAGCATCTTCACTGAGCTCAATATCACGGACGCGGTCACGCGCCTGCTCAATAGACGTGGCGAGCTCCTGCTCTTCTTCCTGAGCACCTTCAAGAAAAGCCTCAGGGGCCGCGTCGAAAGCAAGCCGCTCGCGAACAATAGTCATGCGCTCCGTCGGGTCGGTAAGAGTATCCACGCGCAAGGCCAGGCCGAACCGGTCCTGCAATTGTGGCCGCAAATCACCCTCTTCAGGGTTGCCCGAGCCCACCAACACAAATCGCGCCGGGTGCGTGTGACTAATGCCGTCGCGCTCCACAATGTTGACCCCGGACGCCGCGACATCGAGTAAAACATCCACCAAATGGTCGTCGAGCAGATTAATTTCGTCGATATAGAGGAACCCATTGTTGGCGTCGGCCAATAATCCCGGGCGGAACCGCGCCTCGCCAGTTGTCAACGCGGCGTCGATATCGAGCGACCCGATCAGGCGGTCTTCAGTCACGCCGAGGGGGACGTCGATAACCGGTGTGGTGGGGGACGAACCCTCACCATGCTGTGACAGCAATTGCCCTAATGCGCGAACCGTCGTCGTTTTCCCCGTTCCCCTGTCGCCGAAAGCGAGCACACCCCCGATGCCGGGATCGATTGCGCAGAGGATCAGTGCTTCTTTGAGCTCATCTTGTCCGTGGATATGCGTAAAGGGATACACGCGGTTCATTCGGTTACCTACGATTCGCGTTAGTGCCGGGTGGAAGACATCGGAGTAACACCTTCGACGGTCGCATCCAGGCTATCTGAAATATCTTCCAACTGGTCAAGCACATCATCGTCCGCCTCCCACAGACCACGGTCCGCGGCCTCAAGCAGACGCTCCGTCATCGAGAGAACGGCCGCAGGATTGTGCTCGGCTAACCGTTCGCGCATGTCATCGTCAGTAATAAACGTGGAAGCAGTTCGGTCGAAAACCCAATTATCGACGACGCGGGCCGTCGCCTGCATACCGAACGTGTTCTCAAAACGCGACCGGATGTTCGCCACGCCCTGATAACCGTGCTTGAGCTGGGCCTCATACCAGGCGGGGTTGAGTAGACGAGTCCGGGACTCCAACCTCATCGCATCATCCAGCGACTCAACATTGGTCTCATGCTGCCAAGCGTGAGAAACCTTCGCGGATGGCCGTGAACCCCATACCGTCTCAACGACGCTGGACACACCGCCCAGGAACTCGAAATAATGGTCGACGCCGGCCAATGAAATCTCAGTTGAATCCACATTCTGGAATGTGGCAGACACACGAGACAGATTGGACTCCAAGAGGGCGCGGTTTTCCTTGCCTTTAACGTGCTTGCCCCACGCGTGGCCCATCCGGTGCAGATACACCTCAGCCAAATCGGAATTATCGTCCCACTCCGAGGACTGCACGAGCTTATTAACACCGGTCCCATAATTGCCCGGCGCGGTGGCATAAATGCGGGTTGCGGCCGAATCGAGGTCTAGGCCAAGTTCTTCCGCCTGTTGCATGGCGTGGGCGCGGACGGGATTGTCCTCTGGTTCTTCGGGTAGCGACGCGATCGCGTGGATGGCATCGTCCAGCAGCTCCATGGGGCCGGCGAGAAGATCTCGGCCGACGCCCGACATAGTGCAGACGACGTCGACGCGGGGGCGGCCCAGTTCCTCGAGGGGGATGATCCGGAATCGGCTGACGCGTCCCCGCTCGTCGGTGAGAGGTTCTGCGCCGATTAGGTGAAATGCTTGTGCGATACCTTCACCATTGGTTTTGACGTTGTCCATTCCCCAGATCACCATGGCGATGGATTCGGGGTAGTGGCCTTCTTCGTGCCGTAATTGCTCGACGAGTGCGTCGGCAGTGGCGGCGCCGCGCCGGGCCGTGGTGGGGGTGGGCATGGTGGCCGGGTCGGCCCCGTGTGTGTTCCGGCCGGTGGGGAGCGATTCGGGGCGTGATGCGGGTTCTCCGCCGGGCGCGGGCGGAACATAAGCCCCGGATAGCGCAGCGAGGAGTCCGTCGGTTTCCTTCGACGACGTTAGTTGGGAGTGGAGCCGACGGAGGTGGCGGAACCACGACGTCGGGGTTGCAGTTGTGGTCTCCGCATCATTATCGAATGCGCCCGCCACGAGGGAGCTGAATCGCGCGAAATCGTCGTGGACGACGGCGTCGACGGCCTCCGTGATCTGGTCTTCTGTCAGGTGATCAGCAAGGGGATCGGATGTCGCCAACGGGTATGTGCAGGCGAGGTTCAGGATCCGCGCGGCTTTGTCCTGGCTGAGAGGTTCGCCGAGTGTGTGGAGGCCTTCTGGAATAGGGGTACGGCGGATTCGCTCTGAAGTAGCGGAAACGCTACTGACCCATTCGTGCCAGGGGTTGCGTGAACCGTCGGCCTCGTCGTGTTGCGCATTCCCTGCATCGCCTTCGTCAGCATCACCGCTGTTGGGCGGTGGACAGTCAGTCAGATCGGCTTCGGCGGCGAGCGTCACCAATTCAGAACAGGTGTCAGCATTCAGCTCCACAGAGCCGTCCTTGGCCGACGTCAACAGCCGGAACGCTTCCTCGGCGGCAGCGGCCAGGGCACCGTGGAGGCCAGCGTCGATAAGTTGAGGAGTGAGGTAGCTAATCAAACCGGCGAAGGATCGACGTTTCGCGATCGTGCCCTCAGCGGGGTTGCTCATGGCGTACAGGTACGAGTGCGGGACGCTGTCGGTGAGGAGCAGCGGCCAGTCGTCCCTGATCAGCCCGGTGGAGCGCCCCGGCATGAATTCCAGCGCCCCGTGGGTACCCCAATGGAGCATGACGTCGTGGCTGAATTCGTGTTCGAGCCAGAGGTAATAGGCGGCGAAAGAGTGGGAGGGGGAAACCTCGGGTGCCATGAGGACGTTGAGGGGGTCGGCAACGTCGCCAAAGTCCGGTTGGACGCCGATGAACACATTGCCAAGGCGAACTCCGCGGATGAAAAGCTCGCGGCCGTCTGTGTCGATCATTCCCGGGGTTCGCGTCCATAGTCGGTCGATCCGGCTGACCTGCGACGACGTCAACGCCTCGTTGTACTCCGTCGCGGGCCATGTTGCTGCGACATGACACGTGCTGCGGTTACCCGCGTCGGAATCAAAAAGGCTATCGACGAGGGCCTCCGGAGTTTCGGGGATGTCGACGGTATAGCCCTCGGCGCGGAGGTGGTGGAGGAAGTTCCACAGCGAGCGGAATACATCGAGGTGTGCGGCGGTACCGATTGTCCCGTCGGCGTCGTGGCCAAAAATGGTGATGGAGAGTTTTCGCTGTTTTGCGGGCAGGCGGCGGAGTGCCACGGTTCTTATGGTGCGGTTCACCACGAGTGCGCACATGTAGGGGTCGGGGAGCATCCGCTCGACGGCGAGGCGCGGGTCACCTGGGCGATCGGGGTCGTCGGTCTCAACGGCCGGGATGCCGCGCCCGCCGATCACCCATGGAGCTAGCCCTGATTCGAATTCAGGAATAGCGATATTCATTGATACCTGGCCCGCTGTCAGACCAGGAAGATCAGACGTTTGCCACCGATCCAAGGCCATTCGCAGGAGAGGGACCGGGGTGATCATGGGAACGCCCGTGTTTGTGAGGAATTCGACGCCATTATCGACGCGAGGATTCGCGTGTGTTCCTGCCAGCGTGAAACCGGTGAGGTTCATCCACGCGTCCACGGTCGGTGGAGGTTCGATGCCATCGGGCACGTCGGTGGGATCTCCTGCCCACACGATGGCTGTAGCGCCACTGGCCTCAACGAGTTTCGCGATATACGAGACCGCGAGGGTGTCGTGGCTGGCAACTTGAAACGGGCTGGCGGCAATTCCAATGCGTACGCCTGCCGGAGCGTGAACGATCTGGGGGCGGTCATCCCCATCGGCCGAAGTTTCCCCACCCGTCGGAGTTTCCCCATCAGCCGCCCTCACGGAATACCCGCAGGCGCGCAAGAGGTCATCGTCGTCAAGAGAAATGATGCCGTGTGGGCGCGACTGTGCGAGAGAACCAGGATCGGGAACCCCGGCTAAGACGGTGCGCACCAGACGGATGGCGTGGCACATCCCATCAGGCGTGAGTTGCCGGAGCGCTTCCCTCAGACGTGCTGTGATTCCTGGCCGTGGTGAGGTTGCTCGGTCAACGATGGGGTCGGCACAGGGCGCCGATGCGGAGACTACGAATGCGCGCCCGGAGCGGTTTGCCTCTTCGATGGCTGCATCAAGAGCTGCGCCAAGAGCGTCGATGTCCTCAGGTGTCATCGGACCTTGTACAAACACGGCATCGCCAGCACCAGCCCCAGCGGTCTCGTCGTCGAGAGCCGTGGTGCCTATGGCATACTTTTCGCGGAGTTCGTCCCATGCGGAGTGCATAGTGAGCGCAATGGACCCACCGAATCCGAGAAAAAGAATGCGCATGACAGTGTCCTAACAAGAAGTTGGCGTGACAACGAACCGGGAACGAACCAAGGCTGTACCACCACACAGCATAGGAAAGATGAAAGGGATGGGGGGAGGTGGTAGCCTGAGCACGATTCGCACGTTCGGGTGCCCCATTGTGTGACCGGTGGAGATGCCGCGTCACGCTCGCTCACCGCCCTTGACCTACGGTGAGTTTTTCTACCCCAGGAGATTTTGCTCAGTGAGCCATCCAGAGTTTCGCAATGTTGCCATTGTCGCCCACGTTGACCATGGCAAAACCACACTTGTTGATGCCATGCTTCAGCAGTCAGGCGTGTTCGGCGATCATGACGAGGTCGTCGACCGGGTCATGGACTCGGGGGATTTGGAGAAGGAAAAGGGTATTACCATCCTCGCCAAGAATACGGCTATCCATCGCAAGGGGATGGGCAAACATGGCACCGATTTGATCATCAACGTCATCGACACCCCCGGCCACGCCGACTTCGGCGGTGAGGTTGAGCGCGGACTGTCCATGGTTGACGGTGTTGTCCTCCTTATCGACGCTTCCGAGGGGCCCCTTCCTCAGACGCGTTTTGTGTTGGGCAAGGCCCTGGAAGCGAAGATGCCCGTCATCATCGTCGTCAATAAAACTGACCGTCCCGACGCTCGTATCGACGAGGTTGTCGACGAAGCCCAGGACCTTTTGCTCGAACTGGCTGCGTCCTTGGACGATCCGGAGGCGCAGGAAGCTGCCGAAAAGAACCTGGAGCTGCCCGTTCTGTATGCGTCTGGTCGCGCCGGGAAGGCGTCCACGGAGAACCCCGGCAACGGAAAGGTCCCGGAGGCTGAGGACCTCCAGGACCTTTTCAACGTGCTGTACGACGTGTTGCCGGAGCCCTCTGCTGAGATCGACGCGCCCCTGCAGGCGCACGTCACCAACTTGGACTCCTCCTCGTTCCTGGGGCGTATCGGCCTCGTCCGCGTGTTCCGCGGCATCCTGAAGAAGGGCCAGCACGTCGCCTGGATTCACTACGATAGCGACGGAAACCCGCACACCAAGACCGCGAAAATTTCGGAACTGCTGCGCCAGGATGGCGTGAAGCGCGTCCCCACCGACCAGGTCATCGCCGGCGACATCGGAGCCGTTGCCGGTATCGACGAAATCATGATCGGCGACACCCTCGCGGATCCAGAGCACCCTGAGGCAATGCCGCCGATCACCGTCGACGAGCCAGCGATCTCGATGACCATCGGTGTGAACACCTCCCCCTTGGCCGGTCGCGGTGGCGGCGATAAACTCACCGCTCGGCTGGTGAAGTCCCGTCTGGAGCAAGAACTCATCGGTAACGTCTCGTTGAAAGTCTTGCCGACCGAGCGCCCAGATGCGTGGGAGGTTCAGGGCCGCGGCGAAATGGCACTATCCGTGCTGGTAGAAACCATGCGTCGCGAAGGCTTCGAGCTGACCGTGGGCAAGCCACAAGTGGTGACCCGGACTATCGACGGCACACTGCATGAGCCCTTCGAACACCTCGTTATCGACGTCCCGTCGGAGCACCAAGGTGCCGTCACGCAGCTCATGGCCTCGCGTAAGGGCACGATGCTGTCCATGGACAACGGTGCCGGCGGGTGGATCCGCATGGAATACTCCGTGCCTGCTCGTGGGCTCATTGGATTCCGGACTACGTTCATGACGGAAACCCGGGGTACTGGTATCGCGAACTCCTATAGTGACGGGTACAAACCGTGGGCCGGCGACATTAAAGACCGGGCGTCGGGATCCTTGGTTGCTGATCGCGCGGGGCAGATCACCGCCTACGCCTTGCAGCAGCTGGCGGACCGGGGGCAGTTCTTCGTCGAACCTGGTGTTGAGGCCTATGAAGGCATGGTTGTTGGCGCGAATAACCGCGAAGAAGACATGGACGTCAACATCACCAAGGAAAAGAAGCTGACCAACATGCGCTCCGCGACGGCGGAAACGACGGTCACACTGGCCAAAGCGCATACCCTCACCTTGGATGAAGCCATGGAGTTCTGTGGTGGCGACGAATGCGTCGAGGTCACACCGAAGAACATCCGCGTGCGTAAAGTGATCTTGGACGCCAAAGAACGAGGACGCGCTGCTGCGCACGCTAAGCAGAAAGCGAAGCAGGGCAAGAAATAACGACGGTGGCCTTGATGGCCGCGATGGACAATGAACACAACGCGTAAACGACATCGACCCACCACGCGGGTGCGCTCCCATGCTCACCCGCGTGGTGTGACGTCCACTGCCGTGAGGGCGGTCGTGGCCACGGGCGTTGCTGTGGGGGTTGCGTCCACATCATTACTGGCTGGGTGTAGCGCGCGCCCCGGGTCGGCACCCGTCGTCAATTCCGGTGACGGGAATAAAAACAATGCCGACACCGTGTCCCAGCAGTCGGAAAAAATTACGTTTGCGGTCAGTGATGTCAGCCCGGGGTTTAATCCGCATCTGGTTTCCGACGACACCCCGTTGGTTGACCACATGGCCTCACTGGTGCTGCCCAGCCCCTTCGTCGAAAAGGATGACGGTGAACTGGAGCTGAACCAGGACCTGCTTGATTTTGCCGACGTGGTGGAAGGCAGTGAGACAGCATCCTCAGCATCGGCGTCATCATCAGAGTCGACGACGCCTTCCGAGGCAGCGTCGCCTCAGCCGTTTACGGTGCGCTATACGATCGCGTCGGATGCGCAGTGGTCGGATGGCACTCCGATCACGGGGGCCGATTTTGAGTATTTGTGGAAGCAAATGATCTCGCAGCCTGGGGTGGAAGACCCGGCGGGGTATGAAGCCATCAGCAGCGTGACCTCGACGGAGAGGGGCCACCAGGTCGATGTCCACTTTGATCGTCCGTACGTGGCATGGCGGTCGCTGTTCACCAATCTGCTGCCCAGCCACCTGTATCGCTCATCTAGTAACTTCCAAACGATGTTGAGGGACTCGGTCCCCGTCTCGGGCAACCGGTTTTCGGTGGAGTCGATTGATAGTGGCCGTGGCGTTGTGACATTGGTACGCAATGACCGCTATTGGGGAAGCAACCTGGCGAAGACAGACAAGATCGTTCTGCAGGCCCAGGATAATGCTGCAGAGGCTGCGGAAATGCTGCGCAATGGTCAGGTCCAGGGGGCTGCGTTGCGCCCGAGAGCAACCACACAGCTGTCGTTGGATTCGGTGCCGCACTCCGTGGTGCAGCTGTCGCCGAAAAACCGGTACCTCATGTTGTCGCTGAACACCGCTGTCCCGCATATGGATGATGTGGGGGAGCGCGCGCGGATACTCAACAGTGTGGATAGGGATACTGTTGCCCGCATTGCCGGGGAACGGATGGAAGTGAGCGCGCCGCATGATGAGGCCACGATTTCGGGCACCTCTGTTCCCGGGTCGGAGTCCGCATTTCCATCGTTATCCAGGCCTTTCCGGATCGCCGTTGATCAGTCGGATGATGCGGCAGTCACTGCGGCACGCACGGTGGCGGACCAGCTCACCCAGGCCGGTTTTCCTGCGAAGGCGCTTGTTATGCCGGTGCTGGACATCGTCGAATCTGTCCTCCCCCTCGGTCTTGCCGACGCGACCGTGGCGTGGCAATCGGGTGATACCACCGCATCCGCGTTAGCCAGCCACTACGGCTGCACGTCGGCTGATCGTCCGTCGAAAGAGATGGACTCCGATAAGAGTTCGGAATTGATGGAGCCGGAGAGTTCACCCCCGTCATCGCCGTCGTCTGAACCAGTCCCGACGTCGGACAGTGCTGTGCCTAGTGCTGCGGATAACGGGGATGCGCGCAAGTCCATGGAGAAAAAGTACGCCCGAGCAGCCAATATGTCGGGGTTGTGCGATCCGGAGATCGATACCCAGGTGAGGGAAGCTGCCGAGGGGTTCGCCTATGTCAATGACACGAAGCAGAAGGTTATTGAGAAGGTGAACTCCCAAGCCGTCAGCCTTGCTCTCCTCCAAGACACCGAAGTATTCGCGACGACGCCGGCTCTGGAAGCTCCTCGTTTGCCACTGAAGTCGGGCGAGTTGCCGACGACGGAACGCGGCGGAATCTTTGTCACTGCGCCTCTGTGGACGCGGAACGAGGACTACTCGGTGCTCCAGCCCGGCAGCAGGTCGACTACCGACAACAAAGGCGATACGGACGGCGACAAGAACGACGAAACAGACGAGAATAAGGACGACAAGGAGGATGCCTCCAGTAATGAGTGATTTGCGTGGCCTCCGAGTGATGGCCGTTCATGCCCACCCCGACGACGAAGCCCTGTGGACCGGTGGTTTATTAGCGCACCTGTCCCGGCGCGGCGCTGATGTTCGTGTGGTCACGTGCACGTTGGGGGAGCAAGGTGAGGTCATTGGGGAGCCGATGCAGGGCCTCATTGCTGACGAAGCCGACATGTTGGGTGGTTTTCGTTATCGGGAGCTCGAGGACTCGCTCCGGATCCTGGGCGTGAATGGTGTTCACCATCGCCCCTGTGTCTTGGGCGGTGTGGGCCGCTGGCGGGACTCTGGGATGGCGGGAACGCCGTCGGCGGATCACCCGCGCGCATTCGTGAAGTCGGGGCAGCAGGCTGTTGATGCGCTCAAGGCCCTGATGAGGGAGTTCTGCCCCGACATCGTGGTCACCTATGGGCCTGACGGTGGCTATGGGCATCCCGATCATATCCGTGCTCATGAGATCATTCATGCGGCTGTTGCAGAGCTGCCCCATACGTCCGCGCCTGAGTTTTCTGATGAACCGTCCAGTAACGATACGGATCTGTTTTCTGCCGTGTTAGCGCGCCGTCACGGTGGCCGTGAAACTTCTGCGGACCACGGTGTTCCGGATCCTGTTGTTCTCTGGGCAGTCCGTGGCGAAACAGCTCTCAAACAGGCGGGCCGCGCGATCTCCGGTATTCCTGATGGATGGCTCGCGCCCAGCGGGATGGATTTCAGTTTTGCCGATGACGCCGCGGGGGCCGTCGACTCTGCGTCCCCGGAGAAAACCCCGGACAAGATCACTGAGCCAGATCTTGCCTTCGTTCCCGACGATCTGGTGGACGTCGCCGTCCAGCTAAGTGATGCGGATATTGAGGCGCAAGCGAACGCGATGGCTGCTCACGCCACGCAATTGTGGATCGCCGATGGCCGCCAGAGCTGGACGAACCCCGAATCCGCATGGGCGGTCAGCGATCCCACTGTGGCGCCGAAGGTATTTGCACTCTCCAACCGTATTGCTCAGCCGCTGATGAGAGAAGAACACTATGTGGTGGCGTACGGTGGAAGCGGCCCATGGGCGAAAACCACACCGGCCCGCTACGCGTATGATTCCTCAGCTGTGCGCGCACGAGGGCGGAGCGCGTTTTCATTAGATCAGACAGATGAGGGAGCAGAGCACGATACATCCGAGCAGTCTGGTCGGCGTCGATAAGCGGGGAAGAACTATGGAAAAACATTGGGGAGACCCCAACCATTCTCAGCCGCGTGAAGACGTGAGCAAGGGTGAACGCATTGCAGGCATCGCTTGGTTAACCGTCGGGTCCGTGCTGTCCTTCTTTTTAGAAATGGTGTACCTGGGCAGCCGGATCACCATCGGTGGCCACACCTATCCGTTCCCCTACATGATTCTCATTGCAGCCGGCTTCAACTATGTCCTCGGGACGACGGCGCTGCTGTGGACGAAAAAGTTGGCGTGGGCCAGCATTCCCGGTGTGACCTGGATCGTGCTCTATTTCATCGTTGTCACGTGGCCATCGCTACCGGGAACGCGGGGAACAACGTGGATCGTGCCCAACCTCATCGGAGTCCTGTTCATGATCGCCGGTGTTGCGGGAGCGGCCTGGCCACTGATGAGGTCGGTTGTCTCGTCGATGGATCAGGTCAACCCACCGCCGCTCACCACGACGACGGGTGGCAAACGTTCCAAGGAGAAAAATAACCCCACAAAGAAGAAGTAAATAGCCTGGTAGTGGCCATAAAACGCTGCCCCCGCAGGCGAAAAGTAGACAGATAGGTTCATTTTTTGTTTGACGCGTGGCATCATGGAACCGCTTGACGACATTGGGCGCACCCTGACCCCAGTTCGGTCAATGGCCACAGACATGGCAAGACCAGCCACGGCGCAGCGATCCGACGGTGACGACGTCGCAACGCTGCACAACAGGAAGACAACGGGAAGAAAAGGCGAAAGAGGAGGAGACTATGGCTTACACCATCGCGGAACCCTGCGTTGACGTGAAGGATAAGGCATGTGTTGAAGAATGCCCGGTTGACTGCATCTACGAGGGCGTTCGCAGTCTGTACATCCACCCCGACGAATGTGTCGATTGCGGGGCGTGTGAACCGGTGTGCCCCGTGGAAGCGATCTTCTACGAGGACGACGTCCCCGATGAGTGGATCGACTACAACGACGCGAACGCCGCGTTCTTCGACGATCTCGGATCGCCGGGTGGTGCTGCCCGGCTGGGGCCACAGGATTTCGACGCGCTCCTCGTCGCAGAGCTTCCGCCGCAAGCCTAGGATTTCACTCGGGTTCCCTAACGCTATTGTTGGGATAGTATCGGGCTGTCCGATGATCGTATTTTTCTTCCTGTCCACTCGCGTCCCTGTGTCGCGTCCGTTTCTGCTGTGAGGCTTTGTATGGCGCACCCGCCCCGTATTGTTCGTTCGTCTTTTCTTCCGGATTTCCCGTGGGATTCCCTCGCGGATGCTCGCGCGAAGGCCGAATCTCACCCGGATGGGTTCATCAACTTGTCGATGGGAACACCCGTCGATCCGGTTTCTCCTGCTGCTCAGCTGGGCCTGGCAGAAAATTCTGGGGCTCCCGGCTATCCGCAAACTGTCGGCACGCAAGAGTTGAGGCAGACTATTGTCGACGCGATGACTCGTCGCTACGGCGTCATCCCGCTTGATCCTGAGCGGCAGGTTTTGCCGGTGATCGGGACGAAGGAAGCGATTGCGTGGCTGCCGTATCTTTTGGGCTTGGGCGAAGGGCACACCGTCGTGATCCCGGAGCTCGCCTACCCGACGTACGAGGTCGGTGCGTTGTTGGCGGGGGCGTCGATTGTCCGCGCGGATTCCACATTCCAGCTTGGCCCGCAGGCGCCGACGCTGATGTACATCAATTCGCCATCAAACCCGACGGGCAAGGTCTTGGGTCTTGAGCACCTACGGAAAGTTGTCTCCTGGGCTCGGGAACGTGACGTCATCGTCGTCTCTGATGAGTGTTACCTCGGCCTGGGCTGGACGACGAATGCCAACGGTGTTCGCGGTGAACGGCCCACGCAACCGGTGTCTCTTTTGCATCCCGATGTGTGCGATGGGGATACCACCAACCTGATCTCGGTTCATTCGCTCTCGAAGACGTCGAACATGGCGTCGTATCGCTCTGGTTGGTTAGCGGGCGACGAGAAACTCATCCACGAGCTGCTGGCCGTCCGCAAGCACGCTGGATTCATGGTTCCCCAGCCGATTCAGGCCGCCACTGTCGCCGCGTTGAAGGATGACGGCTTTGAGCAGCTCCAGCGGGAGATTTACCGGAACCGTCGTGAGATTCTTGCCGCGGCTCTCCGCGAGGCAGGGTTTACTATCGACAATTCCGAAGCTGGCCTGTACCTGTGGTCCACTCGCGACGAGCCGTGCCGAGACACCGTCGATTGGTTTGCAGAGCGCGGAATCCTTGTCGCCCCGGGCGAGTTCTACGGCCCGAAAGGTGTTAAGCACGTCCGCGTTGCGCTGACGGGCACTGATGATCAGATCACCGCTGCAGCCCAGCAGATCGCGGGGTAGAGGTAGAGTTCACCAGCGTCCTGACCTGTCCCTCCACACCCGCAGGCCGAGCCCCACGACCAAGCTGATCATTACGAGCGCAGCGATAATTTTTACCGCGGTGTAGGGGACGAATGCGCACGCCACACACACCACCAGCACAACAATCAGACTGGTTGTTTGTGCTCGGTCTAATTCAGTGGGGCGTGGGGGCTTGGTTTGCTTCGCCATGTCTTCGCAAAAACTCTTTATGGCTTAATTCGCGTGAAGGTCGTCATTCAGCGTCACCGTGGAGGACTGCCATGCAACGGCTTCGACGGATCCGGACAGCGAATTGCGGCGGAACAAGATGTTGTTCGCACCGGAGAGCTGTGCGGCCTTAATCGGTGAGCTGTCCTTCAGCCCCATCGCGTCCGCAACAGGCCCGCGCGCAACAACCTTGGTACCGTACGTGATGTACAGCCCGGCTTCGACAACACAGTCATTGCCGAGGGAAATCCCGACACCGGAGTTGGCGCCCAGGAGGCAGCGCTGCCCAATAGAGATGACCTCTTTGCCGCCGCCGGACAGCGTCCCCATGATGGAAGCTCCGCCGCCGATATCGGTGCCGTCATCAACGACGACGCCGCCGGAAATGCGTCCCTCCACCATGGAGTGCCCGAGCGTGCCGGCGTTGAAGTTGACGAAGCCCTCGTGCATGACTGTGGTGCCGGGCGCTAAGTGTGCCCCCAGGCGGACACGGTCGGCGTCGCCAATTCGGACACCGCTGGGCATGACGTAATCCACCATGCGCGGGAATTTATCCACGGAGAACACGGTGACGGGGCCGCGGGTTGAGAGCCGCGCGCGCGTCGATTCGAAGTTTTCGGTGGAGCAGGGGCCGTAATTCGTCCACACGACGTTGGTCAGTTTGCCGAAGATTCCCTCCACGTTCACGGTGTGGGGGCGTGCGATGCGGTGAGATAAAAGGTGAAGGCGCAGGTAGGCGTCGTACGCATTGGTGGGCGGGGTTGAGAGGTCTTTAATCTGAGTGCGGATCGCGACACGGCGCACGTGGCGATCTTCGTCGCTGTGTGCCGCTGCAGCGAGGTCCTCGGGGGCGTCGGAACCGAGCTCAGTGGTGGTGGTTTCGCTGATGTCGTCGCTGAGAGACGGGGATGGGAACCACGAATCCAACACGATTCCGTCGTCGGTGATGGTGGCAAGACCATCGGCAATGGCACCTGTAGTTAAAAATGAAGTCATAGGGGCCACAATACCCAAGCGTTGCGACACACGACGCCCAGGTGCACAGTGGCACCGGTGAAGTGTCTACTTCGCGGGAACCGCCGACGCATTCCGACGCCGGGCGACGGCCGACAAAGCAACCAGTGCGGCGAAGAACACACCAACGGCAATGACTTGGGGGCGCGCTGAGTTGTCGAAAAGCATGAGAACGGTCAACGCCAGCAGACCAATCAGCGCGACATAACTCATGTACGGATATCCCCACATTTTCACGGGGAGTGTGCCTTCTGCTTCCATTTCGGGCCGCAGCTTGATCTCTGAGGCGGCGATCATGAACCAGAGCACCAAGAGCGAACCGCCGACGATGTTGAAGAACAACTCGATGAGGTTCGCCGGCCCCCAGATCTGAAGCGCCACGGACAAGTAAGCCAGCGCCATGGAGAGACACACCGCGCGTGTGGGGACGCCCTCGTGGTTCGTCTTGGTGAAGAATTTCAGGCCGTCGCCTTCTTTGGACATGGCATAAATCACGCGGGAGGTAGCGTAAATCTGCGCGTTAAATGCCGAGAGCAGCGCCAACGTGATGATTATTTCCATGAACCCAACGACACCGGGAATGTCGGCTTGGGCGAGGACACGAGTGAAGGGGGAATCGGCAGCGCCTTCAGCCTGGCCCAATGTCGAATAGGGAAGCAGGAAGATAATGACCAGCACGGATCCCAGGTAGAACACCGAGATACGCAAAATAACCGAGCGCACAGCGGTCGCGATGGCACCGCTGGGGTTCTCAGACTCAGCGGCCGCGATGGTCACAATCTCAATGCCGCCGAAAGCGAAGGCGACGGCGAGCAAACCAGCGGCGATTCCGCCCACTCCGTTCGGGGCGAAACCGGATTCCCTCACATGCTCAAACCCGACCATGGCATGCCCGGGAAGAAGCCCGAAGATCAGAAGAACGCCGACGACCAGGAAGAAGATAATGACCGCGACTTTGATAAACGCGAACCAGTATTCGAATTCACCGAAACCACGGACTTTAGCCATATTGATGAAGGTGAAGATGATGACGCAGACAAGCGCTGGAATCCAGCCGTCGACACCGAACCAATTACCAATAAACGCACCGGCACCGGTGATTTCGGCACCCATGACCATGACCAGCATGAACCAGTACAACCAGCCTGTAGAGAAGCCAGCCCATTGACCGAAAGCTTGTCGGGAATAGGCAGAGAACGTTCCTGTATTGGGGCGGGCGGCACCGAGTTCACCCAGCATCCGCATCACCAGAACAACAAGGAATCCAGCAACAATATAGGAAATCAAGACTGCCGGTCCCGCGGCTTTAATGCCGACGCCTGTTCCAAGGAAGAGCCCTGCGCCGATGGCAGATCCCAACCCCATCATCGTGAGGTGCCGAACTTTTAACCCATGTCCCAGTTGCGAGGTGGAATCGGAAGATTCATCGCCCTGTGAAGCATTGTTCGTCATGAAGTGCCCTTTGGTATTGGGGGAGCAGTGAGCTACGCGCCCATGCTGATACATCTATTCGATCTGTTCAGAATAGCCGGTTCGCTACTCAGGGGTGACCACGGCGTCGGTCAAGCACGGGAATCCCGCACGAAAACATCGCGCATGCGCGTGTCCGCCCCGGCGGTTAGTCTGGTGGCGTGATTAACCTGACTCAGCACCCTATTGATCTCACCAGGGCACTCGTTGACATTGAGAGTGTCTCTAAGAATGAAAAAAATATTGCCGACGCCGTCGAGGCAGCGCTCCGAGCCGTCGCTGCGTCCTCCGACGAAGCGAATGGCATAACGGTTGAGCGTTTTAATAACACCGTGATGGCCAAAACCGACCGCGGTTTGCCGTCGCGTGTGGTGTTGGCAGGCCACCTGGACACTGTGCCGATTGCCGACAACGTTCCCTCCACGCGGGGCACGGACAAGGACGGCCGCGACACACTCTTCGGCTGCGGAACCGTCGACATGAAGTCGGGGAATGCGGTGTTCCTCCACGCCTTTGCCCAATTAGCCGAGTCACCAGACCTGGCCCGCGACATGACGATCATCATGTATGAGGCGGAGGAGATCGCGGCCACAGAAAATGGGCTGAGGAAATTAGCTGAACATTCCCCGGAGTGGTTGCAGGGCGATATTGCCATCTTGGGCGAGCCCTCGGGTGCCGTGATCGAGGCGGGGTGCCAGGGCAGTGTCCGCGTGAAAGTAACTGCCCTGGGTGAACGCGCCCACTCGGCCCGATCATGGTTGGGGGACAATGCCATGCACAAACTAGCCCCGGTCATCGCGCGTGCTGCCGCCCACGACGGGGACAAAATCGTCGAGATCGACGGCTTGGAGTACCACGAGGGCTTCAACATCGTGATGTGCGAATCGGGAGTGGCGACGAACACGATCCCCGACGAGGCGTGGATGTTCGTCAACTACCGTTTCGCGCCGGGAAAGTCGATACAGCAAGCTTTGGATGAGACCTTCACGATTATCGGCGTCGGCACTCCCGATAATCCGGAGCCTGGTTTCAGCCTTGATATCGATGACGAATCCCCCGGTGCGCTGCCGGGCTTGCACCATGCCGCCGCTGTCGAGCTCATTGAGGTGACCGGTGGGAATGTGCGCGCGAAGTATGGGTGGACGGATGTTGCTCGCTTTGCTGCGATGGGGATTCCTGCAGTGAATTTTGGCCCGGGTGATCCGGCCTTTGCTCATAAAAAAGATGAGCAGTGCCCAGTGGAAATGATTACCGACGTATCAGACCAGATCATGGCTTATCTGACGAGTAAGTGACGGGAAGGACAGCACGATGGGGCGGAAGACATCTCGCATGATGGGCGGGAAGGACGATGATCGAGGCCATCTGCGGTTCCGCGGCCCGGTGGTGTTTCGCGATCGCGGTGGTAAAGCGCACGACCACACTCACGCACGATCCACCACCGACCAGCGCCTTTTGGACGTTCAGAAGGATGCGGACTGGCTGCACACCGATCCATGGCGGGTCCTGCATATCCAAAGTGAGTTCGTCGAAGGTTTTGGTGCTCTTGCTGAGATTCCCCGTGCGGTCACCGTATTCGGTTCGGCCCGCGCTGAAGTCGATTCGCCATACTACAAGAAAGGCGTTGAGGTCGGTCGCGCGCTGCATGAAGCCGGATACGGCGTCATCACCGGCGGTGGCCCGGGGCTGATGGAAGCGGCGAACCGCGGTTGCGCGGAGGCTGGCGGATTGTCCATCGGGTTGGGCATTGAGCTACCTCATGAGCAGAACTTAAATGCCTGGGTCAATCTTGGTTTGAATTTCCGCTACTTCTTCGTCCGCAAGACAATGTTCTTGAAATATTCCCAGGCATTCGTGTGCCTCCCGGGTGGTTTTGGGACGATGGACGAGCTCTTCGAAGCTCTGGTTCTGGTCCAAACCGGGAAGGTGACTCGATACCCCATTGTGCTGATCGGTACCGAATTCTGGTCCGGCTTGGTGGACTGGATTCGGGACCGCCTGATTAGTGAAAAGATGGTGTCGCCCGAAGACCCAGATCTCTTCCTCGTGACGGACGACGTCGAGGAGGCTGTCGGCTACATTACGACGAAGCACGAAGGCTTTGTGGAAAAATTGGGGCGTCAACTAGAGGAAAACAGTCTTTCCCATTCGCAGCGGGCTGGAATTTTGCGCAGTGTAGGCAAGCTCGCTGAGGACGGTGATGCGTCCAGCTCTGAGCCGTCTACCGGCGATGCGCCTGACCAAGACCCCTCCGATGGTGGCTCCTCTCGTGATGCATAACCACCATGGTGCCGAATCCGATCACGGGGAGTCGGATTCCGCCACCACCCGAGGGGAAAGTAACGCGTCTGGTCCTGGAAACCGCCCCCGCAGTTTTTATCAATCCAGCGCCTTACCAGCGATGATGGCGATCGTTAACCGCACTCCGGACTCTTTTTATGACAAGGGAGCAACGTTTACCGACGACGCAGCCCTGGCGCGGGTGAGAAGCTGCGTCGACGCCGGCGCGGCGATCATTGACATCGGTGGTGTCAAAGCGGGACGGGGTGATCCTGTCTCGATCGCTGAGGAGATCGATAGGGTGGTGCCCTTCGTTTCTGCTGTGCGTGAGGAATTCCCCTCGGTCCACATCAGTGTGGATACCTATCGTGCCCCCGTCGGGGAGGCTGCAATTACCGCTGGTGCGGACCTGATTAATGATACGTGGGCAGGCGCAGACCCCGAGCTCGTCGAAGTCGCTGGCCATTATCACCGGGGCTATGTGTGTTCGCACACGGGAGGAATGGAGCCGCGCACGTTGCCACGTCGCGTTCATTATGACGACCTAGTCGGGGACGTTATCCGTTCCACGACACAGCGCGCAGAACACGCGGTGAACTGCGGCGTTCCCGAGGATAAAGTCCTCATCGACCCAACCCACGATTTCGGAAAGAACACTTTTCATAGTTTGGCGTTGGTGCGTCATGCTCGCGATCTCGTGTCGACGGGGTGGCCGGTGCTCATGGCTTTATCGAATAAAGACTTCGTGGGAGAAACTGTCGGGCGTCCGGTGGATCAGCGATTGGCAGGCACCCTGGCGGCAACTGCGCTGGCAGCGGCACAGGGCGTGTCCGTATTTCGTGTTCACGAAATGGCCGAAAACCTGGATGCGTGCCGCATGGCATTGGCCGTGCAGGGCGTTATTCCGCCGTATGCGACGACTCGCGGTGTGGAGTGAGAACCTATCGAGCGCCCGGCAATCAGTAGACTATGCACGTGCTGTATTGGATCGTGACCCTCATTGTCCTCATCGTTGTCTCTGCCGGTTTGTGGTGGGTGTTCTCCTCCTTGTTCGACCGGGGAGAAGAATTAGGCCCCGCCGAACGCCCTGATGAGCGGAAAGACTTAGAACCCGGCGCCACCGTTGGTCCCGATGAATTGTCGACGATGCGCTTTTCCTTGTCCTTCCGCGGTTATTCCCCGCGCGAAGTTGATATGGCGCTGCAACGCGCCAGGGAGCACATGATCGAGCTGGAGCACGACCGCGATCGCTATCGACGTCGCGCTGATGACGCAGAAGAACAGCTGAAGGCCTCGGGTGCTGGCACGGCGTCCAGCAACCACGCGGGCTCTGCCGAGGGCGCAGTGAACACAGGAAGTGCACCTGTGGGATTCCAATTGGACGGGGCTCAGTCCACGCATGGTTCAGCCGCAGCTGCAGATCATGGAGAGGTCTCACACTCCGGAGACACACACGTCGACGATTACCGCCGGAACTCCGCCGCGCACCAGCACTCCGCGAAGACGAACCGTGCTCAGGGGAAGCGGAAGAAAAAGCGCAAGTAATCGAAACGTCGTTAACAACGTCGGGAACGGCGTCGGAAGTGGCATCGGGGGAGGTAGGAGCACGGCTGCAAAGGCCCGGATTGGCGGTTGTCACAACGCTTTCGGGAAAACAGGGCTACTCTGGAGTTATCAAGCTTTTTATAGTGAAGGGATTTCGCCCATGGCAGCAATGAAGCCCCGGACCGGTGATGGCCCGATGGAAGCAGTTGAAGAAGGACGCAAGATTGTGATGCGTATTCCAACTGACGGTGGTGGCCGTTTGGTCGTCGAACTTAACCATGAGGAAGCCGGTGAGCTTGCCTCGGTATTATCAGAAGCTGCTGGTTAGGCACAATAATCGCCCGATGCCGGGTGCGCTGGCTAGAGTAGAGGCCACACGTTATCGATTGAAGATGAGGTAGACCTTGCTCTCCGACGTTCTTGATGTTTTATCTGACCCCATCGACGGCTCTTCGCTCCACGATGGCGGTAATTTAGCCACCCTTGTCTCTGATACAGGCCATAGTTACGACGTTGCCCGCCAGGGGTATGTGTCCCTTGTGGGCGGGCGTGGCCTGAGATATAAGGGCGACGATGCCTCGATGATTCAGGCCCGCGAAAAGTTTCTTGCCAGTGGTCATTTTGGCCCATTTGTTGAGGCCGTGACGGGGAATGTGCAGGATGTTCTCGATGATGCGGGGGTAGGCGATCATGAGCATCCTTTCGTCATGGAAGTGGGTGCGGGGACCGGCTATTACTTAGCCCACACACTCGACGCCGTTTCGGGTTCGCGCGGAATCGGCATTGACGTTTCTGTTCCTGCTGCTAAGCGTATCGCTGGCTGCCACCCTCGTGCGGGAGCTGTTATTGCTGATGCGTGGTCCAGGCTTCCTGTCAAAGATAAGTCCATCGACACGATTACCGTCGTTTTCGCGCCGCGTAACGCGGAAGAATTCGCGCGAGTTCTTACCGACGAAGGACAAGTTGTCGTTTTGACAGCCGCGCCCGGTCATTTAGCTGAGCTTCGCGAGCCCCTTGGAATTATTGACGTCGAAAAGAACAAAGTTCACCGAATGATTCAGCAGGCGTCGGGGCACCTTACCCCTGATGGAGAGCCTGAAGAGGTTGAATTCGAGATGAATCTGGGCCGTGATGCTATTGAAGCTCAGGTGGGGATGAGCCCGTCTGCTCGGCACATTCGCCCGGAGGATTTAAAGGAGAGAATTGTGACCTTGCCGGACTCGATGACGGTGACTGCGCGTGCCACGGTGACGAGGTTAAAAAAGAACCATAGGTAGGTCCCCTTAACGGTCTTTGTGTGCTATGGTTAATTTCATTCAGGGGGGATACTCCGAAAGTACTGCCTGTAGCTGACACGTACTCGTGGAGTTCCTGGCTTTACAACAGGACTCACGCACGGGTTCGTAAGAATATGTTGGGGGAGTCCGTTCTTAACCACAAAAAATTGGTTGCAGGTGTTAACAAAAAAGCTGCAAAAGCGAATTAATAAGTGAGGTTCCTCTAACCAAGGAACACGTACTATCGCATCTTCACTGATTCATGTGGTTGCTAGGTGGTCGCTTGATCGCGTCATCATGGCCCGCTGGGAGTCTCGCTGAACTCACTGACCATATCGAATCATGGAGGAACTTACTGACATGAAGTCTGTCACCGTTACTGCGCCACAATTTAATGGTCCTCGACATCAGATGTCCGATGACCCCTCAGTCGATGCAGCAGAAACTGCAGGTGTGGGGTACCCATTGAAGGACCCACGTGGTGCGGATGACGGGAAGTCTCTCAGCAAAGAAGCGATCAGTACGGCACTAGCGCGTGGTACGACCGGGTGCGATGCGTCCTTTGGCGCAGCCGCCGGAAGTGCCGCGTTGAACAGTAGCGTTTTGAGCACTATCGCGGAGAGTACAACCCTAACGATGAATCCTGACAATAGTAATTCTCATGAGACGTTGGTCGCAGGAGTCAACGGACGCGCAGATCGGCGCCGTGACACAGCTTCTGACGGCTTCGACGGACCCATCGGCCACGGCACGGTGAACTTATCAGTTGGATCGAGCATCTACGAACCAGGTTCGGCTGTTCCGTCCGACGCTTTGGAAACTCCTGCCTTTGCGGCAGAAGTTGCGATGATGTGTTCGCGTGTCATTCGGACCGCACTGTACCGGGCGGGAATGGCCCCCTCGTCTGCTACGTGGAGAGTGGTTCGTTTCATTCAGAACAGCGGGCCGGTCAGAATCTCCGACGTTGCCCGCCGCGAGCGGTCGACGATGGCGACAGTGTCCACACTGGTTAATCGCCTGGTCAAGCAGGGTCTGGTCAATAAGGAAAAAGATACTTCCGACGCACGCCAGTCGCTTCTGACGGTGACGCCTAAGGGGCGCAGCTTGTGCAATGAGTGGCAGGATCGCTTGGGCGAAGCTGTGGCGGAAGATTTCGCGTCACTGTCCCTTGACGAGTTGACGGTTTTGGCTGAAGCGCTCCCAGTGATGCGCAAGCTCGTCAGCGAAGGTGAGCGCTAATCGAAGCGTGAGTGGCCCGGGTGCCCCTATCGTCAGATAGGGAGCCCCGCCCTCAGGTAACCGAGCACACGTGGCGCAGTTTGTACGTCGTGTAGCTCGGGGGAGCCTACATCAATGACCGATACACATCGAGGGTCTGCTGTGCGATCGTCGACCAACTAAATGTCGTGACTGCCCTCTCACGCCCTGCCTTCGCCATTCGGCCCGCAAGGTCAGGGTCGCCGGCAATGCGATTGACAGCATTGGCCAGCCCTTCTTCGAATGCGCCGATATCGTCAGCATCGTAGTGGACCAGTTCACCCGTCTCACCGTCATTGACAACCTCGGGGATACCTCCCACATCAGACGCGACGACGGCGGTGTCGCACGCCATGGCCTCCAGGTTCACGATTCCCAGAGGCTCATAAATGGACGGGCACACAAAAACTGACGCGGCGCTGAGGATCTCCTGCAGTGAGTCATGAGGGAGCATATCGCGCACCCAGAACACATCGTCGCGAGTGGACTTCAGCTCCTCGACCAAGTTGGCGATCTCAGCTTCAATTTCCGGAGTATCCGGTGCACCTGCGCACAACACCAGCTGAATGTCCTCGTCGAAGTTGTGCGCGGCCTTCACCAGGTGGGCCACACCCTTTTGCCGTGTGATTCGCCCCACGAAGGCGACAATCGGTTTATCTTCGGCAACACCCAGTTCAGCCAATATCGAGTGCTCAGCTTCAGCGAACGTCGGGCGCGGGCGCCACAGCTTCGTGTCAATGCCGTTGAGAACGACGTGAATACGGTCCGGGTCGATACGCGGATACGCATCCAGGATGGCGTCCTTCATTTTCCGCGAAACAGCGATCAGCCCATCGGCGTTTTCCATCGCGTTCTTCTCCGACCACGATGACACGTCATAGCCGCCGCTCAGCTGCTCACGCTTCCACGGCCGGTGCGGCTCAAGGGAGTGTGCCGTCGCTACGTGGGGAATACCCTTGAGCAGCCCGGTCAGATGCCCACCAAGCCCCGCGTACCACGTGTGTGAATGGACAACAACATCAATATCTGATGCCGACGCCAGGTTCGCCATCCGTAGCCCCGTCGACAAGGTTTTGAGGGCAGGGTTAGCGTCGGCAAGAGCATCGTCAGAATTGGACACGTACACATTGGCTTCGTCACGTGGGCCGCCCATGCAGTGAACGTCGACATCGCACAGCTCGCGCAAATGCCGGGTGAGCTCAGCCACGTGGACACCGGCGCCACCGTAGATTTCCGGGGGATATTCTCGAGTCATCATCGCTACGCGCATGACTGTGAGCCTAGTCGGTCGGGGTGACACACTGCCCGCCGGCAAAGGCAACGGGGGAGAGCAGGGGTACTTGTCCAGCATAAATAGCGAGGACTGAATAAATTAGTACCCATGAGGAGCCAACCACACGTCCTATCCATTGTCCTCGCGGGCGGCGAAGGGAAGCGACTCTTCCCCTTCACGGCCGACCGTGCCAAGCCAGCTGTTCCTTTTGGGGGTTCATATCGTTTAATTGACTTTGTCTTATCGAACTTGGTCAACGCCGGGTACATGAAGGTTTGCGTCTTAACCCAATACAAATCCCACTCACTTGACCGGCACATTTCGCAATCGTGGCAACTCTCCGGATTAGCAGGTGAATACATCACCCCAGTGCCCGCCCAGCAGCGGCTCGGGAAACGGTGGTTCACAGGTTCAGCAGATGCCATTTTGCAATCGCTCAACCTCATTTACGACGAAGATCCTGAATACATCATCGTGTTCGGCGCGGACCACGTGTACCGCATGGATCCCGAACAGATGGTGAAGGAGCACATCGAGTCGGGAGCAGCGTGTTCCGTCGCCGGAATCCGGGTGCCACGCAAAGAAGCAACCGCATTCGGCTGCATTCAAGCCGACGACGACGGCACGATTACCGAGTTCCTGGAGAAGCCAGCCGATCCGCCCGCTACCCCAGATGACCCCGACGTGACCTTCGCCTCCATGGGTAACTACGTCTTTACGACCCAGGCGCTAATCGATGCGCTGAAAGAGGATTCGGAAGACGAAAACTCGGCGCATGACATGGGCGGCAACATCATCCCGTATTTCGTGAACCGGGGCGAGGCGCACGTTCACGACTTCTCCCGCAACGTTGTGCCCGGGGAAACGGACCGTGACCACGGTTATTGGCGCGACGTCGGTACTGTCGACGCTTTCTATGAAGCCCATATGGACCTCATCAGCGTGTACCCCGTCTTCAACCTGTACAACCGCAAGTGGCCTATCCACACGTCCGACGACAGCAACTTGCCTCCGGCGAAGTTCGTCAAAGGCGGAATTGCTCAGTCCTCCATTGTGGCTGCAGGGTGCATTATTTCCGCTGGCACCGTGCGTAACTCAGTTCTTGGCCCGGGCGTCGTTGTGGAAGAAGGCGCCAGCGTCGAGGGCTGTGTCCTGATGGATGGCGTGCGCATCGGAAAAGGCGCTGTGGTTCGCCACGCCATTTTGGATAAGAATGTCCGCGTCGGAGATAACGCGCTCACTGGCGTGGATCGGGCGCGCGATTCTGAACGGTTCACACTGTCCCAGGGCGGCGTCGTGTGTGTCCCGAAGAATTATGAACTCCACGGCGCTGACGAGGATTAATAGCCGACGCTAGCTCGCCGGTGCGTCTTCGTTCCGCGAGATCAGGACCATCCCCGCGCCCAGCGGTAGCCGGGAGAGGTAGATGTCCTCGCGGTCGCGGAGCGCCTCGTCGAGGCGACGGGCCGCGGCGGTATCGCGGTCCTTTCGCGCCGGATTCGCGATGGTGCCGTCGAGAAGAATATCCGCGAGGATAATCAGCCCGCCCGGTTCGAGCAGCTCGAGGGCCTCGTCGACGAGTGTTGATGCGTCGGCGGGAGCAATTTCGGCGTAGATCAGGCTGTATGAGCGCGCTGCCAGCCGGGTCATGACCTCGAGCGGGCGCGAGGGGAGGAAACGGTATTGGTTGGAGCGAATGTTGGCCGCGGTGAATGCCTGGCGGGCAACGCGCTGGTGGATCGCTTCCGTGTCGATGCAGGTCACATGACCGTTCGGGCCCATTCCCGCGAGGATGGCCAAGCCTGAGACGCACGCGGAGGGGGAGACAACAACTGCCGATTTATCCCTGCAGTATGAGGAACTAATCGTCGTTAAAAACGACGCCGTGAGTTCGTCGGGAGCGGTGAGGCCGAGCTCGTCGGCGGCATCCCGCGCAAAACCCATCGCGTCGGATTCGTCGGTGGTGGCGTTAATAAAGTCAGTCATCAGGTCAAGAGCAGAATCGGTCACGGTTATTCATGCTAGTGATAGAGACGGAGTAAAGGGTGTGGCTCGCCCATAACTGCGACAATGAAGCAGACATTCGTGGCTTTTACTGCGGAAATGATTTACAATTCCCCTCGTGACATGCCCCTCGCGGGTTCGTGATTTCAGTGATTTCACCTTCACAGGAATTTCCCAGGCGGAATTCATGCTTCGGAAACGAATGCATGTGACAGTTAAATCATGACACTGGCGTCAGGCGCTTTTCACCGTTCCGAACGGAATACACCTACTCGCGCGACCTCAGCTTCCACAATCGACCCACATAAAGGCGATGATGTAATGGCTAACCACCCTGCGGGGAGCGAACCTCGCACTGGTACCGCAGCATTCGATGCTGGATCGGGGGTAATGCCGAGCTGGAGTGAGCTTGTTTCGGAGCACGCGGATGGTGTGTACCGCCTCGCTCTTCGCCTGAGTGGTAATACGCACGACGCGGAAGATCTGACCCAGGAAACGTTTATGAGGGTTTTCCGGTCACTTAAACGGTACAAGCCCGGAACTTTTGAGGGCTGGCTCCACCGGATCACGACTAATTTGTTCCTGGACATGGTGCGTCGACGTCAGACCATCCGAATGGAAGCGCTGCCTGAGAATTATGACACAGTGCCGGGGACCCGGAACGATCCCGAGCAGTCCTATATCGACGCCAATATTGATCCGGAACTGCAAAAAGCCTTGGACTCGTTGCCGACCGATTACCGCGTAGCCGTCGTGCTGTGTGATGTTGTCGGCATGAGCTACGACGAAATTGCAGACACCTTAGGGATCAAAATGGGGACAGTGCGTAGCCGCATTCACCGTGGTCGTGCCCAGTTGAGGAAGAGTTTGCAGTCATCCGAGGGCATTTTGCACTACGTTGGGTAGAAAGAGATCATCGACGCGCCCATTGTCGGAACATAACCTGATGGTGGAGCTGCATCGTCGATAATTCGCGTGCTGAGCCTGGCCGGGCGAATTGTAGTGTGCAAGGGGTGATGTCCAATGGGCCGTTCGTCAAAGCCACGACAATTCTCTTCGATTGAGCATCTTTCAGAAGAAGCTGTGGCCGCATTTGTCGACGGCGAAATGCCCCCGCGAGCCCAACGTCGAGTTCTCCGCCACCTTGTGCATTGCGAGGAATGTCGACGCGATGTCAAAGCCCAGCGCGATGCAGCACAGCGCATGAGGGAAGCAGCTAACGAACCCGTCCACATGTCGACGGAACTCCTGCACAAATTGGCTGCAATCCCGACCAACTGTGACCCACAAAATCCGAGCGGATCACCGGCGAAGACCGAACACCATGGCCAGGGAAAGAAAGCTCGGGCCACTGGTGGCAGTCATGACAATGCCGATTCCCACCGTTCCGATGGCTATGGCGCGGGCGACGAACTGAGCGACCTACGGCACGACAACGCGTTGAGCGCCGCGAAAAGTGCTGCCTTTGGTGTGATGCGCACCGTCGAGAACGGGGCAATGAGCGCCATGGACACGGTCGGTGAATACGCCGACCAGCTGCGATGCGCATGGAAAGACCGCAGTAACTCACCAAAACGCTGACATTAGAAGTCTCGCCGTCACTCCGTCGTCCCATTTGCCAAGCTCTGTACAATATCTGGCGTGTTCTCAAGTATCGGTTGGATGGAAGTCATCATCATTGTGGTGGTGGGCTTCCTCATCATCGGCCCCGACCGTTTACCAGGCGTTATGAAGGAAATCCGCGCGGTCCGGCTGGCCATTAAAAACGCCGTCGCAGATGCGCGGAAACAAATCGACGGTGAACTAGGCGAGGATCTCCGAGAATTCAGCGAACCGATCAAAGAATTTAGCGAGCCCCTCCGACAATTCAATTCGTACCGATCAATGGGGGCGAAGGGATTCATCGCCAAAGCTCTCTTCGACGACGACACTACCGATCTTGATGCGACGAAAGACGCCATCGACAAGCCCCTGCAGACGATGAGGACAACAACCCCGCAGCGGGCCATTCAAGACTGTTTCGCCGCTGACAAACCTTCTTCGACGAAAAATGCCGACGACGCTTCGTCGACGACGAAGTCTGCCGCGGGATCAAGCGCATCGGTCCCCTCAGTGGAAAAACACAACCAGGGGAGCGAAGGTAGTGACGCGGTGAGTTACCACTCGGATTCACAGGGCCGTGATAGTGGACGGGGAACGGCAACAGGGGAGCCAGGAAAGGAACAATCCACCGACGCTAAGAAGCCGGTGTACGGCTCCTGGAGCGGGTTCGACGAAGTCCTCTAAAAGTGCCCGTTGCACCCCGCTACGGCGTCACTCCAAGGCCCAGCGACTTACCCGCCAAAGACGTCCGACGGTGAGTGAGCTGGTCCGCGATGGCATTCAGCGCCGCACCCGTTTCAGATTCCGGGGAAGAAATGGTGATCGGTTCGCCACCGTCGCCACCCTCGCGCAACGCGGGATCAAGAGGAACCTGCCCCATCAGCGGCACCTTAGTCCCCGTAATCCGGGACAGCCGATCGGCGACAATCTCGCCGCCGCCCTCGCCGAAGATCTCGTTGTGTGAGCCATCGGGCATGACGAAGTAGCTCATATTCTCAATAACACCAGCGATGCGCTGCTGAGTCTGCTGCGAGATGGACCCTGCCCGCTCAGCGACTTCAGCCGCGGCCATCTGTGGCGTCGTCACAATGAGGAGTTCAGCATTCGGTATGAGCTGGGCGACGGTAATCGCAATGTCACCGGTGCCGGGGGGCAGGTCGAGAAGCAGAACATCGAGATCACCCCAAAAAACGTCGGCAAGGAACTGCTGGATAGCGCGGTGCAGCATCGGACCGCGCCACACGATAGGGGAGTTGCCCTCAATAAAGTGGCCGATGGAGATCATCTTGATGCCGTGTGCCTGCGGCGGCATGATCATGTCATCCACCTGGTACGGGCGGTCGTCCGACCCTAACATTCCGGGGATCGAGTGGCCGTAAATATCGGCATCAAGCACCCCGACATTCAGCCCCTTCGCGGCCAGCGCAGTGGCAATGTTGACGGTCATCGACGACTTACCGACGCCACCCTTGCCGGAGGCCACGGCATACACGCGCGTGTGACAATCAGGCTTACTAAACGGAATCTCCGGCTCATCGACGCCACCGCGGGCCTTCTTCCGCAACTCGCGGCGCTGCTCGTCGTTCATGACATCCGTGGTGACGGTGACGTTCCCAACACCCTCAATGCCCTCGATCGCCGCGCGAGAATCGTCGACAAGCTTATTTTTCATGGGGCAACCGGCGATGGTGAGATAAATCTCCGCCGAAACATCAGCGCCGTCGACGGCGACCGATTTCACCATGCCTAAATCGGTGAGCGGCATGCCGATATCGGGGTCTTTGACCTGGGCTAATGCGTCGCGAACAGTGGATTCGGTGATAGTAGATTCAGATGCCATAACGCCACCATCCTACGACGACTCATTGTGTTGGCCGCTAGGGCTGTCCAATCCCGCGCGACGCTCATCATCGCCCATGTATTCCAGGTCCACCGGCGCATCCGCGGCAGCGTCATCCAGACGGCCCTCAATGCGCTGAAGGACTGTGGTGAGGTCCTCGAGCTCGTGCCGCAGGTAGTCGCGGGTCACGGTTTCTCCCAGGGCGATACGAACCCCGGCGAGCTCGCGTGCCAAGAATTCCGTATCCGCCTTTGTTTGGGCCGCACGGCGGCGGTCTTCGTTCAGCGTGACGCGGTCGCGGTCATCCTGGCGGTTCTGTGCCAACAAAATCAGGGGAGCTGCATAGGCCGCCTGCGTGGAAAAGGCGAGGTTGAGCAGGATGAATGGGTACGGGTCCCAGTTCCACCACATTCCGCCGATATTCAGGAGGATCCAGGCCGTCACGATGATGGTCTGCCAGCCTAAATACTTACCGGTTCCGAGGAAACGAGCAACCTTTTCCGCAGCAACGCCGACCGCATCACCATCCATCGACAGTAACGAGCGGCGCTTAGCGCGGACCGGAGTGTCCAGGTCAGTTCGAGCAAACGAATCAGCCATATAATAAGCCCCTCTCGTGGGTTAGCTTGAGTGAGAATTCCCTGCCGACGGACCCTGCGGAGTGGATCCCTGTTGGCGGTCGCGTCGTCGCTCACCAGCTTTCTTCACGATGACCGACCCCGCCTTCTGGGCACGAGAACTGCGGCCGGGGGCACCGTGCGCTCCAGCAGCGCGCCCCAACGTGCCAGCCTGGTGGCCCGATGATCCCGCCTCAGGGCGGATTTCCTGCTCACGCCACCCCTCGGGGAGGAGGTGATCCAGCAAATCGTCCACTGCGACGGCACCGAGCAGGTGATTGTCCTCATCAAGGACCGGACCACACACTAGGTTATAGGTTGCGAAGTAACGAGCAGCCGTCTCGTGGGTGTCGTCGGCAAAAAGTGGGGGAAGATCCGGATCCAGAATGCTGGAGACCAAGGTTGATGGTGCTTCACGCAGCAACTTCTGGATGTGAACCGTGCCCAAATACTTACCCGTCGGCGTTGCCTTCGGCGGGCGCACCACGTACACCATCGAGCTCAACGACGTCGACAAATCAGGGTTACGAGCATGAGCAAGAGCTTCAGCCACCGTGGCCTGCGGAGTCAAAATGATCGGCTCCGATGTCATCAAGCCACCCACGGTCTCTGGGGAGAAACTCATCAGACGGCGGACCGGCTCCGATTCCTCCGGATCCATCAACTCAAGGAGGACGTCGGCCTTATCATCAGGCATCTCGCCCAGGAGGTCCGCGGCATCATCGGGATCCATCTCTTCCAACACGTCGGCGGCACGCTCTATGTCGAACGTTTCCAGGACGCCCATTTGCTCGTCCTCAGGGAGCTCCTGGAGGATATCGGCCAGACGGGCATCTTCCAGCTCTGAGGCCACATTATTTCGTGTGGTGCTGGGAAGGTCATGCAGAATTTGAGCAATGTCGGCCGGGCGCATGTCGTCGAATTCCGCGAGGATTTCCGCCGTTGCATCGGCAGGACCCGCACCGGAGACGGATAAACCATGAACATGGTTCCACTCCACCACCGACAGAGGTGGCCGACGGCCGAACCGGTTGCGCTCCTTAGACACCGCCACGCGGCTGATGATCCAATCACGGGTACGTGACTTTTCAATCTCCACGTCTGCGATATCCACCGGGCGACCATGCAAATCCTCATGCTCAGGATCGTCAATGTGGATCTTGGAGCCCACTAACTCGGACATGACGCGCAATTCACCGGCGCGAGATTGGTACGGCCGAAGGTTGACAGAACCTGAAACAAGGGTGATTTCCCGCGGATCGATCGACGCGACGCGAAGCATAGGGACGAAGATCTGCCTGTTTTGCGCAGCAACTTGAACAACTAGGCCAATCGTGCGGGAAGCCATGCCACGGGGCCGGATGGTGACGACGATATCGCGGACGCGACCAATCGATTCACCATCGGGGCCAAGGACAACCATTCCCGCTAGGCGACCAGCAAAAACTCGATTCACGGCACTCACGTCCGACAGTGTAGTGGGTGTTTACCTCATAGCCGTATTTCAGTAGGCTAAGGGCATGACTACACCCTCTGCCTCAGGTTTCGGTGCCACCTTGGGCGCACAAGGTTCCCAAGGGCTACCCCAACGCCCCGAAGGATGGCCCATCGGTAGCTTCGAGGATTACGAATCTGCACAACACGCGGTGGATTCTCTCTCTGACGAGGAAGATTTCCCGGTGGACGACATCACCATCGTCGGTGTGAACTTGATGCAGGTTGAACGTGTCACATCACGCTTGTCATGGGGCAAGGTGCTCTCTGGCGGCGCGATCTCAGGCCCGTGGATGGGTGTTTTCTTCGGCCTCCTCGTCGGATTATTTACTAACGAGTTCCTCGGCCCTCTCGCATTGGGCGCTGCGATGGGTGCTCTTTTCGGCCTGATTTCCGTCGCTATTCCGTATGGTGCGATGAAGGGACGCCGTGATTTTGCGTCGACGACGCAGATCGTTGCGGGCCGATACGACGTTCTGAGTAAACCCCGGTCAGCACAACGTGGCCGCGAGATTTTGTCGCGCAAAAACTGGTCAAGCAGGAAGTAAGTAGCCCTCACAGCCACTTGTTTCGTCGGAAAATGAGCCACAACCCGACACACGCGGACAACATGACAATGAGCACAATGAAGTACCCGGCGGCCCAATGCGTCTCTGGCATATTGTCAAAGTTCATGCCGTAAATACCGGCGATCAGCGTCGGCACCGCCGCCATCGCAGCCCACGCCGATATCTTTCTCATATCCGTATTCTGCTGCAGCGACACCTTGGCGACGGCGGAATCGAGCAGCGTCGACAGGCGTTCGTCGTAACTAATAATCCGATCAGCCGCAATGGTGTGGTGATCCAGGATGTCCCCATACAACGACCGAACACTCTTACCCGCGGTTCCTTTGGTCACGGTCAGCGTTTTAAGAACCGCCGTCATGGGGTCAAGGGCGTGCCGCATCTCAAGGTTCTCCCGCTTGAGCATATAAATCGGCTCAATATGCACGGGCGAATCCGGGATAAACACCTGGTCCTCCATGGTGTCAACCTTTTCTTCGAGTTCCTCGGCAATGTGGAGGTAATCGTCGACAAGCCAGTCCAAATGGGCATATGCCACCGACGCCGGCCCGACCGACGTCAGCTGAGGCGAACGCTCAAGCCGTTGCCGAACATTGTCGGGAATAGGCACGTCGCCGTGTCGGATAGTGAGGACGAAATCCTTGCCCCGGATGATATGGAGCTCATTAGTCTCAATGAACTCATTCGTACTATCGACGGGGGACGGGTCGTAATGAACCGTGCGCGCGACGATGAAAACATAATCACCCAAGATCTCGAGCTTCGGGCGCTGGCGGGCCTTGACGATGTCCTCCACCGTCAAGGAATGGAGATGGAACAGTCGCGCAATGGGCTCCATGTGCTCCATGGTGGGAGAGACCAGCGACACCCAGACAAACGCCCGCGGGGTGGAGTCCTCCTCGGAGTGTGAGGTGTGGGGGTCGGACGAATCGTGCTGGTTTTCCTGGTGAACACGGTCCAGGGCCGACGCGATGGTGAAGGGGCCATCGACTTTGCGCCCCTCAACGAAAACCGCGCACCGCGCCACGGGATGGTGCGAAGGCTCGGGAGAATGGGTGGCGTCGGTGGTGTTGATAATCCAATCCGGCGCGTTCATGACCGCTTCATGTTCCACAGCCCGAACTAGCTCACCGGTGTCGGGGTAGTTATCATTCCGAGGCATAGTTACTTATGCTACCGAGCGCCGGTGAGAAAACCTCACCACCTCGTCGCGTGCGGGTCGTGTTTTGCGGGTCGCGCGGGCCCATGACGAGCCGTAGGTTGGTTTAGCGGCCGGGTTGGCTAAACTCGAGACGATGGTCGGACAGTATGACGTTGCGGAAACGCGGCAGTGGTATCAGAAAACTCGGGTCACCCCTCTCGTGTCGTTGATTCGCGGCATAGCCGCGGGGTTGGCGTCGGGAATGGTGCTGGCTACGGTGGTCTTAATTGTGGTCCAGCTGGTGCCGAGCACTGATTGGACAACCCATGGGGGACAAATGGTCGTTGCCCATGCTGTGAGCGCGGTCGTGTCCGTTCTCATGGTTCACCGCGCGGACCGCTCGCGGAGCCTCGGGGCGGCTCTCTGGTCGGTGGGGGCGCTGGTCATTATTGCAATTGTTCTGTGGTGGATGTGGTGGTCATAGCATGAAAAAAGTCACCAAAATGACAAAGAGCGTTACCGCCAGTGTGGTGGCCGCCCTTGCCCTTAGCGGACTGACATCATGCCATGTCACAGCAGATTTTGGCGACGACGGTCACTCAGGGAGTTCGTCGACCGCGGTGTCCACCGTGCAGAAGCTGCCCTACACCGACACCGACCCCGTGCTGATCTCAGCAGCCGTCGGGAAATACGACGACATTACCGCGGCGCTTTATGACCAGGTGTTCGACACAACCAACGCTGGGCGCCCAACGCCGCGAAAAGCCAAAACGCAGGCGTCGGAAGATAATGTGCAGGACGCGATTGAGTCTTTGCGCGCCGGGAAAAATACGCTTGTCCTGGTGTGCGCGGGTGATTTGCTGAACTATCTGGACAAGAATGCGGCCAACACTATCCTCGACCAGATGAAGAAGAATGTCCGGCAGGGTAAAGCCCCGGGCAATACGATAGGCAAAGTGTGGGAGAAAATTGCGCAATCCCTGCCTTCTGATATCAGCGTGACGGACGCGTCGAATGCGCAGTGCTCCACGGAAACGGAGACCCGGAACGCCAGTAGTGATACCCCGGAGGACGAGGTCACGCTTCCGCAGAACATCGTGCCGGTGTATCTCAAGCCCACGATGAGCACCGAGGATCGCCGTTCTCTCACGTGGGTGTCAGGCAACCTTGGTTCGACGCGTGACCTGGATAAGCTCTACAAGAAAGCGGAATCTGCGCCAGCTGACCGTGTGGCGAAGAACTATTTGCAATCACAAGGGTTGGCATTTTCCAAAGAAGACTAGGCGCTTCCGCAGCCAGTAGGCGCATCACGCGCAGCTGGTAGGGGAGTGCGCATCCCGCATCGAAACAAACGAAGGGCCCGCCACGTGAGTACGTGACGGGCACCGCTTTCGTGGAGTAGAGGTTTGTGCCCTAGTCCGCGAAAGCTTCTTCGATCAGCTGCTTCTCCTCGATCTGGTGCACCTTCGATACACCGGTTGCCGTCGAGGACTGAGCCCGTCGGGACACACGCCTCATGGGGAGCATGTCGGGCACAAGCTCAGGCAGATGCAGCGCGAGGAATGGCCACGGTCCCTGGTTGGCGGGCTCATCCTGGCAGAACCGAATCTCGGTGGCGTTCGGGTACATGTCGAACGCTTCCTTCAGGCGTCGGAACGGTACCGGGTGCAGCATTTCCAGACGGATAATGGCCAGATCATCTCGGCCATCTTTCTGACGCCGCTTCTCCAAATCCCAGTACAGTTTGCCGGACACCAGAAGGATCTTCTTAACCTTCGAGGTATCACCAATCGCATTGCCCTCGGCATCGACCAAGTTCGGGTCATTAATCACTGAGTGGAAGCGCTTGACTTCGGTGAAGTCCTCTACCGAGGAGGTCGCCATCTTGTTGCGCAACATCGACTTCGGCGTCGCCACAATCAGCGGACGGCGAAGATCACCCAGGGCATGACGCCGGAGAAGGTGGAAGTAGTTCGCCGGTGTGGACGGCTGAGCCACAGTCATCGACCCCTCAGCGCACAGCTGCAGGTAGCGCTCGATACGCATGGAGGAGTGGTCCGGGCCCATGCCCTCATAGCCGTGCGGCAGCAGGAGGATCAAGCTCGATTGCTGGCCCCACTTGGCCTCACCCGACGACACATACTCGTCGATAATGGTTTGCGCACCGTTGGCGAAGTCGCCGAACTGTGCTTCCCACGCGACGACGGCATGGGGATTGCCGACGGAATAGCCGTATTCAAATCCCATGCCCGCGAACTCGGTGAGCGCGGAGTTGTAGACCAGGAAGCGGCCACCGTTGTCGCCGTCCTGCGCCAACTTCTGCAGCGGGTTGTATTCGTCAGAGTTTTCCGCGTCGATGTAGACCGCGTGGCGCTGGGTGAACGTACCGCGGCGGGTGTCCTCACCGGCCAGACGAACGAGTTTGCCCTCACGCGCTAACGAACCGAGCGCGAGAAGTTCGCCGAAGCCCCAGTCGATCTTGCCGTTACGCGACATCTCGCCACGTTTCTTCGCCAGCGGAGCGACGCGTGGGTGGAGGTGGAATCCCTCGGGCAGGTTGGTGAAGACATCGCCGATAGCGGCAACTTCTTCCTCGGTAATTGAGGTATCCAGCCCGCGAGGCAGCTCTTGCGCTGAGGTAATACCCGATTGTTCGGCAGGTTTGCCGCCCTTTTCTGCAGCGCGGACGTCGTTAAACACGGTTTCCAGCTGCTCGCGGAAGTCGCGCTTAACGATCTCGACCTCATCCTCAGAGAGATCACCACGGCCTACCAGGCTGCGGGTGTAAAGGTCACGGACGGTCGGCTTGTTATCGATGATCTGGTACATCTCGGGCTGCGTCATTGACGGATCGTCAGCCTCATTGTGGCCACGGCGTCGGTAGCAGATGAGGTCAATGAACACATCTTTACCGAACTGGCGTCGATATTCGACAGCCAACTTGGCAACCCAGACCACAGCTTCGGGATCATTCCCGTTCACATGGAACACAGGGCACCCGAATGCTTTAGCCAAGTCCGTCGCATATTGGCTGGAGCGGCCGGAATCCGGGGTCGTTGTGAACCCGATCTGGTTATTCACCGCGATATGGACAGTGCCTCCGACGGTGTAGCCACGGAGTTGTGAGAGGTTGACGGTTTCTTGCATGATGCCCAGACCCGTCATAGCGGCGTCTCCGTGTACCAGGATGGGCATCACAGAGAAGCCTTCATTGCCCCGATCCAGGATGTCCTGTTTGGCCCGTGCAATGCCTTCTGCGACGGGGTTTACGGCCTCCAGGTGAGACGGGTTCGCCGTGAGGGTGACATCGACTTCACCGTCATTAAACATGGAGATGAAGTGGCCGGTTTCACCCAAGTGGTACTTCACGTCACCGGAACCACCGGGTGAGGCGGGGTCGATATTGCCCTCGAACTCGGTGAAGATTTGTGAGAACGGCTTGCCGACGACATTCGCCAAGACGTTTAATCGTCCGCGGTGAGCCATACCGATGACAACTTCGTCGAGCCCCTGAGCAGCGGCCGTATCAATGGCGGCATCCATGAGCGGAATGAGAGACTCCGCACCTTCGAGGGAGAACCGTTTCTGCCCGACGTACTTCGTCTGGAGGAAGTTTTCAAAGGCCTCAGCAGCGTTGAGCTTCTGCAAAATGTACTTTTGCTCAGCTCGTGACGGCTTGGGTTGGCCGGCCTCAATGCGCTCTTCTAACCAGAGGCGCTCGTCGCGGTCCAAAATGTGGTTGTATTCGTATCCGACTTTCAGAGTGTAGGCAGACCGCAGGGTGCTGAGCACTTCGCGAAGCGTCATGACCTCTTGTCCAGCGAAGCCACCGACATGGAAGCGTCGGTCCAGATCCCACAAGGTCAGCCCATGCGTGGCGAAATCAAGATCGCGGTGGTCGGGGATGGGAAGCCCCGGCTGGTGCCACTGCAACGGGTCGGTGTCCGCGATCAAGTGACCGCGCGACCGGTACGCCTCAATCAGCTGCATCACGCGGGTATTTTTATCCACCCCAATGTTGGGCAGATCCTGCTCCCACCGGAAAGGGACATACGGGATCTTCAGGGACTTGAAGATGTCATCCCAGAATTCGTCGTTAATCAGGAGACGGCCCAGCTCACGGAGGAATTCTCCGGACTCCGCACCCTGAATAATCCGGTGGTCATAAGTCGAGGTGATAGTAACTAGCTTGCCGACGCCTAATTCCGCGAGGCGGTCTTCTGACGCACCTTGGAACTCCGCGGGGTAATCCATGGATCCGACGCCGACGATCGTTCCCTGTCCCTTTGTCAACCGGGGAATCGAGTGGCGGGTACCGATACCACCCGGGTTCGTCAGCGAAATGGTGACGCCTTGGAAATCTTTCATCGTCAGCTTGCCGTTGCGGGCACGGACGACAATGTCTTGGTAGGCGTCGACAAACTCGGAGAATGAGAGCGTCTCCGCAGCCGGGATGGAGGCAACAACCAAGTTGCGGCTGCCATCCTTATTTGTCATGTCGATGGCCAGGCCCAAGTTGATGTGCTCTGGCGTGACGATGGTGGGTTTGCCGTCGACAACCTCGTAGCGATTGTTCATCGACGGATGAGCTAAAACAGCCTTGACCAGCGCGTACCCAATAATGTGTGTGAAGGAAATCTTCCCACCACGCGTACGCTTGAGCTGCTCATTAATCATGGCGCGGTTTTCGAACATGAGCCGCGCGGGCATATCGCGCACCGACGTTGCCGTCGGAATCTCCAGCGAGATGTCCATATTCCTCGCAATGGCCTTCTGCGGGCCGCGAATCTTCTTCGTCCCAGCCTCAGGCAAGGATGAAGGGATATCTACGTTGTCACGCTTCTGAGAAGGTGCCTCTTTCTTGGTCCGTAATTCGCGCTGAACTTGTGCGTGCTTATGAACCTTCGGTTCGTCGTGACGGGCGGGCTTCGCCGCGGCAGGTGCCGATGCTTGGTTCGTGTTTCGGGCGTGGGCAGAAGGCTCTTCAATGTGTGACTTTGTTCGGTCAGCCGTCTTCTCTGCCACGTTTTGTTGAGAGGGCTTCTTCTCTGCGGCCTGGTGTTCAGCGCGCTTGCCCTTAATAGTTTTTGCTTCGCCAGATGCGGAAGAAGCTGTATCAGATTTCTTTGCAGCAGTATTGCTATTGGTAGCTTTGTGAGCTCCGGAGGGTTCGGTGCCAGCCGACGATTCGGGGGCGCCATTTTTCTCAAAGAACTCGCGCCATTCCTTATCCACTGACTCCGGGTCCTTCGTGAACTGCTGGTACATGTCGTCGACCAGCCACTGGTTCTGGCCGAAGGAATTATCGCTGTTCACAGCGGGTGCTCGCCTCATTTCGTCGATTGTGACTCACTTCTCTACAGAGTAACCGCTTATGCCTTTTGTCGCTCAAAACGGGGCCCTTTTGGAGGCCTTTTCCGCACAAGAGGGTGCCCCCGTTGGTGTCAACTAGATGTCGCTTTCTCCGGAGACCGAATGTTTCCACAGGTCAGCGTAGATTCCCTCACGGGCGAGAAGCTCATCGTGATTCCCCGTCTCGACGATCCGGCCGCCATCCATCACGAGAATGCGATCCGCCTGTGCGGCGGTAGCCAAACGGTGGGCCACAATCACGCTCGTTCGATTCGACATCAACCGCGTGCTGGCGGAAAGAATCGTTTTTTCCGTGGCCGGATCAAGTGTCGACGTCGCCTCGTCAAGGAGCATGAGCTGCGGTTTTACCAGTTCTGCGCGGGCGAGTGCGATGAGCTGACGCTGGCCGGAGGATAGCCCGCGCCCATCTTCACCCACCGGCGCGAGGAAGCCCCCGGGGATGGCGGCGATAGCGCGGAGGGCGCCGATGCATCGCGCTGCATGGATGACCTCATTCGGCGTTGCTTCAGGTTTGCCATAGGCGATATTCGACGCGATAGTCCCCGCAAAAAGGTGTGATTCCTGCGGGACGAATCCGAGTGACCCGCGCCACGCCGCCAGGGTGACGTCACGGATATCGGTATCCACCGCCCGCACCGCGCCAGCCGTCGGATCATAAAAACGGGCCAAGAGCTTCACAATCGTTGATTTACCCGCACCCGTCGCCCCGACGACGGCCACCGTGGAGCCCTCGTCGATAGTCTCTGACACCTCGTGAAGGACGTCCACACCGTTCGAATATGCGAAGGTGACGTCGTCTAATGACAAGGAGCCCTCCGGAACATGTGTGTCGCGCCCAGAGTCGGGGACCGACGTCGACTGCGACAACAATTCACTAATGCGTCGCAACCCGACCTCGGCCTGCTGATACATGTCGAAAACCTGAGATAACTGCTGGATGGGGGCGAAAAGGAGGTTCATGTAGATCATGAACGCCACAAGCACACCGGCCGTCACCGTGCCATTGAGCACCATGACCGCGCCTACTCCCACGACGGCAGCGGAGGCCAATTCGGAAAGCGCATTAATGCCAGGGAAATAAATGGAGACCACTGTTTGCGCCTGCATACGCAACCGCCGATACTCCAGCGCACTATGTGTAAAACGCTCGACATCGGAATCCTGCTGGTTGTACACCTGCGAGGTGCGGATGCCATTAACCAGCTCCTGAAAATCCGCATTCACCGTTGAAATTTGGCCGCGAGCCTCCGAATACAAGCGCGACGAAATCCGTCGGAAGATCACCGTGGCCACAATGACAACCGGCAACGACGTCAGCGCCACCAACGCCAGGCGAGGGGCGGTCACCAGCAACATGATGCTGACACCGATCAAGGTAGCTCCCGACACGATGGCCTGGGCCAAACCCTCCTGGAGGAACTTTGACAAAGAGTCGATATCGGTGGTCATGCGGGTCATGATCCGCCCGGACTGAGTCGTCTCGAAGTAATCGAGCCCAAGCCGCTGAACATGAGCAAAGGACCGTAAACGGAGCCCATAGAGCAGCCGTTCACCCGCCCGCGACGTCAAAATGGTGTTAATCGTGCTGGCAATCCATGCCGCAACCACGATGATCAGCCCCAACACGGTTGCGGTGACCAGAGCGCCCGTATCTTTATTGCCGACGCCGGAGTCAATGGCATGACGCACGAGGGTGGGGAAGACCACGTCGGCCGTGACCAAGATGCATAACGTGGCAATGACCGCTACGAGTAGCCACTTCACCGTGCCGAGTAGTCCGCGCAAACTGAACGGCGTTGAGTCATTGCGGAACGATTCCGCGTCAATCTTGGGCTGTTCGGTAGCGGGGGAGAGCTTCTCCACCATCGCCAGTACTTCTGGCGTAGCGGGCATTCCGGCGGTGGAGCTTCCTTGGCCCAAGCCAGCGCCTAGGCCACTGCCTGCCAGTGCGGCCCCCGCCGCAGACAGGTCGTCCCCCGCGGTGGCTGCCGCGCCGGGCTCATCCATGTCTTGATCCGCGGACCACAGCGTCGCCAAGTCTGGTTCATCGCCGTCATCGAAGGGGACAGATGCGTCGGCGTCGTGGCGCGGCAAGGCCATGAGCTCGGAGAAGTGCGGGCTTGATTCCTGGAGTTCGTCCAGAGTCCCGTACGCGGTGACGGTGCCGGCCTCGACGAGGGCGATGTGATCGGCCAGGGCGAGCGTGGAATGGCGGTGCGCGATAAGGAGGAGAGTGACGGACCCTTTCCGCGCCTTCAACGCCGCGATAATGGCGGCCTCGGTCGTGGCGTCGATAGCCGAGGTCGCGTCGTCCAAGATCAGCACGCGCGCACCAGAGACCAGGGCACGTGCGAGCGCGATACGTTGCCGTTGACCACCCGATAACGTCAGTCCGCGTTCTCCAGCGACCGTGTCATAGCCGTCCTCCAGCTCCATGATGAAGTCATGGGCACTGGCATCTTTAGCTGCGGAAATGATGTCCTCATCCGTCGCGCGCGGGTTCGCCAGCGCAATGTTCTCGCGCACAGACCGGGAATACAGGAATGGCTCATCGAAGACAGCGGAGACCGAGTGCCGTAGATCGCATTTCCGGATATCCGTGATATCAACAGACTCATGGTCGGATCCAGATCGGCCGACGCGGGATTCGTGCGTGCCGACGTCACCATCCTCGCGAGTGTCGTCGTGAGTAGGGGAGGGACGCCCCGAGGTTGTTAATCGAATTGTCCCCTCTGAGGCCGGATAAAACCCCTCGACTAGCTGGACGAGCATGCTTTTACCCGCGCCGGGCGGGCCGACCAACACCGTGGTTTCGCCAGGGGCAATGTCCAGGGAGAAGTGGTTGAGAATACGGCCGCCCGCAGGCTTTGACGTGTCCGACGAGTTCGCCGGGTTACTGTCCGACGGCTCACTATCAATGCCCGTCTGAATCTCAGCGTCCGTCTGCGGGTGGGAGAAGGACACGTTATCGAAGGAGATCCCCAGCGGCCCGTCGGGAATACGCGAGGGAGAAGCGGGATCAGAATCTGCCTCCAAGTCGACTACATCGAAGACGCGGGACACGGACGACAAGGCCATCTGCATCGAAATCGCCATATTGGACAACATGCGGCAAATGCCGGTCAGCGTCGTTAAATACGTGGAAAACGCAAGGAAAATACCAATGGTGATGTGACCGTTCAACGCCAGCCAACCACCGATTGCCACATTGGCCACCAACGCGAGGTTGGGCAGCTCAGCAAGCGTCGGCAAGAATTTCGCCTGTTGATGAGCAGCGCGCATTTGCAGCGCGTACAACGTCCGACCAAGTTTGTCCAGAGTGGTGATCTCGCGCTCCTCTTGCGCGAATCCCTTAACCACCCGCACGCCCGTCACGGTTTGCTCAACATGCGTAGCGACATTCGCGGCCTGCTGCTGGGCCGTCCAGGTCGACGCGAAAATCGAGCGCTTACTCCATAAACCGACGATGACCAGGATTGGCGTCACAATCACCGCGGCCAGCGACATCTGCCACGACAGCGTGAACATGACCACGAGAATGATGGCGAACTTGACGACGCTTCCTGCGGCGAGCGGAAACATCGCGAGGAGCCCCTGGACCATATTGAGGTCGGAAATTGAACGGGAGACAACTTGCCCTGTGCGGATGTCGTCCTGATCCTTACCGCCGAGTCGAACAAGGCTGCCAAGGACACGAATCCTGAGCTCGTGCTGTGCCCACTGGCTCATCTGCCCAGCTAGGTATCGTCGGGAAAACTGGAACGCATATCTCAAGAGCGCGATGACCACCATGACAACAATCACGGCGGTGAGCGGCGTCCACCCGGTCGACGAGGTTATCCACGACCACAAGGCGGTCGGGCGCGCTTGCTCCGTCGCTGTGTCGACGGCCCGTGCGGTGACAAGCGGAATCAAGATTTCTGCGATGGTGACGGCCAATGTGGCCGCCATCGCTCCCCACGTGTAGTACGGGTGAATCATGCATACGTGGAAAAGTCCACGTAGATCATGCTTCCGTGGGGCTTCGGCATCAGTCTTCTCACTGGCGACGTCGCCAGTGGAGGTGTCCTTGGTGTTCGTCGTTGTCGTTTTCCTTGCTTCTAATGATTGTTAGCGTTTGTTCGTTAGTCGCTGCTGTTCTTGTCGCTGTTCTTGTCGTCGCCGCTCTGGGCCATCTTTTCCCATGCGTTTTCTAACGCCGTGGCGGCGTCGGATGTTCCGGCGTTACCTTGCTCCAGGGCACGGGTAGTGTCGGGCCACACGAGCGGCGGGTCGCCTAGCGTTGCGCTGACGTGCTCGATGGCTTTCGATGTGATTTTTCTGTTGAGGGTGCCGCCCATAAGCGCGCCGATACCCAACGGAAGAGACTTGGCTACCATGCTGGTGGCAGCCCGTCTGCGGATTCTCTTGAGCGCCATCGAGGCCAGCTGGTTATTGACCTGCCCAACAGCGGGTTGGCTCAAAGACCTCAACCGGAAAACGCTCCCGCTGCCCAACACTGTCGCGATGGCCTCGTTTGCCGACGACCCATTGATCGCGAGCAAAACGAGCGCGGTGCGGTCCTTGTGACGCGAAATGTCAATTCCGCGAAGGTACGCCGAGGACAGGGTGTACCACGTCGTAAGCTCCAGGAATAAGAACGCGTCGCCCGTCGAAACACCTAGGGATGCGAGTGTGCCAACTCCAGGAACGGCAGCCGACGCTCCGGCGCCCACCCCTGTCGTCGTTGCGAGACGTCGGAAGTGCCTATTAATGACTTCTTGGACCTGGGCGGGGCTATCGCCTTCGTGCTTGGATTTCACCATGTCGACATAACGCGCAATGGGTCTCACCTGTATTTCTGCGGCGCGTTCGACAGCCGAAAGGATCCGCGACGGCTTTTCTTTAGTCTCGAGGTTGTCATTCTCGACGTTATCGCTGCCATCGAGCTCGTCGTCGAACTTCTTGTCAGAGTGCTTTTTTGATGAGAAACGGTCTTTTATCGCGCTGGGTACAACGTTAAGTAATGAAGCCATGAAGGCAATTCTATTAGGAGCCTATGACAAGCGGGTTCTTCTGTGTCCGTGTGTGGACGTGTCGTGCCTGTGGGCTAGGCTGGTGGACGCGATTATGTGTGGTGCGTCGACGGCTTATCGCCGGGCGCATGACGCAGAATGTACCGGAAGTGAAGAACGCGTCGTTCGGCGTACCGCGTCGTGTGAAGTACAAGGAGATTTGCGTGGCTGCATCGGTAATTGACACTGTGGTGAACCTGTGTAAACGCAGGGGCTTGGTGTATCCGAGTGGTGAAATCTACGGGGGAACTCGGTCGGCGTGGGATTACGGTCCGCTCGGCGTTGAACTGAAGGAAAACATCAAGAAACAGTGGTGGCGGACATTCGTTCAGTCCCGCGGTGACATGGTGGGCCTGGATTCGTCCATTATTCTTCCGCGTGAAGTCTGGGTGTCTTCGGGCCACGTGAAGACCTTCACCGATCCGCTCGTGGAGTCTTTGCACACGCACAAGCGGTACCGGGCTGACCACCTTATCGAGGCCTATGAGGCCAAGCATGGCCACCCGCCGGCTAACGGTCTTGCGGATGTTCCCGATCCAGAGACCGGACAGCCGGGGGAGTGGACGGAGCCGCAGATGTTCTCCGGTTTGATGAAGACCTACCTTGGTCCCGTCGACAATGAAGAGGGGCTGCATTACCTTCGCCCGGAGACGGCCCAGGGCATTTTCGTGAACTTCAAGAATGTTCAGACGACGTCCCGCAAGAAGCCGCCGTTCGGTATTGGCCAGCTGGGCAAGGCCTTCCGCAATGAGATCACGCCGGGGAACTTCATTTTCCGGACCCGTGAGTTTGAGCAGATGGAGATCGAGTACTTCGTTCCGCCTGCTGATGCCTCACAGCACTTTGACCGCTGGGTTGAGGATTGCTGGAACTGGTTTGTTGACCTGGGCATTGATCCCGATCATTTGCGGAAGTTCGATGTTCCAGAGGATGAGCGCGCTCACTACTCTGATCGGACGATCGACCTGGAGTACCAGTTCGGTTTCGCTGGCTCAGGCTGGGGCGAGCTCATGGGCATTGCGAACCGCACCGACTTTGACCTGCAGAGCCACATTAAGGGCTCGGGCGAGGACCTCAGCTTCTTTGATCAGCCCACCGGCGAGCGCTATGTCCCCTACGTCATCGAGCCGTCGTTTGGTCTGACGCGCTCGTTGATGGCTTTCCTTATCGACGCTTACCACGAGGATGAAGCTCCCAACGCCAAGGGTGGCGTGGATAAGCGCACGGTGCTGCGTCTGGATCGTCGCCTGGCTCCGGTGAAGGTGGCGGTTCTGCCGCTGTCGAAGAAGGACACGTTGACGCCGACGGCGGAGAAAGTGGCGCAGGACCTGCGCGGTTTGTGGAACGTCGACTATGACATTTCGGGTGCGATTGGCCGGCGCTACCGCCGCCAAGATGAGATCGGTACGCCGTTCTGTGTGACCGTCGATTTCGACACGCTGGATGATCACGCGGTGACTGTCCGCGAGCGCGACACGATGGAGCAGGAGCGCGTCAGCATTGACAAGTTGCAGGGTTACCTGGCTGAGCGGTTGGCAGGGTGCTAAATGAGACTATCGTGGGGTCCTCGTAAAGAAGACGGTGGCGTTGCCCACCTTGATCTTTTCCGTGACGACGAATTAATCGCGCGGTTTTCCCAGTCTAGGGAGCTGACATCGGCGCGGGTGAAGCCATCTGGCGCTGCGACGGGAGGAGGCAGCCAGCCGTCCTCGGAACCGAGTGCGGATCCGGAGTCATGGCCCGAGTGGACATTCGTCCCACACACGAAGGGGAGACTGTCCGCGTCGGGGCCCGATGGGCAGAATTTCCACGCTGATCCGCAATCCCCGCGCGAGGGGAAAGAAGGACAGACCGGACGTGCGAAGTGCGTGGCCCTCGACATGGGCAGCGCCGAGACGTCATCTGCCGATCCCGCTTCGGGCAGCGCTGTCGCGTCTGAACCTCGTGGCACGTCGGAGGGCGTGCCCGCGGTCAATATCGTCAACTGTGGCAAATTGGACTTCGTGTTCGAAACGCCCGATGAGACGAAATTAGGGCAGTTCACCGGCGGTAATCGTGGTGTCCGGCACGTGGTTGTTGAGCTAGAGTCCGGCCAGGAGTCGGCGATGACCACCGAGCAGCAAGTGTTCCTGGCGTGGGTTGCCCGGATGCAGTTGGAGTCACAGTTAGTCACGAGCACCTGGATGTGGACGGTGCTATTGATCGTGCTCCTGCCGTTTATGTTGTTGGTTTTCTTGCTGTAGGAACATACGGCCTCATAACGGCCGGGTAGTGGCCGAGAATCGAAGGCGGCCACCCGGCGGCTGCGACCACAGAAGATCGTCGGGGCGGGTCAGAACGCTCCGTCGAATCCGCTGCCGCCGTCGCTGAAATCACCGTCACCAAATCCGCCGAAACCACCAAAGTCGTCGCCGAATCCATCACCGAACCCGCCGCCGTAGTTTCCATACCCTCCGTAGTGGCCACCGCCGTGGAAGAGTGACGAGATCAACATTCCGGCGATGAAGGCGCCGCCGTTGCCGCCACCGCCGAAGTAACTCTGATTGCGTCGGGTGAAGTCATCGATATCGTTGCGTGCTGCTTGTTCGGCCCGCCTGCCTAATTCGCCAGCGTGGCGTGCCTCCGAGATTGCACGTCGTGTGTCAGTGGTCCGCAGCGATTGGGCCTGGCTCAACTGCCGTTGAGCGTCAGAGAGCAGAGTTCGCGCCTGCGAGCCCACAGCCTGCCCACGGGTCGAGATCAAACTATCCGCTGCCTCAATCTGCGCGGCGGCATCATCGCGCGTCCGATCGAAAACACGAAGCGCACGGTTACGGTCGCGATCCGAGTCACGCGCTTGTTCAAGCAGTGCATCGAGCTTTTCATCCGCCTCCAACAACCGCTTATATATCGCCAGAGGATCAGCACCGGTTCGTGCCAACTCTCCGCCCTTTGCGTTGTTTGATCCACCTTCGTTCTGGTCGCCACCCGTAGTGAGGACAGCCGCCGATGTCTCCGTCGGCGCATCGATAGTGCGCGCATCCTCTACCGCATCCCACGCTTCAGTCGCGATCGCGTCCATCTTGTCGAAGTCGAACTGCGAACCCTGAGCACTCGCCCGCGCACGAAGTTTCCCAGCCTCGGTCAGCTCCTCAGTGATCTCGTCAATAAGGGAGCGAATATTGCCCCGAGCTTCGGCAATCCGCTCGTCGGCCTGCTCGATATCTGTGAGCAGGTCGTCGGCTTGGCCGGTGGTCATTTCCGCCGTGCGGATGTATTCCACGAGCCCGCCCTGCTCACCTGCAGGTTGGTGGGTGAGAGCACGGCCTTTATCGATGGCCCGCTCGGCGTTATCCAGGTGCTCGGTGGCGATATCGACATTGTCCGCGATGGAGGCGAGGGCATCGGACGCATACTTCGTGCGCAGCTCGCTCAGCGTTGACGACGCCTGAGGCAGCCGTGCGCGAAGCGACACAATGCGTTGGGTGAGCTCGTCGAGCCGTCGGTCCGAATCGATGAGCAACCCGCGAAGGCGCGAGAACTCGTCGGATTGTTTATCCAGGCCGCGGTCGGCTTGCCCACATGAGCTCACGATATCCACAAGCATGGCCTTGCGCTCTTCGTCAGAACGCACTGTCCCCGAATCAATTTCGCTGCGGAGCTGGAACGCCCTCTCCAGGGTCCGCTTCGAGTGATCCATGGCTCGGATGAAGGGCCGTGCCCGGTCTTCTCCGAATTCCGCAATGGCCAGCCGGAGTTCGTCATCGGCTGTCCGAATCGACGCATCTGTACTTGTGAGTTCCTCCTGCGCGCGTTCCTCCAGCACGGAATACGGCAATTCGTTGAGCGACGTCGTGTCATCCGGATTGATGGTCTGGGCATCCTTGACCATCGTTTCCTGCTGCTTCTTCGTGCGTCGCCGGTTCATGTACCATACGCCGCCCCCTGCCGCAATGATGGCGATAGCCCCACCACCCAGCCAGAACAGTGCCGCCGAATTATCATTCGCATCCTTCGCGGCGTCGATCTTGTCGGTGATAACTGTATTCCAGTCGGGGTTATCTTCCGCGAGTGGTTCCTTGGCGGCCTCGTACGTCTTCTTTGTTACGGCATTGCCGACGTTCCGCCCGCCGTACACCCCCTGCGTGCGCTTAGTGACGTCGAAAGCCACAATAAGCACATTGGACTGCGGGTTCTCCTGGAACCGTTCGTACGCCCATTCTTTCCCCGACATGCTGCCGAAGCTGTTGGCGATGTAGACAGTCATGGCGATGTCATCGTCGACCTGTAGCTTCTTGATTTTCTCCGTCAGGTCTTTCTTCTGACTGTCGGTGAGGGCCCCAACGCTGTCATTGATGCGTTCGCGGGTGGCCACACTGGAACCGCTAGTGTCGGTACTTGATCCTGTGGAGTCACTTTGAGCGACGACGTTGGTCTGCGTGGTTTGTGCCACCTGAGCTGCGGCTTCGGGAATGATTGTGCTGCCCAGGAGCACCCCGCCCGTGAGTGAGAGGGCAGCTGCGGTTGCCGTGAGCCGCACACCGCGTCTGTGGGCGGTGTTCGCAGAATGGGCGACGTGGGTGGTGTGCTCAGTGGTGTAGTGGTCGTTCCGGATGACTGCCATGATCTAAAGAATAGAGAAAACTGTGGAGTGTTTGCCTACACGCATGTGTTTGGGTGTAGGTTAGCGGGCTGTACCTGGCGGTCGTGGATGGAGGACGTGTGGGGCGTTGGTTGGGCCGGACTCTCTGGCGTGTGGTGGTTGGTGCCGTGTTGATCACCGCTGTGTTGGTTTGCGGTACGGCGTTGCGGGTTTGGCAGTTTGCCCGCCATGATGACGACACCCCCTCTGATGTGATCGTGGTGATGGGGGCTGCGCAGTATAACGGGACACCGAGTGAATGGTTTGCCGCGCGCCTAGACAAGGCCGCCACGATGTACCAGGAGGGCACTGCTCCCGTTATCGCGACATTGGGTGGCAAGCAGGAGGGTGACCAGTACACGGAGGCTGAGGCCGGCAAGATGTACTTGGAGAAGCTGGGCGTGCCGTCGTCGGCAATTGTTCCGATTAGCGATGGCTCGGATACCCTGACCTCTGCGCGGGCTCTTGCGGAGTACCCGCACAATGAGAACCGTCATTGGTCCTCGGCGGTGGTGGTGACCGACCCGTGGCATGCGTTGCGTGCTCGGACGATGGTTCGGGATCAAGGGTTTACGACGCATTCCGTATCGACGCGCCACGGGCCGTCGGTGTGGTCGCGTGATGCGCAGTTCTCGGGGATTCTGCATGAGACCGGCGGTTTGATTTTTTATCAGGCGACGCACCGCTCCAATGTTATGTCGGAGCAGGATGTAGAGGATTTGTTGAACTAGGCGCGCCTCTAATGATTTGTGGCGTGTAGTGCGACAATAGCGGTATGAAATTGCGGAAGGTGTACCCGTATTCAGAGCGGGATCATGAGCGCCGTGTGGTGGAGGGACCGAAGGGCGCTCAGTTGGCGGGGGCGACGCCGGAGATGCGGGATGATTTTGATCGAGATCGCGCCCGGGTGCTGCATTCTGCCGCATTGCGTCGGTTAGCGGATAAGACGCAGGTGGTCACTCCGCAGACGGGGGATACGCCACGGACTCGGTTGACTCATAGCCTTGAGGTAGCTCAGATCAGCCGGGGCATTGCTGCGGGGGTCGGGGTGGACACTGATTTGGCTGAGTTGGCGGGGCTTAGCCATGACATTGGCCATCCGCCCTATGGCCACAACGGGGAGCGGGCTTTGGACGAGCTCGCCCAGGATTGTGGTGGTTTTGAGGGGAATGCTCAGACATTGCGTATCTTGAGCCGTCTTGAGGCGAAGGTGTGCGATGTTCGCGACGGCCACCCGGTGAGTGTGGGGTTGAATTTGACGCGTGCTTCGTTGGACGCGACGTGTAAGTACCCGTGGACGGCATCGAGCCCGCAGGGTGTGGAGCGGAAGAAGTATTCGGCCTATGACGAGGATGCTCCGCTGTTGGAGTGGATTCGTCGCGGTGCTCCCGAGGGCAGGAAGTGCCTGGAAGCCCAGATCATGGATGTCAGCGACGACATCGCCTACTCGGTGCACGACGTGGAGGACGCCGTGTTGTCCGGTCGCGTCAGCCTCAACGTGTTGTGGGACCTGGTCGAGATTGCCCAGTTAGCGGAAGAGGGCGCGGGCGTCTTTGGCGGCGATCCCGATGCACTCGTCGACGCTTCCGACCGGTTGCGTCAGCTGCCGGTCATTGCCGAGGCTGCTGATTATGACGGGACATTGGGTGCGTCGGTGTCTTTGAAGGCTATGACATCGCAGTTGGTGGGTCGCTATATTTCGGCGACGGTCGCTGCGACTCGCCGTGCGATGACGAATGGGGACGAGTCGGCGTGGACGGAGGAGATGGCCGCGGGGAGGTTTTCTAACGACCTCGTTGTGCCACCCGATATTGTGGCCGAAATCACGCTGCTGAAGTCGGTGGCCGTGCTCTACGTCATGGATCAGTCGCTGCACCAGAAGAACCAGGAGCGTCAACGTGATCGGCTCTTCCGCGTGAAGGATTATCTGTATGCCGGTGCGCCGACGAGCTTGGATCCTCTGTACCAAGGCTGGTGGAATGAGGCCTCGACGGACGACGAGCGGCTGCGCGTCGTCATTGACCAGTTGGCTTCGATGACGGAGTCGCGGCTCGAGCGGTTGGATAGGTCGGCTCGGGATTGGTCAGCCGGGTGGAGTTAGTGGGGAACTAGCAGGGGCGAGTTAGTTTTCCTGCATCTCACAGAATGATGAGTAGTGGTCGCTGGTGTAGTACCAGACTTCGGGGTGCGTGGCGGTCGAACCACCCGTAATGATCCTGGCAGGCCCGCGGCTGTGATCCGTTTTATCCTCGTCGACGGTATATTCGCGGTAATAGTTGTTCTTCTTGTGGGGGAGTGCGTTCTCATAATTCCCGAAGTGGGAACCGTCCTTCTGCGGGTAATCAAATGGCCCACCGGACTTGATATCGTCGACGACCACGCGTGCTTGATCAGGCAGCTGGTTCGCGTTGCACGCTGGGATGGAGCCTGATGCCCCCTTATGCGACCCTCCCGACGACCCGCTCGATGACTCAGTCGATGACCCGCCACCCTCCGATCCGTTGTGGCTCGGGTTGTTGACGGAATCCCATCCCCACAGGCCAACCGCACCCGCCACCACAGCACCAAGAATCGACGTCAACGTACGAAGGGACAACACGTGACGCCCCCGTCGAGCGTTCCGTGATCCGTCCTGTGTGTTCTTCTGAGGTGCACCCGGCATGGTCGATATTGTGTCATACCCTGGCGAATGTCACGGCACTCCTAGGGCTTGACATGACGACGTAGCATAGTTGCCATGGCCAGAGGACGAATCCCGGAGAGTGACATCGATGCGATCCGTGAGCGCACGCCGATCGAGGAGGTCGTGGGCGAATATGTGCAGCTAAAACCCGCCGGTTCGGATTCGCTCAAGGGGCTATCGCCCTTTAAGGACGAGAAGACCCCGAGTTTCCATGTCCGCCCCAACAAGGGGTACTACCACTGCTTTTCGACGGGGAAGGGCGGCGACGTTTTCAGCTTCCTCATGGAAATGGAGCAGGTGTCGTTCCCCGAGGCCGTCGAACAGTGTGCGGAGCGGATTGGCTACACCATTAACTATCAAGGTGGCGGGCCCGGACGTCGGGAAGAGCCGGGAACTCGCCAGCGGCTCGTCGCGATAAATAAAGCCACCCAGGAGTTTTACCGCGAACACCTGGATACCGATGAGGCCGCGCCGGCACGGCAGTTCTTGCTCGACCGCGGTTTTTCTCAGGACCACACGGAGCAGTTCGGGTGCGGCTACGCGCCGGGCGGATGGGATACGTTGACAAAATTCCTGCTCCGCAAGGGGTTCGACGTCAAAGAGCTGGAGGCCGCCGGGGTGACCTCCCAGGGCCGAAGGGGGCCGATTGATCGGTTTCATCGACGCCTGACCTGGCCGATCCGCAACACCGCGAACGATGTCATTGGCTTCGGTGCCCGCAAACTCTTCGATGACGACAAGCTGGGTAAATACATGAACACCCCGGAGACCTTGTTGTACAAGAAGTCGAAGGTGCTGTTTGGAATTGACCAGGCGAAGAAGAACATTGCCGAACGCCACCAGGCAGTCATTGTTGAGGGCTACACAGATGTCATGGCCATGCACGCCGTAGGGGTGACGACGGCGGTTGCCGCGTGTGGAACAGCGTTCGGGGCGGACCACTTGCAGATGGTGCGGCGCCTCATGCTGGATGACTCTCATTTCCGCGGGGAGATGATTTATACCTTCGACGGCGATGAAGCCGGTCAGAAAGCAGCCATGCGCGCCTTCGAGGGAAACCAGGAGTTCCTGGGCAAGAGTTTCGTCTCCGTCGCACCGAATGGTCAGGATCCGTGCGACTTGCGCTTGTCCGGCGGTGACGCCGCAGTGCGTGATTTGGTGATGTCCCGTATTCCAATGGTGGAGTTTGTCGTACGAACGACGCTCGCCTCGTTTGACCTTCACACACCGGAGGGGCGGTTGCAGGCCATGGAGGCCGTTGCCCCCGCGGTCGCAAGCGTCAAAGACACCACATTGCAGAAAGCGTACGCCAGGAAGCTGTCCGGGTGGCTCGGCTGGGACGATGTGAGCGACGTCGAAGCCGCTGTACGACGGGCCGCCCGCAAGCCACAATCGTCCGGGCTGAAGCGTGGACGAGCACGCCAGCAGCGGAATACGTGGAGCGCGAAATCCCCAGCCGCGAATGACCCACAGAGTTCCAACCAGCCGCGTTTCACCAGGCCAAACCCGCGTAATGGTGAACTCGCAGGCGAACGCGAGGCTCTCAAGATCGCCTTACAAGAACCAGCTGCCGCCGCTGAATTGTTCGATGTTCTGCCCGCCGAGAGCTTTCGGCACCCCACCTACCGAGAAATATCCGAGGGGATTCGTCGCGCCGGGGGGTGCGCTGCGGCCGCGGATGTGGAGTCGGGCGGGAACTCGTGGGTGATGAAGGTTATTGAGAATCTTCCGCAGCCGATGGGGGAGTCGATGGTGACCGAGCTCATGGTGGAGCCGATTCACTATGAGGGTGAAAACATGGAGTGGTTCGTGCGGAGCACGATGGTGCGCCTTCAAGCAGTGTGGGTGGGCAACCAGATTGCCGAGCTCAAGTCGACGCTGGAACGCCTGCGGCCGAGCGACGACGAGTACAACAACCTGTTTGGCGACTTGGTGGCGCTCGAGCAATACAGGACCGGTTTGATTAAGCAGGCGACACAGCGGCCTCTATAAGGCCGGCTGGCTGCACCTGTTCCCACCCGTGCCACCGGCGCCGCCTTCGCCCATCCGCGCCACCCGCACGGCGTCCGCCGTCGTCCCGTTAGTCCTCGTCGGGAACGTAAATGGTGGTGTCGTTGTCGTGCCGGGTCCGGATATTCCGCGCCCGGAGCTCACGCATCCGCGGTTCCGGGTCCAGAGCGTTGGCTAATGCCTTCCTCCCCGCGTGGAGAGCAGATTTGGCGACGGGGGAGTTAATCGCTGCCTCATAGCCTCGTCGGATCTGGTCGTAACGCTTCCGACCTGCTTTCGTGCCCATGACGTAGCCCGCTGTGGCACCGGCGATGAACGTAGTCAAACGCATATGTTTTCTTTCGTGTGATGGCGTCGGTTGGAGTTAGAACTCTTCGTACTCGTCGGGGTCCTGGTCCTTCTCACGGCCGTCGGGCTTGGTGAGGGCATTGATCGCCTCGACTTCGTCGCTCGTCAGCGTGACATGTAAGGAATCAAGATTTTCCTTTTGACGCTTTTCCGACGCGGATTTCGGAATGGCGAGGCTCCCGATGGCCCGGTGCCATGCAAGAACAATCTGGCCGACGGAGGCGTCGTGGTTCTTCGCAATGGAAACGATGGTGTCTTCCTCGAAGACGGCGCCTCGGGCAAGAGGGCTCCACGCCTCTGTAATGATTCCGTGCTCCTTGTCATAGGCGCGGGTTTCAGCCTGGTTGAAGTACGGGTGCAGCTCGACCTGGTTAATAACGGGGAGCTCGCCGGTTTCCCGTTCGAGCGTGTCCAGGTGCTCCGGCGTGAAGTTGCAGACACCGATGTTGCGGATAAGCCCACGGTCCCGGGCTTCCATTAATGCTTTCCAGGCCTCAACGTATTTGCCCTGCTTCGGGTTGGGCCAGTGGATGAGGTACAGGTCGATGTAGTCCAGCCCGGTGCGGTACAGGGACTCCTCGATGGCGCTCAGTGCTTGGTCATGTTCCTGGTATCGGCCGGGGAGTTTGCTGGTGACGGTGACGTCGTCGCGCGAAACAATTCCTTTATCAATGGCCGCGCGAATACCCGCCCCGACGGTGCCTTCATTTTCGTAATTGTAGGCGGAGTCGATGAGCCGGTAGCCCATTGTGAGCGCGGTTTCAACGGACTCCGCACCGCTTTGTCCCCAGAGTCGGTACGTGCCAAAGCCCAGTGCAGGGGCGGTGTATCGGTCTGTGGACAGGATGGGAATTGATTGTTGGTTAGTTGTCGCGGAGGAATCAGTCATAGGGCTAGTGTAACCACGCTCGCCGACGCCCGGCCACGGGAAGTCGTGGGATTTCGGGCTCCGAGTAGGCCTCAGGTGCGCCAATGTCGGGCCAACGTCGGGCCAACGTCTGCGTCCCGATCGGCCCGATGTTCGTTTAACACGTTGTCCGGTTATTCGTGGCAGACAAGGAACAGCTAGTGTTGATAGCGAACTTAAATGCGTTTCTGTTCTACGTTTTTCGTATCGCCGCGAGCGAAGGTGCGCACCCACGGTGGTTGCTCTTCTTTTAGTGGCGACGCCTGCCTCGTGGCCATATAGGTGGCGGGGTAGCAGCGTGCTGTGATCGCACTGTGCTTGCGTAGGGCCGGGACGGCTTTACCCACTGGGAGGACCTCGTGGACTCTAAGGAGCCATCGTCTGCGTCGGACAGCCAATTCGTTGGCCGAGCTGGTAGTGCGGACAGCGCGTATGACCCGTGGAAGGGTGATCCGTCAGGCGCGGATGACGTGTCGGCGTCGGAAGAGAGGAATGCGCCGGCGTTTCCGTTTCTTACGTTTGATCCAAGTTTGAAGGAACTGACCTCGTCGGGTGGTCGCCACCGGCGCCGTGAAGTCGATGTTCTCCGCACCGAAGACGAGGTTTCTTTTATGGGGTACCCGCTCACCGGTGGCGGACAGCGTCAACGGCAGGATGAGTCGGAGCCCTCGGCCGCGGGCTATCCAGGGTTTCCCTCATCGCCGACGGATGCGTCGGGCTATGACGGCGAGATCCTGGAGGGCGAGGTCCTCGGCACTGACGACGCAGCAGACGACGCGCCGGGCCGAGATGATCACACTCCACATGACCCGGGCCTTTATACCCATTCCGCGGAAGATACGTTCGATCGTTCTGAAGTTGGGGACACGGATGCCCGTCCCGCCGACCTCATGGGTGGAGACGGAGACGTCGACAGTGATGACGTGCCTGCCGCTGATGCAGCAGCGCCACAGCTCTCTGCAGTGAAGACCAAGCCTGTTGCAACAAAGACGAAGCCCTCCACAAAGAAGGCTAAATCCTCCGCAGCGAAGACAAAGCCGGCTAAGTCGGGGAAGAAACCGACCGGCCGTCGTTATCCTCATGCGAAGTTTTGGTCCACTGTAGCGGGGTCTGTTGCCTCGCTCATGATGACCCTTGACATGACGATCGTCCTGGTGGCATTGCCGGACATCGGCGAGAGCCTCAAGTTGTCGTTGTCGGGCTCACAGTGGATCGTCAACGCGTATACCCTTGCGTTCGCGGCACTATTGTTGGGCGTCGGCAGCCTATCCGACCTGGTGGGACGCCGTGGCATCTTCATAGTCGGGCAGTTGGTGTTTGTCGCGGCGTCGGTCGGGTGTATGACGGCGGATGCTGAAAACTGGATGATTGTGGCCCGAGCTATCCAGGGCGCCGGGGGTGCCATGGTCTTCGGATCCAGTTTACCCCTTCTTTCCGACGTTTTCGGCCCTGGCGAGGAAAAACAGCGGACGAGCGCAGTGGCTGTTTTCATGGCGGCCGGTGCTGCGGCGGTGGCGTTGGGTCCGCTCGTTGGTGGTGCCATTGTTGAATTCTTCGATTGGCGCTGGATCTTCGCGATCAACATTCCGATCGGGTTACTGATCATTGTGGGAACGTTGATCGGTGTGCCGAAAGACGCGCAGCAGTGGCGTCGGCAGGCTTTGGAAGACAGGAAAGCACGCCTGCTCGCTGAAGGGCACGTCGACGAAGTGGAAAAGCTTGAAGAACAGCAGGTTGAAGAGACGGTGCCGCCGATCTCGTGGCTTACACTCATTGTGGCGTCGGTGTTCCTTTTTGCCTTGAACTATGCTCTCCTTACCGGCCCGGATGACGGCTGGACTGACGGCAAAGTCTTCATCGGTTTCGGCGTCAGCTTGGCTGGTTTGGTCCTGATGGTGTGGATGCAATTGGCCAAGGGAGACAAGGCCATGATCGACGTCCGCATGTTCGCCATCCCGTCCTTCTCCGCGGTGACCATCGTTGCGTTTGCCGCCCGGCTGTTCAGTTTCGGGATGATGCCGTACATCGTTCTCTGGCTATCCGGGGCAGTGGGGTTAAGCTCTCTGGAAGTTGGGTACGTGACGACGGCGCTCGCTATCCCGATTATTCTGTTCTCACCTGTGGCGATTCAGCTGGGTAAGAAGATCAAAGTCTCCGCTATTCAGGCCCTGGGAATGATCATTATTGCCGCTGGTTTGCTTCTCGGCCTGAAGCTGAACTCCAACTCTGGCTGGGTGGACATCATTCCGATGTACATCGTGGTCGGCATCGGTACAGGGCTCATGCTCCCGCACTTGATGGACGTTGCTGTCTCTGTTGTTGCTCCGCGTAAAACGGGTACCGCGACTGGTATTGCCAACACAGCTTTCCCCTTGGGGACGAGTTTCGGTGTGGCCATTTATGGTGCGATTCTGACAGCGGCAACGTCATCGGGGTTGAAAGCAGTGTCCTTCCCGACGGCATCGGTTATGAATACGCAGGCGGGTGCGCAGCAGTTGCCGCCGGGAGTTCCGGCGCCTGCGCCTCAGCTGCCACCGGGAGCGGTATTGTCGCCGGATAAATCGACTATCACGATGGATGCTCCGCAGAAGATTGTCGATTTAGCGTCGAGTGGGCAGTTCCCGCTCATTCGCCAGCACGCCCCGATGTTTGCTGACAAGGCTTTAGAGTCGTACATCAACGGGTTACATAACGTGCTGATTATCGCTGCGGTGCTGGCTGCTGTTGGCGCTCTTGTCGCGCTGATCTTTATTCGAGACAAAGACCGTTATGAAATTCGGAGCCAGAAAGAGCGGAAAGGATAATACATCGACCGACGGGATGTCAGGATTTAACAATTATTATCGAATAGGAACCTCCTATTTAGGGTAATACTCGTTACATTTTCATAACGAACCCTGAAACTATCTTTTTATAATTGTGCTCCTGACTTGATGTCTGGTATACCTAGCCACATGGCTGACAGTGATATAACGCTCACTCCGGGTGAGCAGGGTGTGTTTTCCCGTTGATTCCGATCCAATCTGCTCCTGTTTTGGTTGCCAACAACCATGGTGGTGACAAATCGCCGTATCGCAATCAAATATCTAAATACTTTGTTGGGAGCCATCCCCATTGGGTATGAAGAGCGATCCATTCCCATGGGATCAATTGCAGGTGTGACCACCTCGAGACAGGTTAAAGTTCCGCCGCTTCTCATCTTTGGGATCATCTCGTTGATCAGCATCGTCCTTTTCTTTAATTCGATCGGCAATGGCAGTGGCGGTGGGATTATAGGCGGTCTACTCTCCGCAGTTATTTTTGGTGCGCTAGCAGCCAACGCCGTGCGTTCGGGGATTATTTTTACGAATAATGGCGGTGGAGCATCTGATGTCACCGTTTCCCCGTTGGACAGCGGATCACTCGAAGAGTTCAAGAATAAAGCCAATGAGTACATTTACTCTTCCACTGACGCAGGAACGTCGTGGCAGATGCAGGGCTACTCAGATCCGATGAACCAACACAACGGTTTTGGCGGTGGCCAGCAGCAAGGCTTTGGCGGTCCGCAGCAAGGTTTCGGTGGCCAGCCTCAGCAGTTCGCGAACCAGCAGCAGGGTTCTAATTCCTCGCAGGGTTTCGGTGGCCAGCAACAGGGCTTCGGTGGTTCGCAACAAGGTTTCTCGACAAGCAACCAGAGTGCACAGAACTCGAATAGTGGTTCCCAGCCGTTCAATGGTGGACAGTCTTTCGGCGGAAACCAAGGTGAACAGAGTGGAAGCCAGCAGTGGGGATCTGGTCAATTCAGTAACCCCAACCAATGGGGGCAGTCTTCACAACAAGGTAGCTCGAGCACGAGTTCTAGCCACTCAGCTTCAGATGAGTCTGAGTCCACTCACACCAATGAACGACCTGGAGATGGCGGGTCGAATCGTGGTTCGGTGTACACGGACGAATCTGAAAAGAAGGATTCATCCGACGACTAGGACGCCTCTCTACTAGGTGGAAACAAAATCCGATGAGTTAGGCTAGCCCCCTATCAGCTGAAAGCTGGTAGGGGCTTTTAACATGAGTGAATCTGAACCATATCGAATATGTGGAGTAGGTTCTTGATCACCGGGCTATAAACGAACCGGACTCGGCCGATTCTTGTACGCGCAACATGACAGTCGGTCGTTTTGCGTTGGTCATCTGTGAGCTGCGCCGAAGAGAAGAGTCAAGTAGTGGACTAAATGCTAGTCCTTTGTGAAACTCATTTCGTCTTTATTTGCAAAATCTCGAATTATGAGTGAATCGTCTTCAAACTTGTACTCCGTTATATCATCTTTATCGCCGGAGTCCGTCGAGCTACTGCCAAATATGCCCCAGTTGCCCTCATGTATTTCGAGTGCCCTCTTCGGCCGATTTATTTTACCTGCCAACTTCGGAGCGTAATAACCGTCACTATAGAATTTCATTAAAAAGTCATCTCCGGTGACCTTAAGAACCGCTTTACCGTCACTAGATTCGCTTACCCACTTGCCATCCGAAAGTTTGTCGTTCGACGAACATCCAGAGAGTGCAATTACGCTGGCTAGAGAAATGCTAACGAGGGTGAGGATTTTGTTCCGCATTTGAAGTACTTTTCCTTCATTAGAGGCCTTATAACGTAGTGTTCGTAGGTCTTGGACTTCTACCACTTACAATTAGAGAATCTCATTAGTCTGTGTCAAGAGTTTTCCGGCTAAGCTAGCGGCATTTAATCTTTACCTACGCTACGAAAGTTCTAGGCTTAATGTGGTTGGTTATTTTCCGGGTTGTTGGAGTAATTTCCCTGTGTCTGTTGTGGCTGGTTGTACCCGTTAGCAACTCCAGGATTCTGATAATTAGCTGGGTTCTGTTGCTGGTTCCCTCCTTGTCCCGGAGCGCTGAACTGTGACTGCGGGGCTTGGTTTTGTGGGGTGTAACCGACGTACTGGTTGAAACCATTGGAGAAGTTAGTCACTTCTGTATGTGCCAGAGCGGAGACATCGACTTCATCCTGACCGTCAAAGTTATCGATGACTACAAGCCGCGACCGATACGAATTAGCGACCAGAGCGAGTGATGTAAGCATGCAGATCACGGAGAGTGTCATGATAAGGGGACTGATTTTTCCCTCTGGATAATCACTGTAGTATTCGTCGATTCCCGGTTTCTTTGCATGGAAAGAACTGATGAACCAAATCAGACTGAGAACAAAAAGGAACGCCGAAGTAATTAAATAGGTAAGATCAAATGTCTTCTTTGTCTCTGTATGAGACACCGAGCGTAAGTCGATGTTATTGAGCTGATTGCCGATGGGGATTAAACCGAACAATAAACGTGGCCGGTTAATTGCGATGCGCTGATCAGTAACCGCTAGCGTGGTTTTCTGCCAGAAGGTGAGCGGTCTCGACGTAACCTTAATAAGGTGAACGCCACTTTCGTTGGAGCGCAAAGAAACGTTGAGATCAGACATATTCCATTTTTATCACTTTCGCTAACTTTGGTCTATGGCGTTAGGGTACGGTACCCGCATTATGGTGGGCATCGTGTCGGTGGATGAGATACTCGCTGTTGCACAATGTTGTGGATGGTTTTCCCATATAAGACCAGTTCAGACTGCTGATTTGCCTCTACTGTGGTCTCTCTGTACAGTTCTATCTCGTTGCGGACATCGTCCGCAGAATCCCCCATAGCTCAATTGGCAGAGCATTCGACTGTTAATCGAAGGGTTACTGGTTCGAGTCCAGTTGGGGGAGCTTTTTCATATCCACGGGCCTATGGTGCAACGGCCCGTGGTTTTATTTTTACCCTCTGTACCTGGCTGGTTAACCGCGTCTCTCACGCTGCGTAGAAACCGGGTGAAGCAATAGCGGTATTCTCCCGATCGTTTGCTATTATCCTCACGGGGCTATAGCTCAGTAGGTTAGAGCCACGGACTCATAATCCGTTGGTCGCGGGTTCGAGCCCCGCTGGCCCCACATCATCCCTTGTCTATTCTCGTAGGCAAGGGATTTTTAGCTTCACATGGTTCAGATTGGTGAATAACCATGGACATTATCTCCGTCTATCGCATTATCGACTTAACCGGCGTCTTCATCAACGGCATTCTGGGAGGCGCCATCGCGCGTCGTCGAAAATTCGACGCTATCGGGTTCGGCCTCCTTGCTATTTTGTCTGGCCTCGGCGGCGGTTTGCTCCGAGATACGTTCCTTCAACACGGTCTCCCCGCCGCATTAAAAGAGCCCATCTACTTCGGCGTCGCATTATCGGGCGGACTCGTCGCCATGACAGTCTCGCTAGAGCGGGAACAGCGGAACAAGCTTCTCAAAATCGGTGACGGCATCGTTCTCGGAGTCTGGGCAGTAACCGGAACAATAAAAGCCCTCAACGCCGGGTTGCTATGGCCCTCCGCGATGCTCCTTGGCATGATCACCGCGGTCGGCGGCGGGATGATCCGCGATATCACCATCGGCGTTGTCCCCGCGATTTTCGGCGGTAACACCCTTTATGCGACGTCGGCACTGCTCGGTAGCGGGATGATGGTGCATTTTAATAGCTTTCAACTTCAAACCGTGGGTATGGTGGTCTCAGCGTCGTTTGCCTCCATCTTGTCCATCGTCGCCTACTTCAAAGGGTGGGGCTTGCCCAATAACCCCGATTGGGCACCAGTCACTATGACAGCAGGTCAACTCCGGCGGCTCATGCTCACGCGCGCTATGGTTGAACACGATGAACGATTGGCCCGTAAACAACGCCGCAAGCTCCGTCGACGGAAAGATGACGGGGGATCCCACTCGAGTATTTGAGCTCGCTAGCGTCACCAAACTCCTGACTTCCCGCGCTGTGCTAGTCGCCGTGGAAGAGGGAGTCTGCGACCTGACAACCCCCGTAGGTCCAGCGACTGTGGCGCATTTGCTCGCCCACGCTAGCGGTGTCGGTTTCGCCACGACCGAACCTGAAAAGGCTCCGGAAACTAGGCGTATTTATTCCTCAGCGGGCTACGAGATCCTCGCGGACTACATCGAAAAAGAAACTGACATCCCATTCCCGGAGTATCTACAAGAAGCGGTATGCCAGCCCCTGGGCATGACGCAGACCGAACTCTATGGATCGGCCGGGCACGGTGCGCGATCCACACTGCACGACATGGATTTGTTCGCCCAGGAAATGATGAATCCCCAACTGGTGGCGGACCCTCACTATGAAGTGTGGTACCCGGATCTGGCCGGCGTCGTCCCTGGTTACGGGATGTTCAAGCTGTGCCCGTGGGCTCTGGGGCCTGAAGTGAAGGGGGAGAAAGGACTCTCGCGCGAACGGGGAGGGTCGGGCCGCGAACACTGGACCGGCACAGTATTGTCCCCACACACCGTTGGTCATTTTGGGCAAAGCGGAACATTCCTGTGGACCGTCCCAGGTGAGCACTATGCTGTGGTTCTCACCGACCGAGACTTTGGCGACTGGGCTAAGCCATTGTGGAGCGAATGGAACGATGAAAGGGCCCGTGAACTCGGATACGGCCCGTAACTCATGCGCCAAGCGGGCCATGAGCGGGGGAGAGGGACGCTAACGAGGGATTCGCCGGCTAGTACCACCAGTCACGCTAGTTAACACGCGCAACATGCGTTATGACCTGCGCTTATGCAGCAAACCCACACGGGGGATAAAGCCCTACTTGAGGTTGCGACGTCGGGAATTTGTTCCGGAATATGGGAGAGAGCAAGCCGTCGGAGCTGGAGGGGAAGCCAGCTCACCGCGCTTCTTGGTGACAACCTAAGGAGAACGGTGATGATTTACGTCGACAACGGTGGGGCCGAATTGGTGCGCCAACTTTTGCGTACCGGAGAGCCCTTTTGCGTTATTGAATACGGAAAAAGCATGTGGAGGTTTACGCCAAGCCTAGGGCTGCATGTTGCAGATATTGATGAATTAGGAAATGTCGTCCTGACGGAGCATCGGCTTCGCGCGATTCTCGCCGAGGCAACAACTCGTCAGGAGGTCGACGCTGCCATTCGCAGCGCATTAGGTGAAGCCTGGGATTACGCTCCAGAACTAGTGCCCGCCGCCGACGACGGCGCGAACGTGGATTTAGACCACGATTACGACGCAACGCTCGTGCGTCAAACATGACAAGCCTGTGATGCTGCGCGGGGATGCGGGTGACACCGTGGCGGTTAGGAATCCTGCTCCATGAAGTCGACCATGTCCCTAATCGACGTGAACGAATCGATCTGTTCTTGGTCCACCTGGCGCCCTGAGTGCTCCTCAATACCCACGCCGATATCGATCACCGACAGCGAATCCAGGCCAAGGCTGTCCACGGTGGAGTCGAGGGTGATGTCGTCCGGGTCAACGTGTCCATATTTCGCCACAATGCTTTTGACCTCATGAAAAACGTCCACGAGGCCAGGCTACCAGGCGTGAAGCCTGATGCCGTGCCCCGTGGACTGTCAACAAATTGGTGTGTCGCGGGTCGGCCCCGCGGGTCGGCCCCGTACCCAGAGCCGGCCCAGGTTGTTATGCCTTAGTGGGGTCGTCGATGTGGAAGTCCTTCGCAGCTTGATCAGCCACCGAGACGTCGATCTTCCCTTCCCGAGCCAACCCAGCTAAGACAGCGACGACGATTGACTCTGCGTCGGTGTTGAAGTACCGGCGGGCAGCGGCACGAGTATCGGAGAACCCGAAGCCATCGCAGCCGAGCACGGTGTAATCACCGGGCACCCACTTGCGGATTGTTTCACCGATCGTCGTATCAAAATCAGACGCAGTAACAAACGGCCCGTGGGCGCCGCTCAGCTGCTTCTCCAGGAAGGCCGTGCCCACATCCTTCGACGGATGACGCAACTGTTCGCGATCATGGCGGACACCATCACGAGCCAATTCCGTCCACGACGTCACCGAGTAGATAGCCGCATCGACGCCGAACTTGTCGGCAAGAATATCGCGGGCCTTCAGAGCAGCCTGCATACCGATGCCCGACGCCATAATGGTTGCATCCTTACCATCCTGGTACTGGTAAATGCCCTTGTGTACGCCCTCGACGTCGAGGTTCTCCGGCTCAGCGGGCTGGTGTATCGGCTCGTTGTAGCAGGTGAGGTAGTAGATGACGTTTTCACCAGGGCAGTCCCCGTACATGCGTTCAATTCCGCGAGGAATAATGTGCGCCAACTCGTAGGAGAACGCGCAGTCGTAGGAGACAACGGCTGGGTTGGTCGTCGCCAGCGTCAAGCTGTTGCCGTCCATGTGCTGGAGGCCTTCACCGGTCAAGGTGGTCCGTCCGGCTGTGGCCCCGATGAGGAATCCACGTGCCATTTGGTCCCCGGCTGCCCAGATCGAATCACCAGTGCGTTGGAACCCAAACATGGAGTAGAAGATATACAGCGGAATCATCGGTTCGCCATGGGTGGCATACGACGTACCGGCCGCCTGGAACGACGCCACCGATCCGGCCTCATCGATGCCCTCATGCATCATCTGCCCGTCGGTAGCCTCGGTGTAAGACAGCATCAGGTCATGATCCACAGCCGTATACCGCTGACCATGCGGGTTGTAAATCTTGTTTGTCGGGAACCACGAATCCAAACCGAACGTACGAGCCTCATCCGGAACAATCGGCACCACGCGACGCTTGATTTCCTTGTCACGCATCAGCGCTTTCATGATGCGTACAATGGCCATCGTGGTAGCCACTTCCTGCTTGCCGGAATCCTTACGCATCTGCTTGAGCTTGTCCACGCCAGGAACCGAGAGAGGCGTGAACGTGTTGCGACGCTCCGGCAGGAACCCGCCCAGCTCTTTCCTGCGCTCCAGCATGTACTTGATCTCGGGAGCGTCGGGGCCGGGGTTGTAGTACGGAGGCAGCTTCGGATCCTTCTCTAATTCCTCATCAGAGATCGGGATGTCCTGCTTCGTCCGGAAGAGCTTGAGGTCGTCGAGGGTCAGCTTCTTCATCTGGTGGGTGGCGTTGCGGCCCTCGAAGTTGTGGCCCAAGCCGTAGCCCTTAATCGTGTGGGCCAGAATGACGGTCGGCCGGTCCTTCGTCGCAAAAGCGCGCTGGTAGGCGGCAAAAATCTTACGGTAGTCGTGGCCACCACGGCGAAGATGCCAAATGTCCTCATCAGACATATTTTCGACGAGTTTCGCGGTGCGGGGATCGCGGTCGAAGAAGTGCTCACGGATGTATGCACCGTCGTTGGCCTTGAACGTCTGGAAATCGCCGTCATGAGTGTTGTTCATGAGGTCGACCAGGGCGCCCTCTTTGTCGGCGGCGAAGAGCTTGTCCCACTCACGCCCCCACACGACCTTGATGACGGACCAGCCGGCACCGCGGAAGAAGGACTCCAATTCCTGGATGATCTTCGTGTTGCCGCGGACAGGGCCGTCGAGACGCTGCAGGTTACAGTTCACGACGAAGGTGAGGTTATCCAGGTTATTGAGCGACGCGATCTGCAGGAGGCCACGTGATTCTGGCTCATCCATCTCGCCATCGCCGAGGAACGCCCACACGTGCTGCTGGGAGGTGTCCTTAATGCCACGGTTAAGAAGGTAGCGGTTGAACCGCGCCTGGAAGATCGCTTCCATGGGGCCGAGGCCCATCGACACCGTCGGGAATTCCCAGAAGTTCGGCATCCCATGCGGGTGAGGATAGGAGGGGAGGCCCCGGTGTTCGCGGGAAAGTTCCTGGCGGAAGCCATCCATGTCCTCTTCGCTCAATCGGCCCTCAAGGAATGCGCGGGCATACATCCCGGGTGAGGCATGTCCTTGGAAAAACACTTGGTCCCCGCCACCCGGATGGTCCTTGCCTTTGAAGAAGTGGTTAAACCCAACTTCGTAGAGAGGAGCAGCGCCGGCATAGGTGGAAATGTGTCCCCCGACTCCAATACCCGGGCGCTGCGCACGGTGAACCATGATCGCCGCATTCCACCGAATCCACCGGCGATAGCGCTTCTCGATGTCCTCGTCGCCGGGGAACTCGGGCTCCATCGTCGTCGGAATAGTGTTGACATAGTCGGTCGATGTGAGGGACGGGAGGGAAACGCGTTTCGCCGTTGCACGCTCAATCATGCGCAACATGATGTAGCGCGCACGATCGCTATCTGCGTTCTCCAACATCCCGTCCAGGGACTCGAGCCACTCACGAGTTTCTTCGGGGTCGCTGTCATTGAGGTAGGACGCGACGCCATCACGAATGAGGGCGAAATTGCTGTCTCGCGACGAATCGGGCGAGGTATCAGTCATCGACGTGTACTCCTGAACTTGTGGAATGTGGCCAAAACTCTTGGACAATGGCCGATATCTTTATCTGAATCGATTCTACGCAGCGGCACTCTTTCCAGCAGAAACCAATCAATTTGGGTGGGGGTGACAGCATTATTGACGCCAGGGGTGTCATTCTGGGGGAATCTGGGGGACGTCGTGGGAGAGTCGAGGAGATAATTTCACGTAAAAACGGTAACCTCGCTAATAATTCAATCCGTATTGTCAAGGAGGCACCAAACCGTGGGCGAGGCGGCCACGCGCGACAAAGACTTTGCTGATCGCATGGGCGTGACAAAAGGAAATATCATCCTGGAACTCGGGTGGGATGACGACTGCGATTCCGCAGTAAGCGAATCGCTTGAAGATGTCATAGGCGAACCTCTCTTGGATGACCCCGACACCGACGAAATCGTCGACGTCGTCTTGTTATGGTGGCGAGACGACGACGGAGACCTCGTTGATGGACTCGTAGATGCCACACGTGCACTAGCTGAAGACGGCCAAATCTGGTTGGTGACCCCAGGGGCAGGGCAAGCAGGCACCGTTCCGCCGGGGGATATCGCTGAAAACGCTCAGCTGGCCGGGCTGGTGCAGACCTCCGCATTGCGGCTGGGGGACTGGCAAGGTTCCTGCCTAGTTCAGCGTGGGACGCGTCGGAACTAAAGCCGGACTTAACGCGGGTATTAAAGCTATAGCGGGCGCAGGCCTTAGGTGGTTTGGGCCGGTGCCGGTTTACTGTGCTCGATTCCTGTTTTGGCCGGTGTGGAAAGCCCGGTTTTCAGCGGTTTTCTCTTTCCAACGTGGCATATGCTAGCTTTGTCTACGGCCTGAGAGCAGCACAGCCTTGAGCCATGAACAATTAAGCGCCTTTAGCTCAGCTGGAAGAGCAGCTGGTTTACACCCAGCAGGTCGGCGGTTCGAACCCGTCAGGGCGCACAACAAAAGAACAACCTCTATTCGCACAGCGGATAGAGGTTTTTGTCATATAGACCCCGCTTTTACCCTCAGGCTGGGGTAGGGGAAATGGCTGATACACGTACCGGACTCTATGTCGCTGTGGCCATCTGGGTACACTGCTTGTGGCCAACTGCCGTCCATTGCTCACGCGCTGACTGTTTATAAAGGGGTATTCTCCATGAATCACGAGCCCGGTCGACGTTTGGAGAATTCGACTTCAGGAACCGATGGCGAATGGGGATCCTTTTATCCCCCTCAAAATAACGAGTCTAAGCCTCCGAAAAACGGAACCTTATGCCCATTAGCATAACAGTCGTTATAACTGTTGCCCTCGTTATTGGGGCTTCAATTATTTGGGTTGCGTTGAAGAATGCCGACAAGAATAGCGGACAAGACGAATCCGTCGCAGTGGCCAGCAGTGGAACGTTGGAAAGCCAGTCAGAGTCACCGCAGCACGGGACCGCCAACCCCTCATCGCCGGCCGCGTCTGATGGCGACAAAAAAGCTTCGACTGATCGTTGCGATGAATCCTACCTGCGGAAAAATATCTCGGAGATGACGGGCGAACATGAAGTGGTGTATTGCTCGGGCGATTGGTTGCTGTTCGGTGCGCCTCGAAGTGACGGGTTAAATCACTATCACTGGTCGAATGGTCACTGGTCCAAGTATGAACGAGACGGAGTTTCCGGGATTAGTGGGTACGGCTGTTATCTCAGTTCACGGCTAGACGCTGATCATGTGCCATCGGAGATACGATCGAAATTCACCGAATGTGGTCCCGATGACACCTCGAAGAGCAATGAGTCATCGTCGTCTAGCAACACGGATTCCAATGGCTATATTTCGTCGGTCACTGTTTCTGGCCGGACTGTGCGTGCCTCGTCGCCGGCATGTGACGGAAGAAATATCGTTATCAAGGATTCAATCGTCGATACGAACAAAGACGCTACAGCCGGAAATATTTCACGAGCACTCGTGGCCAACCCTGGTTCTGAATTTATGACGCCGGGACATTGCTCGTCATTACGTGGACAGCTCAATGGCGATGACATTTATCCCGTCTATGAAGATTTCGGTTCCGACAGAAGCGCCATGTGCCAAGAAGCTGGGTCGAGAAGTAACTGGTATCCACGAACCCTCAATGATCGTGGTGACTTTAGCTCCCCGTGCTAGTCACACTGTGACAGGCCACCAAGGATGAAACGATGAGTGGAAACAATCAATGGAACGGCGGAAACGATCAATGGGGTGCTGACGGTGGTGCACCGAACCAGCAGGCTCCTCAACAGGTTCCCCAGCAGGTTCCCGACCAGCCGAAAAAACGCTCACGTGCCATCCCCATTTTGTGGACGATTCTGGCATTGGTTGTGATCGCCGCGGTCGTCGTTATTGCGGTGCAATTCATTAATAACCGTGCTAGCAACAATACGTCTGCCGACGGTGGTGCGGTGTCGTCAGAAGCTACGACCTCGCCGGCTGAAGATAGCCAAGAAACTAGCTCTACAGAAGAGGCTGACGATGGCGACAATAAGAGTGGCCCCTCTGTGAGCGAGCGGTGCACCATTGGTTACATGCACGAAACCGGTGTCGTTCCCGCGGAGCTTGATGATGCTGAAAGGTGTGACGGCACATGGGCGGGAGCAATTCAGCACGGTTCGGATTGGCTGATCCCTCTTCATTGGACGGGGTCCAAATGGGAGGCATATTACCCCGATGAAGATAATATTTATTCACCAATAGGTGGCCGATGCTACAGCGATGAAAGAATGCAGCGCGATGGTGTTCCGGAAGATACGCAACGCATGTTTGGCCGGTGTACTCCTGCATCAGAAGCGAAAAAGCACCCGAACAATAACAACAGCGACGGAACCATCACCTCGGTGTCGGTTAACGGAAGCACCCGATCCATCCGCAATGTCACCTGTGACGGTGATTATGTCTTGATCGTGCAATCTGTCATTGATCAACCGGGTGGGGACACGAAAGGTAAGTTGCGGTCAGCGTTGGCGAGCAACTCCGATGCTTATTACACCTACCCGGGTGCCTGCCCGTCGTTGCGGAAGAAGGATTCCAACGGCAACCTGGTCTATCCCGTGTTAGTCGATTACGGGAACGATCTCGATGCTGTCTGCGAGGCCGCTTCCAGGACAAGCGGTGCTTTCCCTCGTCGGCTCAACAATGACGATAGTTATCCGTCGCCATGCTAGGCCGTAGTGCGCATCGGTTCCTCCGCCTCACTCCGGAACAACATGGGCTAGTCGGGGGCTTTCTTGCCGACGCTATCGTCGGAGACCCGGCGTCCTATCACCCCGTGGCATTATTTGGGCGCGCAGCCCAAGCACTGGAAAAGCGGATTTATGCCGATTCGCGGTCCCGTGGTGTTGCGTTCGAAGCGTTGTCAGTCGGTATCCCCGTACTTGTCACCACAGCGCTCGCCGGCCCTCGTCGCACCACACGGCACGCGGTTGTGCTTGGCGTCGTCACATTCTTTAGCCTCGGCGGGACAAGCCTGGCCCGGACAGGTGGCCGAGTTGCCTCGGCATTAGAGCAGTACCAATCCGGCATGACTACTATCGACGAGCCACGCCAGTGGGTTCCGTGGCTGTGTTCGCGCGATCCGAACTCGCTCGATGCCGATGGCATTGCTCGCGCTGCGGTCGAGTCCCTGGCCGAAAATACGTCCGATGCCAGCGTCGGAACCCTGATCTGGGGAGCGCTGGCGGGAGCTCCCGGAGTCGTGGCGCACCGGTGCATTAACACCCTCGACGCGATGGTGGGCTACAAGAGCGACCGATACATGAATTTCGGGTGGGCCGCTGCCAAGCTGGATGACCTGGCAAATTGGCCGGTCGCGCGGGTGACAGCGCTCATTCACTCCGCCGTTGGCCGGCGACGATCGATCAAGGCGTGGCGGAAACAAAACCATCCCAGCCCTAACGCGGGAGTTGTGGAATCCACCGCCGCGGGTGCTTTAGGCGTGCAATTGGGTGGTGCCACGCAGTACTCCTACGGAGTTGAGATGCGCCCAGTCATGGGGGAGGGCCCCGCGCCAACTATTGCCGACGTCAGACGGGCGGTCACGCTGTCACGCGGTGTTCAATACGCGGCCTTGGGGATCGCGCTTGTTCTTCAGCGATGCATGGATCGGCGTTAACTAGAACCAGTCTCCAACTAGAACCGCTCTTCGTCCTTCTCAAAACGCTGGGCGAAAGCGTTACGGCGTTTAGTTCCCCCGTAGCGGTTGTCGTACAAATCTTGCTGATACGTCGGTTCCGACTGTGAGTCGCGCCCAGCGGTGTCTTCGTCGGCGCCCGATCGCTCGTCCTGACTCCGCCGGTCTGAGGGCGCGCGTGCCGACGATGCTCCTAGGCGCTCCTCGGAGTCCCCGCGCTTAACCGAGCTAGCATCCTCGCCGGAAATCGCCGCATTCTCTCCGGCATCCCGTTCATCGGCAGCTGTCTCGTCGGCCGGCGTGCCATCTGAGGTGATGTCCTCGTCGCCCAGTGCACCGTATTCTTGCTCTTCTTCGCGGGCTTTGCGGCGTTCGCGAATCTCAGCCCACGCAAAGTACCCCAGCCCCAGAGGAGCTAAAATCCCGAACGTAATCCACTGGATGCCGTACGACAGGTAGGGGCCAGAATCCAGTTGCGGAAGCGGAATAGCATTAAGCGTCCCAGGTTGGTTGTCCTCCAGCTGAATATACCCCTTAACAAAATTTTCCTGGGGGATCTCTTTCTTGTACCAGGACGACGATAGATTCGTGATCTCGGTGTAGCCATCGTCATGAGTTGTTTTCGGCTCTTCGGGGGCGGGCTCGTCTAACCGAACATAGCCTTGGATCGTCACTTTTCCGTTGGGCGGCGGAGCAAATGACGGAATCCTGCTTCCGGACTCAGGCCTTACATAGCCTCGGTTCGCCATGATGACCGTGCCATCGTCGGCACGGAACGGCGTCAGAATCTGGTAGGCGGCATCGGAATTGACCGGCCGGTTGCGCAGCACCAGTTCCTCGTCGGCAAGAAAAGAACCTTGGAGTTTGACGCGCTTCCATTCGTTGGATTCGTCGATGGTCCCGGTTGGTGTCGACGCCGTCTTCGTGATGACCTTCGACAGAGGTACGGGGTCCGCATGGAACGCTTTTTCCAACCTGTGATTGGTCGCCTGTGTCCGTGAATTTTTCCCGAGTTGCCACGGCGCTAGAACGGTGAACGCCACATAGGCGAACGCGATCACCAGGATTGCGGTAATTACCCATCCTGGTTTGAGGAATGTTCGCCAACCCCGTTGAGCCATTCTTATCGGTCCGATCGATCCTCTAATTCACGTGTCACCCACGACAATAGCCCCGGCAGCGTGGCCTCGATGGAGTGATAAACGTCAGTGAAATCTTCTTTCGTCCCGTAGTAGGGATCCTGCAGTGGTTCATGGCGTCCACCAGCGGGATCGAAGGAGCGAAGGAAACGAATTTTGTGCGACGGGACACCATCGTTTCGGAGGGCACGTCGGTGGCCGTCGTCCATGACGATGAACAGGTTCGCGTCGGCAAATTGTGGACCATATTGTTTTGCGCGATGCTCAGTCCCATCGAGCCCGTGCTCACGGAGGGTTTCGACGGCACGATGGTCGGCGCCTTGTCCCACATGCCAGCCGCCAAGGCCGCACGAATCCACGCGCACTTGGCTGAGGAGTCCTTCGTGCTCAAGGGCATCACACGCCATCACGTCAGCCATTGCCGAACGGCAAATGTTACCCGTGCATACGACGACAATTTTTAAGGTTTCGGTACCTGTCACAGGTGATCCTTTCGTGGTGGTGTTGACGCCAACAATGGGGATATCCACGGTGCAGGCATAGCCTATTGCCGACGCGACTATCTATCGTAGTGGTGGCGTGGGACTCGCTGAAGTGCGGCATGGGATCAGCAGTGATTGGATGGGCTGCGATTGGGATAAGTCGCGATTGAGATGTGGACTGTGGCCCGTGGGTACTGTGGTCACTGTGAATGACGTGATGAAGATTCATGGGGATCAAGCCGCGCGGGGAGCGGATCTTGATTTCGCAGTGAATGTTCGGCACCCAGCGCCCCCGACGTGGCTGCAGGAGGCGCTGGCGCATCGCTTGGGTGATCTCGGCGCGTATCCGTGGGAAGAGCGGGAAACGCGCGAGGCTATCGCCGATTTTCATGGGTGTGATGCGTCGGAAATCATGCTTCTTAATGGTGTGGCTGAGGGTTTTTCTTTGCTTCCCCAGATTTTTGGTGGGGGTCCAGCTACTGTCGCGGGAGGTTCTGCTAGCCGACGGGAGGATGGCGTTCGAGCGGCTGTTGTGCATCCTTCTTTTACCGAGCCCGATCTTGCGTTGACCAGCGCTAATATTCCAGTTGCGCGTGTTATTCGGTGGTCTCTTGTTGACGGGGATTGGCCGGGCGTGGTTCCTGACGATGTGAATCTGGTGGTGGTTGGTAATCCGACGAATCCGACAGGTGTTCTTCACCGCCGAGAGGATCTTGAGCGAGCGCTGAGCCCCGGACGGATCGTTTTGGTGGATGAAGCGTTCATCGATATGGCCACCCCGAGGCCTACTGATAAATCCGACGGTGTGCATGTTGAGGACCAGTCTGAGAACGAGGGTGAGTGTCCTGAGTCGCTTGTGCCGAATCGGCCCACCGGGATAGTGGTGGCTAGATCGTTGACGAAGACGTTTTCGGTGGCGGGGCTTCGGTGTGGGTATTTCGTCGGTGACGCGGACGTGATCGAGAGACTTAGCTACGGGCGGCCGCCTTGGGCGGTAGGAACACTGGCATTGGAAGCGATGCGGCAAGCGGTGAGCCCCCGAGGCATCGAGTGGTCCCGATACGATAAAGAAGAGATGGTGCACAACCGGGTGGCAATGGTGGAGGCCTTGACCGGTGCCGGCTGGAATGTTTACCCCTCCGCAGCGCCATTTATGCTGGTCGTTCCTCCGAAACGCTATGGTCCAGCATCGCCGGAGTCGACGCGCCGTCTAACCCAGGAGCTCGCTGCACAAGGCATCGCGGTTCGGCGTACGGACACGTTCCCAGGGCTCGATGGCACTGCGCTACGGCTCGCTGTGCGGCCCCCGCGTGAGGTGGAACAACTCATTGACGCTGTGCAGAACATTCAAAGCGGCCATCGGGCATAACCAGATGGCCTTAGCACACAATCGCCTAGTGCTTGCGCACACCGGCGAAGCGTTTTTGGCTAAGCCGTGTCCTAGCCTCATGCCACAATAGGGCTATGACTACAGTCGCTGATATTTGTCAAACCCTGGAGGCCGCCTTCCCCCCTGTCCTGGCAGAAGAGTGGGATCGCGTAGGCCTCATCTGCGGGCATCCGTCCGCGAGTGTTTTTCGGGTCGCCGTCGCGTTAGAGGCCACGGATGCCGTCGTTGATCATGCCATCGACAGGGGCGCGAACATGCTTATTGTCCATCACCCGTTGTTGTTGAAGGACACTCATTCCGTAGCGACGGATGATCCGAAGGGCCGGTTACTCCACCGGTTGATAAAAAACGACTGCGCGCTATTTGCCGCCCACACCAATGCTGACGCTGCTCAGGGTGGTGTCAACGATATTTTGGCAGACCTTTTAGGCGTGACAGAGACGAAACCACTCAAGCCCATTAAAGCAACGCTGCATAAGTGGGGCGTAATGATTCCCGTCGACCATGTTGAGGAAGTGAAGGACGCAGTATTCGCCGTGGGGGCGGGCAAGATCGGCCAGTACTCCCACTGCAGTTTCGAGGCTGAGGGCACAGGCCAGTTTTTGCCGGAGGATGGTTCCCACCCGGCGTTAGGTAGCGTCGGCAAGATCGAGTATGCCACCGAGGTAAGAGTGGAATTTGTTGCTCGTCCAAACCTCGACGACGACATTATCGACGCTATTGCCCGCGCCCATCCATATGAAGAACCCGCTTTTGATTGCGTTACCATGAGCGGCGGTGTGATCGGCGGGATTGGCCGCGTCGGGAAACTCGCTAGCCCAACGACGCTGAAGGAATTCGCCCAGAGGGTTGCGGACGCGCTACCGGAAACCGTGGAAGGAATCAGAGCAGCTGGCGATCCCGACACGCGCATTGAGACAGTGGCGTTGTGCTCGGGAGCGGGCGACAGTTTCTTGGATCAAGCCCGGGCGGTGGGTACCGATGTGTATGTGACTTCGGACCTCCGTCACCATCCTGCCGACGAGCACCTCCGCCGCGGAAAGCCTGTTTTGGTGGATACAGCGCACTGGGCCAGCGAGTTTCCGTGGTGTGCATCCGTGGCCACCATGATGCGTGAGCAGTTGGGTCTGCCCGCCGAGGTGATTGAGGTGAGGACGGATCCCTGGACAGTCCACGCCACCAAGAAGCGGTAGGACGAGTCCGAATAGCTCAACGGCCTGCCGAGATGCGCGGCATTAAGTGCCACACGGCGGGCCGGTTTGCTGTTTTACTAGAGAGCAGCGTTCTAGATCGGTTCCCTTAGGCATAGAATTAGTTTTAGAGATATAACTGCTAGTGCTGTCGTGCCTAACACATCAACCGTCACGATGGAGGAGGACAGTATGAAATGCTCAGTGCGGGATCAAAAGAGGCTTCTCGATATGTCCCGGCTCCACAACGACATTGAGGTCCTAGAAGCGCAGGCAGTCAATCTGCCAGAAAAACATCGGCTCGACGAAGTTTTGCGGCGAGAAGCCCTGATGAGGTCCCGCACGGTCACAGCATCGCTCACGCTCGCTGAGATGGATGCTGAATTATTCAAGCTCAATAGTGACATTGCTAAGCTTCGTCGCCGTGAAGCCGATGATCGCCAACGGCTTACCGTGACCTCAGACCGTGAACGACGACGCGACCTTAACCATGATATTAACGCTGCCCAGCGGATTCGAGCACGACTAGAATCTCAACGCGACGATATCGAAGCTCAGCGCGACCAGCACCTTAAAAGACCTAATGGCCCAGATCAGCCGCCGGAAACGATTGATTCGGGTGATTCCGTTGCCGCTGCTCGTCGCGCACTGGATGACTCGATCATGGCGGTGCGCCGGCGGATAGATGAAAAACATCGAAAAGTTCAGGTTATTAAAAACGAGTTGCCCGACGAGATCGTCGAGGCTTATGACATACAGCGTGAGGATCACGGAGTCGGAGCGGCCCAGTTGATAGACCGCGTGTGCCAGGGGTGCCACATGTCACTGGATAACGCCACGTTAACGGCATTTCGCAAGGCCCCTGTCGACGAACTCCTCCAATGCCCGGAGTGCAATACATACCTCATTCGGTACAACCCTGAACTGGAAGGAGCGTCCTGATGGCTGCCTGGCAACCGGGATCATCCGAGACGCAGCGGTGCCGGTTGGTGTTACTTCGGCATGGACAAACGCCGTACTCCACGCAGGGTAGATATGCTGGCCGCGCCGATATACCTCTCACCGACGAGGGGCACCGGCAGGCTCGCTGGGCAGGCCGATGGCTACGAGATGCCGACCTAACCGCGGCAGTGACATCGCCTGCGTTGCGTTGTCGTCAAACCCTCGATGACCTCACAGAAGAGCTGGGCCTGGGGGCGGAGCAGTCTGCGGACTTGCCCGTCGACGTCGTCGATAACCTCATCGAACTCGATTTTGGCGAATGGGATGGGAGAACGTTCAAGGACGTTCACGATCACTATGCCGAAACGCAAGAAAAGTGGTTCACAGATTGGACCCTGCCCGTACCGGGTGGAGAAAGTGTTCAGGCCGTTGATCAGCGGGTGCATCAAGCGGTGACGGAACTCGTTGACCAGCACTGGGGAGATAACCTGCTGCTTGTTAGCCATGTGACACCCATAAAGTCGGTATTACGTCGCGCTTTGTGTGCCGACTCTGACTTCTTTGTTCGGCTTCACCTGGATACGTCGTCGATCAGCATTGTTGATTTTTATAACGACGGCCCGATCTGCGTTCAGGCCATCAATTCCACCGCGCATCTTGTTGATGGGGTAGAGTGAAGCCTCGCGATTGAGCCGGCCGGGTAATCGCGGGGGCGGAATCGACAGCACAGTGAGTCTCTGATTGTAGAGACCCTGTCTGATGCTGCGCAGACCGTCGTCGAGGAAAGTCCGGACTCCACAGAGCACGGATGTTGCTAACAGCAACCCAGGGCGACCTGAGGGCACGTGCAACAGAAAGTAGACCGCCTGCAGACGCAATATCTGCAGGTAAGGGTGAAAGGGTGCGGTAAGAGCGCACCAGCACTGCAGGTGACTGCGGTGGCTAGGTAAACCCTTCCGGGAGCAAGGCATGATGGCGCACCGCTGCTTTGGTGCGCTGGCGCGGGCGTTTGAGGGCTGCTCGTCCAAGTCCGCGGGTAAGCCGCGTGAGGCTGCCAGCGATGGCAGTCCAAGATAGATGATTACCTCCCATGCCAGGGGAGACCCGCATGGCAGACAAAATCCGGCTTATAGGTCGGCTCATTCGTCCTTCGTGCGCGGGGTGCACCATCGTTGGCTACATGTATGGGGGCTGTATGTGTGCCGGCTTGGCGAAAGACAATTCCGTGACTGTAATTCCACAGTTCCGTGGGCCGTCGCTCTGCATCTTGTCGCCAACTTTTGGCTGAGCTCCACCCTGCTCCGGCTTCACCAACGCGAGTACCGACGTGGACGCGGTGGGAATAGGCCGTGCGGAAAAAATCCTCTGGGCAGGGATTTCCGCGATAACGCCAGGGGCAGGAGGCGTCGCAATGGCTCTCAGTATTCGCTGCTGCGTAGGTGTCGCAGCAGAACCCAGCTCGATAAGTTCGTGGCCTGACGTCGTGAGCATCGAGGCCACCCGGGTCGTGCGTCGCGATTTCACGTCCATCGCTGCGTGGCGCGCACGTGAACTATCCCGCCCGCATAACTGCAGCCACTGGCGAGTCTCCAACACGGATGGATAGTCCGGCTGCTGTTCATCAGCAGTCGTGTCGCGCCGGGAAATATCAAGCCACTCCAGGACACGCTGCGGAGCAGAGGGCAAGTCCCGTAGCGCTTCGACGCCGAAGGTGGAACATGCGCGCCACAAGAAAGCTTCGTTACGCTGGGCTTTCGAGGTCCAGGCCTGGATGTGGTCGAGGTCCTCGTCGGTAGGCGTAGCAGAGAGCATCACTGGATGGAGAGGCTCCCGTTCGTCAGTAAAAGGCAGCGCGGTGACGGCGTCGTCGAACTGTGTGAGATGAGTGAGCGTCCCGGGCTGACTGCGGAAAATGACTGACGGCCGCCACCAGGATGTGGGGGCGTGCGCGGACTGGCGGAGTGCCTTCGCCGTGAGCGTGGCCAGTGTGGGTGGGCACGGTGGATCATCCTTGCCGGATAGCGCCGTCGCTAGTGCCATGGTTATCGCGGCGGTGGCTGCAGCGTGTTCCCCGAAACCTTCGCGGGGTGGAATAGAGGACATGACCGTCACGTAGAGGAGAGTCGACCGTCGAAGCCCACTTTGCTGATGTGCCACAGTATCCAGCACGGTGCGCACCACGTCGTCAGCGTCGGCAATGGGGTAAGGACCGGCCGAATGAATACCGAAGGACATACCGTTTTGAGATGTGTTTAGCTGATCGTGGTTGCCCTGTGGTGTAGTCGTTGTGAGACTGATCGCGACCTGAACCGACGGCTCGATCGTCTGCGCAATTGTGGTTCCACCAATGGGCGCGACATATTCGCCCAGCCACGCCAGTGTTCCGGGTGCAGAAACAATCCATGTCGGATCAACACCCCATGCCCGAGTATGCGCATCGGTAAGCGAAGCAGGGGAGGGTGAACCGGACATGAAATCCTTTCTGCTGAGAGGCTTTTGATTGAAAGACTGAGGCCTACGAACAATGGTAGGTAGATATTGGTCTACCGCGGGCGAGGTAGACGAGAGTGAAATAAACTTGTTATGCGCCTGTGAAAAAATTGCGATTTTTACGCGGTGACGGTTTTCACATACTTCAGAAAGGGCACTTGTTATGGCCACCGATGATCAAAAGTGGTACTTCAATTCAGAAACTCAGGAAGTTTCGCAGGGGAAGAAGTCGAGCTGGCTCAACCGAATGGGCCCGTATGACTCCAAAGAAGAAGCCGAGCACGCGCTTGAGCGAGCTCATGAGCGCAATCAAGAGGCCGACGAAGCCGATGAAGAGTGGGACGACGAGGACTAACCGACGACTAGTCGGGCATGGTATCGCCCATAGCCATGATGAGCTTGGACGGACTCGACGATTTCTTCGCTCCAGCTGCTAGAGCGTGCTGAGAGAGTCGGTCTAAAAAGTCATCAGCAAAGCCACGAGCATCGCGCTGGGCGTCGCCATCGTGGTGATCGTCGAGGATCTCGGGGCTGAGTTCAATTTCCCATTCCCGCCAGTGCTGGGCTTGTCCACCGTCGAGGAGCCCGCGCGATGAGACGTGGTCGTCGCAGAATTCAGCTCCCTTGTATGAGGTAGCGCTTCCGACTGATTCAGCACCTCCGTGCGAGCTGGGGTAGTCCACCATCACATCGGTCACGTGCCGCTCGTTGTCAACTTGTGCGATGGCGATAAAGTCCGCCGAGTTATCGTCCACCGGTGCAGCAGGCAGTGCCTCATGAAGTGCCTCAAGTAGCGTGCGAGGCGGATGCACATGGTGGGGGTCCGTTGCGTCCCCCGCGTCCAATGGGGCATGGACTTCGCGACGCCCGCGCATCCCCTGAAGTTTGAGATGCCATCCTTCGTCGGGGCCCCCGCTGCGACGTCGCAACGTGATTTTATACCTGGTCAACTGGAGGTCAGGTGTGTCGTAATACGTCGCCGAGAGCGTAAACCGCTGTTCAGCCCCAACCCCAGCGACTCCCTCCACCGCGGGAAAATCAGGCACCGGGGTGGCGTCGTCCACGGCAAATTTAACTTCGACTTCCAGCTGATCAGTATAACTCATGACGCCAAGTGTAGGTGCGTGCCGCCGTTTAAGCCTTCGGGTTGTCCGAGAATGCGTGGTCAGCGTCGGGGAAAGTGCCTTCGGCTACCCGGTCCCGGTACCGCCGGGCAGCGTCGCGCAGTTCCTGGCCAATCTGCCCGAATTCCTCGACAAAAGACGGTGTGCGACGCCCCGCCGGTATCGCCGCCATATCCTGCCAGACGAGTACTTGGCCGTCCGTTCCAGCGCCGGCACCAATGCCGATAGTGGGGATGGGAAGCTCCTCCGTGATCTCCCGGGCAATCTCCTCCGGCACCATTTCAAGCACGACGGCGGACGCGCCGGCCTCACACACAGCCTTCGCGTCGCGGCTGAGCTGTTCAGCCCCACTGCCACGCCCCTGCACCCGGAAACCACCCAGCGATGACACCGACTGAGGCGTAAACCCAATATGCGCCATCGCGGCAATTCCGGCCTGAGTAATCGCCCGAATACGTGGTGCGATTCGCTCGCCACCTTCGATTTTCACCATGTCGGCTCCAGAGCCATGAATTATCCGCACAGCATTAGCGACGGCATGCTCATCCGATTGCTCGTAGGCGCCGAACGGCAGATCCGCGACGACGAGTGCGTGGGGAGCACCTCTCACCACAGCTCCAGCCAGAGGGATGAGTTCTTCCATCGTGATCGCCGTCGTCGATGAATACCCATAGATGACGTTGGCTGCAGAATCGCCCACTAGAAGCACAGGGATTTCGGCGTCATCAAAAATACGAGCTGTCGTGAAATCATAAGCAGTCAGCATTGCCCAGCGCTTGCCGTCGCGTTTGAATTGATCGAGGTGATGAATCCGAGTCTTCCGCCTCGGCTTTTCTGAGTGTTGCGGAGCGTCGGGGTGGGCAGACATGGGCTGGTTCCTCTCTCAGCTGAACAGGGATTGTCTCGGGGTTTCTCTGGGTATTTCTATCGGCGTGACTACCGGATGCGCAAGGGTGTGGGGGCTTTCCCACGCATCAAACTCTATTCACATACACGCGCTCTCTGGCTAACACGCGCCCATGTCCCACCCACCGACTACCCTGTAGGTATGAATCGGCAACAAGAATTTGTCCTCCGAACCCTTGACGAACGCGACATCCGCTTTGTGCGCCTCTGGTTCACCGATGTACAGGGATACTTAAAATCCGTGGCCATCGCCCCCGCCGAACTCGAAGGCGCATTCGCCGAAGGCATCGGATTCGACGGGTCAGCCATCGAGGGCTTCTCCCGCGTGTCAGAGTCCGACACCATCGCCCGCCCAGACCCATCCACATTCCAAATGCTGCCCTTCCCTCACGAGGGTCAACTCACCTCCGCGCGGATGTTCTGCGACATCACCCTGCCGGATGGTCAACCCTCCTACGCTGACCCCCGCCAGGTCCTCCGTCGGCAATTAAATAGAGCAGCCGACGACGGATTCACCTCCTACGTCCACCCCGAAATTGAGTTCTTCCTCGTCAGAAGCCTCATGACGGAAGGCAAAGAACCTATCCCGACCGACAATGGCGGATACTTCGACCAGGCCGTCCACGACGAAGCCCCAGGATTCCGACGGGATGCCATCACTGCCCTGGAGTCCATGGGCATATCCGTTGAGTTTTCGCATCACGAAACCGCGCCGGGTCAGCAAGAAATCGACCTCCGCTACGACGATGTGCTGTCCATGGCGGACAACATTATGACCTTCCGCTTCCTCATTAAGCAGGTCGCTTTGCAAAGCGGGGTTCGGGCGACGTTCATGCCAAAGCCATTTGCTAACAGGGCTGGCTCCGCCATGCACACCCACATGTCCCTCTTTGAAGGTGACACGAATGCGTTCCACGATCCTGACGATGAATTCAATTTGTCGGCCACCGCACGGTCTTTCGTCGCGGGAATCTTGGAGCACGCCAACGAGATTTCGGCGGTGACGAACCAGTGGGTCAACTCGTACAAGCGCGTGGTCTTCGGGGATGAAGCGCCGACGTCGGCAACATGGGGCCTGTCTAACCGATCAGCTTTGGTTCGTGTACCCCGATACACCTCGACAAAAGCCTCGTCACGTCGCGTCGAAGTGAGAAGCCCCGACTGCGCATGTAACCCCTACCTGGCATTTTCGGTGCTCCTGGCAGCGGGATTGAAAGGCGTGCGCGAAGGCTACGATCTGCCGCCCCAGGCTGAGGACGATATATCGTCCCTGACGCGCAGGGAACGTCGCGCGCTAGGTTATCGTGACCTTCCGACGTCGTTAGATGAGGCACTCCGTGAAATGGAGCGCTCAGAACTTGTTGCGGACACCCTCGGTGAGCACGTCTTCGAGTATTTCCTCCGCAACAAATGGCAAGAATGGCATGATTACCAAAGCCAGGTCACGCCATGGGAGTTGGACACCACGCTGGACTACTAAAGCCAGGTCTGATCAGAAACGAAAGCACGTGATCCCATGACTTTCTTCCCCGCTCCCCACCGACCCCCCGAACCGCGACTCCGGACGGCCCGCGGAACACGATCTGCCGTGCCATCGCCGTCCACCTTGGGTTTGACCAGCACTCACGCAGCGTCTGACCTCGAAAAACTGGGGTGGGATAACCAGGAGTCGCTTGGTCTCCTGTACCTCCTGGCCAATGTCGGCGACCCAGAATTGGCCCTCAACACCCTTTACCGGCTGAACGAAAATCTCAAGCCGGGTTCCGACGAGGCCACTGCGTTTCTTGACGCTATGCGGAATAACGAGGTTGTGCGGTCACGTGCGCTAGCGCTGGTCGGGGGTTCTGCCGCGCTTGGGGATCACCTGGTGGCGAACCCCCACCTGTGGAGATCATTCGCCGATCCGATCCCGCATAGGGAGGAAATGATGGCAGCGATGCTGTCGTCGGTTGAGGCGGAGCCGATCGCGAAACCGGAGACCGAGGAGTCGGAGGCGCCTGAGACGTCGGATTCAGCGGAGGGGAACGAACCGGGGAAGAACGAAGCAGGGGCCCCAGACAACAGGTCATCGTCCAGGCCATCGTCGCAGTCGGGTGAAGGCTCTGCCCGGGAAGGATCGGTCGATCCACGGATTTCTCACGCCGGGATGTACCGCGCAGGAATAACCGGTACCGCGGCATATACCCAGCTCAAGATGACGTATCGCACGCTACTAATGCGCATCGCCGCCTCTGATTTGGCCAGCACCATACCGTCCGGGGTCTTTCAGCAATCCCAGCCCGACGGTGACGGCCGACGTGGCTCAGCGCGGGCTGGCAATTCAGCGACACACGGGGGAGAGGATGGTAGCGGAGGAGCAGCCTCGGCCTCGCCCGACGACAAGCGCGCCATGGCCCACCCCATGGGATTCGTCGAGGTCTCGGCCGCATTATCTGATCTCGCCGACGCAGCGCTCACAGCGGCACTCGCGGTAGCCGTCGCCACGGTGTACCCCGACAACAACGCCGTGGATGCCCGGCTGGCGGTCATCGCGATGGGGAAGTGCGGCGCGCGCGAACTCAACTACATCTCCGACGTCGACGTCATCTTCGTAGGTGAGACCGCCGATGCGAAAACAACCCGTGTTGCCAGCGAATTCATCAAAGTCGGCTCCCGGTGTTTCTTCGAGGTGGATGCGGCCCTCCGCCCCGAAGGCAAAAGTGGGGCGCTCGTGCGCACGCTCGAGAGCCACCTGAGCTATTACGATCGATGGGCCGATACCTGGGAGTTTCAGGCCCAGCTCAAGGCTCGTCCCATGACCGGCGCCATGGATTTAGGCAAAGCCTATGTGCAGGCAATCCAGCCGCACGTGTGGCAGGCCTCCCAGCGCGACTCATTCGTTGACGACACCCAACATATGCGGGGCCGGGTCATCGAGAACATTCCCAAAGAACAGCAAGCGCGGGAGCTCAAACTCGGCGTCGGGGGGCTTCGAGATGTTGAATTCGCAGTCCAGATGCTGCAGATGGTCCATGGCCGGATCGATGCCGATTTGCGAGTCCGGTCAACAATCAGTGCTCTTCAGGCCCTCATTCGCGGAGGATACGTCGGCCGGGAAGATGGGTCGCAACTCATCGCCTGCTATGAATTCGTGCGGTTGCTGGAGCACCGGCTTCAGCTGCAGCGGATCAAACGCACACACATGCTGCCCGAGCCAGACGACGAGGATGCACTCCGATGGCTCGCGCGCTCGTGCGGCATCGGCTCCACGTCCTCCATGACGAGCATCGAATCGCTCAAAAAGCTCATCGAGCGAGCATCGCGCCAAATTCACAGCCTGCACAACAAACTTTTCTTCCGGCCACTGCTTAATGCCGTCGCTCTTATCGACGACGAAACCGCGCGACTGTCTCCCGACGCCGCCCGCCGCCAGCTAGCCGTGCTGGGATATCAGTTCCCGGATCGTGCGTACGAGCACCTCAAAGCGCTGGCGTCGGGGACAACTCGCAAGGATCGCATCCAAGCGATGCTGCTCCCCACCCTCATGGAGTGGTTGGGCGACACCTCCGACCCCGACGCGGGCCTCCTGGCATACCGCAAACTCTCCGACGTGCTCTACCACGACCCGTGGTTCCTCAGGATGCTCCGGGATGAGGGGATCGTTGGCCGTCGCCTCATGCACATTTTGGGAACCTCGCCCTACGCCACGGACTTAATTCTGGCCGCGCCGAACGTCGTCAAAATTCTTGGCGACGGCGCCAACGGCCCGAAGCTCACGGAGGTCAACGCGTCCACGGTGACGCGGTCCCTTGTCACCACCGCGAGCAGGCACAAAGACCCCGATAAAGCGATTGCCGCGGCCCGGTCGCTGCGTCGTAAAGAACTAGCCCGCATCGCGTGTGCCGATCTGTTGGGGATGATGTCCCTGGCCGACGTGTGCCACAGCTTGTCTCTCGTGTGGGACGCGGTCCTGGAAGCAGCCCTCTACGCGGAGATCCACGGGTGGACGGCCACACACCCCGACGAACCAATCCCGGCGAGGATGACCGTGATAGGCATGGGGCGCCTCGGTGGGGGCGAGCTGGGCTATGGATCGGACGCCGACGTGCTGTTTGTCTGCGAACCCGCCCACGATCACGTGAGCGAGGCAGACGCCGTGAAATGGGCCATCGGCATCGGCGACGCTGTGCGACGTCGGCTAGCGAAGCCCTCGCAGGACCCACGGTTGGATGTCGACCTTGATCTTCGCCCCGAGGGCCGTAACGGCCCGACCGTGCGGACACTGAACTCGTACCACGCGTACTACGAACGGTGGGGCGAAACCTGGGAAGTACAGGCGCTGCTGCGTGCAACGTGGATCGCCGGCGATGAAGACTTAGGCCGCCGCTTCCTCCACATGATCGACAAGTTCCGCTACCCGGAGGGCGGTGTGAGCGATGCGACGGTACGGGAAGTACGTCGCATGAAAGCCCGCGTCGATGAAGAGCGCCTGCCCCGTGGGGCCAACCGCAACACCCACACGAAACTGGGCCGCGGTGCATTGACCGACATTGAATGGACAGTGCAGCTGCTGACGCTCCAACACGCGCACGAGTACCCGGAGCTGCACAATACATCAACGATGGCGACCCTCCGCGCTATCGAAAACGTCGGGCTCCTCGATCCTGAGGACTGTGAAACTTTGCGCACCGCATGGCAAACAGCGACGAAAGCGCGCAACGCCCTTGTCTTGGTGCGCGGAAAGCGGACCGATCAGCTACCCGAGCCAGGTGCTGCGCTGGCGCACACAGCTGGCGCCGCGGGGTGGGAACCCGAGCACTACCAGGAGTTTTTGGACAACTACTTGAAAGTTACCCGCCAAGCGAGGAAAGTAATCGATCGGGTCTTCTGGGGGGAGGATGAGTTTATGCATCGCTGAGTCCCCGTCAGAGGAATCGTAGGAGCGATAAATGTCACGCGTGGAGTTGTCGACAGGTGTCGCGGATTCGTTAGAGTATCCATGTCTGGCCGGGCCTGGCCGGCGCATGCAGGACATGAGTGACAAAACAGTACGGAGTTAATGTGGGCGAGCGATCATCGATCGTGATTTCCCGGTACGGGAACACACTTATCCAGTTCACCAAGTTTGGGCTGGTCGGCGGCTCAGGAGTCATCGTGAACATGGTGGCTTTGGTGATCGCGAACAAGCTCTTCGGCTGGGGGTTTGATGTCACACCACATGACACCGTGCTCAACCTTCTAGGAACCCGCTTCCACCTGCGCTGGTACCACATTTTCGCAACCATCGCGTTCGTCGTGGCAAACACCTGGAATTTCCAAATCAACCGTTGGTGGACGTTCAAGTCTCATGGCCACGGCCGCTGGCTCCGTGAATTCCTGGCCTTCTTCGCTGTCGGCCTGCTGAGCTGGGTGGTCTCGCAAATCGTGATGACTCTACTGATGAACCCGACCTCCCCGCTGGAACTCTCACCCCGCATTTTCGACAGCTCCACCGGGGTCCGAAACCAACTGTACTGGGCCAACCTGATCGGCATTTTTGTGGCCATGCCCGTGAACTTTGTGGTCAACAAACTGTGGACATTCAAAGCTGTCCGCGTCTCCCGCGTGCCCGACAAGTACGAATTGTTGACCGAAAAACAACTCCGTGATCGGGAGCTATCCCGCAAAGGCTAAGTCCGCGTAGTCTCCGCTGGCGGGCATGCACACGTGGGTATCTCGGGATTGTTGGTGTGGATAGCGTTCAGAAGCCGATCGAAAACACCCGAGAGATAGTCGACGTCGCCATCCTCTAATTGTGCGAAAAGGTTCCTGCGCACAGTGTCGACGTGACCGGGAGCGACGTGCTCAATAGCTTTTCGGCCCTTATCGGTGACAGAGACGACAGAAGCGCGCCCGTCGTGGGGGTCGTCGTTACGAATAACGAGACCACGTTTCTGCATTCTGCTGACCTGATGTGACAGTCGGCTGCGCTCCCACAGCATACGGTCGGCCAGAAGTGTGACACGGAGTTCCCCGTCGGGGGCTTCGCTTAAATTGACGAGGACCTCAAAGTCTGCGAGGGACAGATCGCCCTCGTTATGTAGTTGCCGGGCGATCACCGTGTTGAGTTCATCATGAAATCGTAAGAACGATCGCCAGACGTGTTGTTGCTGCGGGCTCAGCCAGATCGCGGAAGAATCGGACATGTTGTCATCATACGGTGTAGTAGGTGGCGTTCGCTGTGTAAGTCTGGGCTAGGGTCCGCGCGATGTCTCTCGGTGAAAGTCACATTGAATATAGCCATGTTAGGTAGGTCTCAATTGAATGTTATTCGCGCAGGTAGATAGGTAAAGTGCACCTTTGTTAGTTGATGTATCATAAATAGCGGTGTGTACGCGCGGTGAAGCGCGTTGCTCTCTATGTGGCAAGGGGAGTAGACACAGTATCGCGAACGGTTTACCCGGGCTGATCTTTCGATACATCCTCCATGGAGACCCTTGGAGACCTCAAGCTTGTGGTACCTCAGAAAGTGTTAAGAACCTTAGGAAGGTAATTAATGGCACGTAATGTCGCAGAACAGCTAGTAGATGCCCTAGAAAAGCAGGGTGTTAGCAGAGTGTTCGGCTTGGTGGGCGACAGTCTTAACCCGATTGTTGACGCTATCCGGCAAAGTTCAATCGAGTGGGTTCACTGCTATAACGAGGAGTCTGCTGCTTTCGCGGCCGGTGCTCACTCCGTTGTTACCGGCGAGCTCTCCGTGTGCGCTGGATCGTGTGGTCCGGGTAATACACACATGATTCAGGGGCTGTACGACGCTCACCGCAACGGTGGCAAGGTCTTGGCCCTCGCTAGCCAGATCCCGTCGAAGGAAATCGGTTCCGGTTTCTTCCAGGAAACGCACCCCGAGAAGCTTTTCGAAGAATGCTCTGGGTACTGCGAATTGGTGAACTCAGCTGCTCAGGCCGGCCGCTGTATTCACGCCGCCATCCAGTCGACCTTGGCTGGTCACGGTGTGTCTGTCGTGTCCTTCCCTGGTGACATCTCCATGCAGGAGGCCGTGGAGACCCCGTCGCTGGAAGGCAACTTCTCTGTTCAGAACGGGGAAGTACACCCCAGCCGGAAGCAGCTCCGCGACCTTGCCGACGCCATCAACAAGGCTGACAAGGTGACAATGTTCGGCGGTATCGGTTGCGCCGGTGCTCGCGATGAGCTCTTCGCCGTCGCGGAGAAGATTAAGTCGCCTGTCGGCCACTCGTACGCCGGTAAGGAAGTTCTGCACTACGACAACCCGTATGACGTCGGTATGTCCGGCCTCCTCGGTTACGGTGCATGTACTGCAGCATTCGACAATGCTGACCTCTTGATCTTGGTCGGTACCGACTTCCCCTACACCGACTTCTTGCCGACGACGCCCACTGCGCAGATCGACATTAACGGTGCTCACATCGGCCGACGCACCCACGTCGAATACCCGGTTGTTGGTGACGTGAAGTCCACCATGGCGGAGCTGCTCCCCCTGTTGAAGGAAAAGACCGACCGCAGCTTCCTTGATTCCATGCTCAAGAAGCAGCAGCGGAACCTGAAGCACGTCATCTCGGCGTACACCAAGAACGTCTCCAAGCACACGCCGATTCACCCTGAATTCCTGGCATACAACCTGGACGACTTGGCCGACGACGACGCCATCTTCACGGCCGACACCGGTATGTGCAACGTGTGGCACGCGCGCTACATCATGGCCGGCCCGAACCGTCGTCTGCTGGCGTCCTACCGCCACGGGACCATGGCGAATGCTTTGCCGCAGGCGATCGGCGCACAAGCTGCTGACCGTAAGCGCCAGGTCATTTCGATGTCCGGCGATGGCGGGCTCTCCATGCTGATGGGTGAGCTGCTGACGGTGAAGCTCCACCAGCTGCCCATCAAGATGGTGGTTTTCAACAACTCCACGCTGGGCATGGTCAAGCTCGAAATGATGGTCCAGGGTATTCCCGATTTCGGGACCGACCACGCGAAGTTCAATTACGCTGACATTGCTCGCGCGGTGGGAATCAAGTCCTACCGTGTGGAGGACCCGAAGGACGTCCGCTCGACGCTCCAAGAGGCGCTGGCCCACCCAGGCCCGGTGTTGATCGATGTTCAGACCGATCCGAACGCGCTGTCGATCCCGCCAGACATCTCCCTGGAGCAGGTCAGCGGCTTCACTAAGGCTGCTGTTCGCACTGTGCTCGACGGTGGCGTCGGCAAGATGATTAACATCGCGAACTCCAACCTGCGTAATATTCCTCGTCCTTCCGGATTTAAGGGAATTGGCTAGTCACGAAATTGGCTACATTTCGGTTAATTTCCCGATGAATCTGCATCGGGGCATGGTTTAACGCCACAGTCGGCTAGGCTGGATCGGGTGAAATACATCTCCACCCGTGATCCACACCAGTCGCCTGTGGCGTTTTCCGATATTCTGCTCCGCGGTCTTGCACCCGATGGGGGCCTTTATGTCCCCGATTCCTACCCGCAGTGGAATTCATCCGATTTATCCCGATTCCGGTCCCTTCTTCATGACCAGGGATATCCATCCTTAGCTGCGGAAATCATTTCCTATTTTGTCGACGATATTCCGCGCGATGATATCGAGCAGATGACTCAGCGGGCTTATCGTGTTCCTCGGTTTGCGAACCCGGATATTGTGCCGGTCAGTAAGCTGGAGGATGGCCTGTTCATCGGCCATTTGTCTGAAGGCCCGACTGCCGCGTTTAAAGATATGGCCATGCAGTTGCTGGGTGAACTGTTTGAATATGAATTATCGCGACGCTCCAGCACTTTGAATATTGTGGGCGCGACCTCGGGGGATACAGGTTCGTCGGCGGAATATGCGATGCGCGGCCGCCGTGGAATTCGTGTGTTTATGTTGACTCCGCGCGGGCGGATGACACCATTCCAGCAAGCGCAAATGTTTAACTTGGATGATCCCAATATCTTTAATATTGCTTTAGATGGTGTATTCGATGATTGTCAGGATGTGGTGAAAGAAATTTCATCAGATGCTGATTTCAAGGCCGAATTCCATATCGGAGCCGTCAATTCGATCAACTGGGCCAGGCTCATGGCGCAGGTTGTCTACTATGTGGCGTGTTGGATTCGCGCCACCGAGTCGAATGAGAGCAAAGTCAGCTTCTGCGTGCCCACGGGCAATTTCGGGGACATTTGCGCCGGCCATATCGCGCGGAGCATGGGTCTGCCCATCGACCAACTCATTGTCGCGACAAATGAGAACGATGTCTTAGATGAATTCTTCCGCACGGGTAGCTACCGGGTGCGGTCAGCGCGTGAGACTTTAGCGACGTCGAGCCCTTCGATGGATATTTCTCGGGCGTCCAACTTCGAGCGATTTATTTTCGACGTTCTGGGGCGCGACGTTGCCCGCACCGCGGACCTGTTCGGCAAGAGAGTGCGTGAGGGCGGGTTCGATCTCGCAGGCGATCCTGCGTTCCCGTCGCTGGCGGAGAAATTTGGTTTCCGCTCCGGGAAGTCGACCCATGCTGATCGCTTAGCGACGATCAAACGCGTGCACGATGACTACGGCGTCGATATTGACCCGCACACTGCTGATGGCGTGACCGTGGCGTGGCAGCAGAGAGAGGCGGTCCACACGCCGATTGTCTGCCTGGAGACAGCGTTACCGGTGAAGTTTGCTGACACAATGCGGGAGGCTTTAGGCGAGGAGCCGGAAACACCAGACCGCTTTGCGGACATCATGCAGGGTGGTCGGCATGTGGCTGATCTGCCCAATGACGCTAATGCGGTGAAGGACTTCATTCGCGAGTCCATAGCCAACTCTGATGTGACGAATTAGCCTCACGGCTGGGATTGGATGATCGCCTGCAAGACATAGAAAACCCGTTGCCCTCGTTGATATGCGAGAACAACGGGTTTTTGCGTGCTAGCTGGCTATATGCCCTTGCTATTTAGCAGTCGTAGTACATTTCAAATTCTTGCGGGGTTGGGCGCAGGCGGACCGGCGTAATTTCGTTGTCGAACTTGTACTTGAGGTACGTATCCAGCAGATCCTCGGTGAAGACGTCGCCCTCGGTGAGGAAGTCGTGATCCTTCTCCAGGGAAGCCAGAGCTGCCTCGAGGCTGGTGGGAGCCTGCGGAATGTCAGCGGCCTCCTCGGGCGGAAGCTCGTAGAGGTCTTTGTCAACCGGAGCGTGCGGCTCGATGCGGTTCTTAATGCCGTCCAAGCCGGCCATCATCATCGCGGCGAAACCGAAGTAGGGGTTACCCGTCGGGTCCGGTGCACGGAATTCGACGCGTTTTGCCTTCGGGTTGGATCCAGAGATCGGAATGCGGATCGCTGCCGAGCGGTTGCGCTGCGAGTACACCAGGTTGATGGGGGCCTCGAAGCCAGGAACCAGGCGGTGGTAGGAGTTCAGCGTGGGGTTGGTGAAGGCCAACACTGAACCAGCGTGCTTCAGGATGCCGCCGATGTAGTAGCGGGCGGTGTCGGACAGTCCGCCGTAGCCAGCCTCGTCGTAGAACAGCGGCGAGCCGTCCTTCCAGAGTGACTGGTGAGCGTGCATACCGGAACCGTTGTCGCCGGCGAGGGGCTTCGCCATGAAGGTGGCGGACTTGCCTTCCTGCCATGCGGTGTTCTTGATGATGTACTTGAATGTCTGCAGGTCATCGGCAGCGTGAAGCAGCGTATTGAACTTGTAGTTGATTTCCTGCTGTCCACCGGTACCGACTTCGTGGTGAGCACGCTCAAGCTCAAAACCAGCGTTGATCAGGTTGCGGGACATGTCGTCGCGGAGATCCTGGAAGTGATCGTACGGAGCGACGGGGAAGTAGCCACCCTTGATGCGGGTCTTGTAGCCGAGGTTCTCGGACCCGTCACGCTCTTCTTCCGCGCCTCGGTTCCACCAGCCCTCGACGGAATCAACTTCGTAGAAAGCGTTGTTGATGTCGGTGCTGTACCGGACGGAATCGAAGATATAGAATTCAGCTTCAGCCCCGAAGAAGCAGGTGTCAGCGATGCCGGTGGAGGCGAGGTATTCCTCTGCCTTACGGGCAACGTTACGTGGGTCACGGGAGAAGGCTTCGCCAGTCAGCGGATCGTGGACGAAGAACTTCATGTTCAGCGTCTTCGCCTTGCGAAACGGATCGAGCTGGGCCGTCGCCAGGTCTGGCATGAGAGCCATGTCGGATTCGTCGATAGTGGTGAACCCTCGGACGGACGAACCATCGAAAGCGAGTCCCTCGTTGATGACGTCTTCATCGAAAGCATCGGCCGGAATGGTGAAGTGCTGCTCGACGCCGGGGACATCCGTGAAGCGAATGTCGACGAACTCGACGTCGTTATCTTTGATGTACTTGGTGACATCTTCAGCATTAGTGAAAGCCACTGTGACTCCTCGCAGATTTCTCTCGGTCGGTCGGGAATATCTGTAAGTGACCGAGCATTACTTTCCACTTTAAAGTAAAGGTGTTGCTCTGGGGATAAAGATATGTTTCGTTAATGTTACGTCCTGGACAGACGCGATCTCCTCCACAAAAGTGGCGGTGCTGGCACGGTTGTGCCCCCAAATGGGGCGTCTACAACGGCGAACGTACGACGAGCCACCTGCCGTCGAGAACATGTGGCAGGTAAAGTGCGTTCTATGGCAAAGGATCGGGCACGCGAGCGGAAACAAAACCAGCGATCAGAACGCACGAGTTGGCTTGAAGGGCCACAAATCCCCGGCGAAAACGATGGGCTTGTTCAATCGCGATGGCCTGGTGAAAAACTGGGGCTGACAAAGTCAGGCTCTGGGTCTCAAGCGTCGATTATGCGACGGTGCGGGGGAGTTGTCCTGGATTGGCTCGTTTCCATGGCCATCACCGGCATCTTGTTTTATATCGTGGGACCCACTTCGAGCGACGGAAAACAAACCGAATTAGTGTGGGGCAATTTTGCCGCGACGACGAACATCATCGTCTATGTCGTTGTAGGGATCGTTTCAGTATGGCTTTTTGCGCGCACCCCGGGCCAACTGATGCTAGGAATGGGAGTTGCGCGAGTAGACCAGCGCGATGCTCGCGTCGGCTTGTGGCGTGCCGTTGTCCGCACCCTCTTGACAATCTTTATCCTCCCGGCAGCGATCTGCGACTCAGACTTAAGAGGCATGCATGACCGTGCGACGGGGACGGTGGTGATTAGGGCGTAGCGCCTAATACGTAGCACCTAGTGCTTGTTTCGCTGCGCAGCCCGACGTGCTCGGCGGTTCATTCCCTTTTGCACCTTGGCCTGGTTCGGGACGGGGCCCTTCGGCATTCCCATATTTCCGCGCACATTGTCCAGGGACTCGATCCGGCTAGTCAATGAATCCACTTCTTGCTTCTTGATGTTGCGTGGCAACTTCATCAAATGGCGCTGCAGCTTCTTAATGGGGACTTCGTCCTCACCCTCGCCCGACACCACTTCGTAGATGGGGGTATCGCCGACAATGCGGGCCAGGCGACGACGTTCGTTATCCATCATGAGCTTGATCCGTTGCTTCTCCCCTTCACCGACGAGGACAACACCGGGTGTGCCGACAACGCGGTGAACAAGATCCATGTGGTTGTTGACTTGGACGCCCTGTTTGGTGACCCATTTCATGCCAACGCCATCACGCATGTTGTCTAGCGCCCATCCCGCAGCACCGGCTTGACCAGATGCGCGATCGTAAACCGACCGCTGTAAGCGTCGGCTGAAAACAAGCATCGCAAGTGTGGCGCCGAGAATGAGGCCGATGATTAACCACAGCCACTTGTTGCCCCACACGAAGCCGAGTAGGAAAAGTAGGACAGCGGGCAGCAGGAGAGCCAACAGCATGTAGGGGATGAGCTTATTGTCCTGCTTGCGCTGGATGTTGAAAGCCTGCCACATCTGGCTGCGTGTTTGTTTACGCTGTGCCCGTTTAGCGGAGCGCTGAGCCTTCTTTTCTTCCTTTGCGCGGTCGTTCTTCGCCATACGTTCAGGATAGGCGATGGACGTCCGGTCGGTGGAATCAGTGAGCGTTAACGAGCGTCAACTGGTGTCTCGCGGCTGGCCCCGTACTTGGACAGCAGGGTGGAAGCCTCCTGAGAGGCAGTGTCGTCGATTCCCTCACCCAGGTGACGCAGATTAGCGGGGAGTTCTTCGCCGCGTGCCTTGATCGCCTGCGCATACAGCCGGCCTGCGCGGTAGGAGGACCGCACCAACGGCCCGGCCATCACACTAGCGAACCCAATGTCATGCCCATAATCGCGGTACATGACGAACTCTTCGGGTTTTACCCACCTTTCGATGGGGTGGTGCAGGTTAGACGGGCGGAGATACTGGGTCACCGTCAAGATGTCGCAACCGGCATCGCGAAGGTCGCGCATGGCGGATTTCACCTCGTCAACCGTTTCACCCATCCCAAGGATCAAGTTTGATTTGGTGACTAAGCCGAAATCACGCGCCTGGCGGATAACATCCAGGCTTCGCTCATAACGGAACGCAGGGCGGATGCGCTTAAAAATGCGAGGCACGGTCTCCAAGTTGTGGGCAAACACTTCCGGCCGAGCCTCAAATACGGTCTGAAGAAGATCGGGCTTCCCCGAAAAATCGGGAGTGAGGTTCTCGACGCCGGTGTTGGGGTTGAGCTTGTGGATTTGCCGAACAACCTCGGCGTATAACCACGCGCCCTCGTCGGGCAGATCATCACGGGTGACCCCGGTAATGGTGGAGTAGCGCAACCCAATCTCACGGACATTTTCTGCAACGCGACGAGGTTCGTCCTCATCGAGTGGCTCAGGGCGACCGGATTTAATGTCGCAGAAGTCGCAACGGCGGGAACACGTATCGCCACCGATAAGGAAGGTGGCCTCACGGTCTTCCCAGCACTCGTGGATGTTGGGGCATCCTGCTTCCTGGCAGACGGTGTGAAGACCAGCGCCTTTGACGCGTTTCTTCATGTCGCGGAATTCGGGGCCCATGGTTGCGGTAGTCCGGATCCACCGCGGTTTCGCTTCAATGGGGGTTTGGGCGTTCCGTGCTTCGATGCGGAGAAGTCGTCGTCCGTTCGGTGCAACTGCCATGTCTTCTACCTTGTTTTTGAGTGTGTCGTCGTACACATCCTACTGAACTTTGATGCGCTTATGTCCATCGTCGGGAATTGTGCTGGTAGTGATCGGTTGTGTCCCATCCAGCGCCGCGATAAGAGAGTCCCGCATGAGGCCGACGATGTCATGGGGGTGGATATCGCGTCCAAGTTCTTCTGTCAGCGTTGTCACCCCGGCATCACTGATGCCGCAAGGAACGATGTGGTTATAGGGCTCGAGCGAGTTATCGCAGTTCAGAGCGAAGCCGTGCATGGTGACTCCGCGCGTCACTCGCAGTCCGATGGCCGCAATTTTCCGCTCAGGGCGTATTTCCCCGCGGACGACGTCGGTGGGGAGCCATACTCCCGACCGGCCCTCAACGCGCTCAGCACTGGTCACGCCAAGTGTGTGGCACGTCGTGATGAGTGCTTCTTCCAGGCGTCGCACATAATCGACGACATCGAGCGGCTGAGCTAACCGAATGATCGGGTACCCCACCAGCTGCCCTGGCCCGTGCCAGGTGATGCGTCCGCCACGGTCGATGCGGATGAGCGGTGTGTCGTCATTGTCAGGGAGGTCTTCGGGTTGTGTTCGTTTACCCGCTGTGTACGTCGCGGGGTGTTCGAGGAACAACAACTTGTCGACGCCACGGTCGGGTTCGTCACGTGTGGCCCCAGCCGCATCAGCCCGTTGTTGAGCGTATTCGGCCTGCCGATGCCACATCTCCATATAGTCAACTTGTCCGAGCCATTCGACGTCGTAGTCGGTGTCAACAGCTCGAATGGATCCTTGCTGATAACCCATGTGGTTGATCGTACGCGTGTGGCCGGCCCCCAATGAGGCCGGCCACACGTTGACGCTGACATGCTGGTCACACGGTGTCGCGCAGAGTTAGAGCGGACCCGTGTGTCGCGGCATTCAGGATTTAGAGGTCAAGATCCCCCTCGAAATTAGCTGTCTCGAGGCGATCGCGGACGGTGGTCATGAACCGCCCTGCGTCTGCACCGTCGACGATCTGGTGATCGTAGGTGAGAGGCAGCAGCACCATCTGACGGATGGCAATCGCTTCTGAGCCGTCGGATGTCGGGACGACGGACGGCCGCTTCACGATCGCGCCGGTCCCCATCATGGCTGCCTGCGGCGGTACAAGGATCGGGGTGTCGGTCAGCGCGCCTTCTGAACCAATGTTGGTGATGGTGAAGGTGCCGCCGGTGAGATCGTTCGGCTTCAGCTTGTTGGTCCGTGCCCGGTCGGCGATGTCAGCAATTGCTGCAGCCAGTTCCGGCAATGTCATGTCCTGAGCGTTGTGAATGACCGGCGAGAGAAGGCCAGCTTCCGTATCGACGGCGATCCCCAGGTTGACCTTGTCGTGGTAGGTCATTTCCTTGGTCTCAGCGTTGTAGGACGCATTGACATTCGGGTGGGAAATGAGCGCTTCGACAACGGCCTTTGCGAAGAAGGGGAGGTACGTGAGGTTGACGCCATACTTCTCCTTGAACGCGGGTTTCGACGCCTTGCGCAGTGCAGCGACGTCGGTCATATCGACCTCGTGGACCTGCGTTAGCTGCGCGGAGGAGTGGAGAGATTCCAGCGTCTTCGATGCGGTCAGCGAGCGAATGCGGTTGACCTTTTGGGTCGTACCGATCAGCTCTGCCTTCTTCGGATCGACGCGCTTGGTGGACCACGCTGCACGCGGACCGTCCTGCGCCGGCTTCTCGTCTGCTTTTCCGCTTGTCGACGACGTGTCCGGTGCGGCCTTCGCCTTCTCGGCTTCGGCAAGAACGTCCTGCTTGCGGATTCGTCCACCGACGCCGGAGCCTTCAACTGTGGTGAGATCAACGCCGTGCTTCTCCGCCAGCTTTCGTACCAGAGGGGTCACGTACGGGAGCTTGCCACCGGTGTTGACCTTGGTCGACGGGCGAGTAGCAGGTTCCTCCCGATCGGGCGCGCTGGCGGACGATGCCTTAGGCGATGCCGTTTCGGAGCTGGTGGCGGAGTCCGAGGTGTCCTTGGTCTCCTCAGTCTTCTCGCTCTTAGGGGGGTCAGGCTCGGCCTTCTCCTCAGGCTTGGTTTCCTCAGACTTCTTGTCGGCCTTGTCGTCGGAGGAGCTGCTGGAGGCGGCGTTGGCGTCGCCGATGCGGGCGATAACGGATCCGACGTCGACGGTGTCGTCTTCCTCAGCGAGCACTTCGACGAGAGTTCCGCCCACAGGTGAGGGGATTTCGGTGTCGACCTTGTCGGTGGACACTTCCAGAAGTGGTTCGTCGACCTTAACCTCGTCGCCGACGCTCTTCAGCCACTGGGTGATGGTTCCCTCGGTGACGGACTCGCCGAGCTCGGGCATTTCAACGTCGGTGGCCTCGCCAGAAGCAGCACCACCCGAACCAGAGCTAGAGGACTTCTCCGCCTGCTCGCCCTTCGAAGAGCTCTTCTCCTCAGCGCCGGAATCACCAGAGCCAGAATCGGCGGACTCCAACGCACCACTGTCGTCGCTGCTGGTGTCGTCGCCCTTTTCACCAATCTCTGCGATGACCTCGCCGACCTCGACAGTGTCGTCTTCGTTGGCAATAATTTTTGTCAACACACCAGCAACGGGTGAAGGAATCTCGGTGTCGACCTTGTCAGTCGAAACCTCCAAAAGCGGTTCGTCGACAGCGACGGTGTCACCTACTTGTTTGAGCCACGTGGTGACCGTGCCTTCGGTGACGGATTCGCCGAGTTCGGGCATCTCAACAGAGAACGCCATGGTGGAAGTCTCCTCTAAAATAAGCGATAGTTAAGAAGTCAACGCAGATCTGTGACGCTGATCGTTGAAACGTGTCATGAGGATCTGATTACGGCATGACTTTACGTGCTCCCACAATACCGTGGCTTCTCCTCAGACGCGCCTTGGCCGTCAAAATCTGGCTAAAGTTACCTGGATATGGGGGAGGGTCTACAGTAGGAACCATGGCCGATAAGACTTTCACCGTAGAAAAAAATCCACACCCGACATCCCCCGAGGCTATCGCCAAGGTGCTCGCGAACCCAGGCTTCGGAGCGAACTTTACCGACCACATGGTGATTATCGACTGGTATGGGGAGCAAGGATGGCATGATCCTCGCGTCGTCCCCTACGGCCCGATCACCTTGGATCCAGCAACGACACTGTTCCATTACGGTCAGGAGATCTTCGAGGGACTCAAAGCATACCGTCAGCCAGATGGTTCCATAGCCACATTCCGTCCAGACCAAAATTGCCGACGGATGCAGAACTCGGCCAAGCGGCTGGCAATGCCCGGACTGCCGGAAGAATTATTTATGGAATCGCTCCATCAGCTGGTGGAGATCGACGCAGACTGGGTTCCTGAAGCGGGAAGCGAAGCAGCGCTGTACCTGCGCCCGTTTATGATCGCGACCGAGAAGGGCCTGGGAGTTCACCCGTCGTCGACGTACCGCTTTTACTTGATCGCATCGCCGGCTGGGTCGTACTTCAGTGGCGGCATCAAACCGGTGACTGTTTGGCTGTGTGAGGACTACGTCCGCGCCTGCCCCGGTGGCACAGGAGCTGCAAAGTTCGCCGGTAACTACGCGGCCTCTTTGGCTGCCCAGTCGCAAGCAGAGGAAAAGGGCTGCGACCAGGTTGTCTGGTTGGACGCCATCGAGCGCAACTATGTCGAGGAAATGGGCGGCATGAACCTCGCCTTCATCTACGGCACTGGCGACGACGCGAAGCTGGTTACTCCCGCATTGTCCGGTTCCTTGCTGCCCGGTGTCACCCGCGATTCGTTGCTGAAGCTGGCTGAAGATCGCGGAATGGCCGTGGAAGAACGGAAGATCTCGACGGCCGAGTGGCGTGAAGCCGCGAAGTCCGGAGAGATGAGTGAGGCCTTCGCCTGCGGTACCGCCGCCGTTATCACCCCAGTCGGAACCGTGAAGTCCAACGAAGGGGAGTTCACGATCAACGGTGGACAAGCAGGCCCGATCTCGATGGAACTGCGTGAAACCTTGACGGGGATCCAGCACGGCTCTGTCGACGATTCCCACGGTTGGCGCTACACCCTGGTGAAGTAAAACCTGGTGAAGTAAAAAGCAATTTGCGTTTATAGCGCTAGCCCCGCCCACGTATGAGTGAGCGGGGCTTTATGCATATTGATTAGGAAGTCAGGCTGAAGAGAACGACAGTTGCTGCGGTCGCGAGCTCGATGGTCGCCCCGAGGCAGTCTCCGGCCAGGCCGTCGAACCGCCGGCTGCAATGACGTGCCCACGGTATCGCTAAGGCGATGACCGCCAGTGCCATCAGCGTCCAGAGGATTCCTCCGCCGACGAATGTGGCGATGGCTGCTCCTATAACCCATGCGGCTGTCCCGAGCTTCGGAACGGTTCCGATGACGAGCGCGCCGAAACCCGAGGGATTTGCTGGGCGGTATCCCTCTGTGCAAAGAATCAAGGCGCTGATTCGCGCGACTGTTGGCACGAGGATGAGTCCGATGACGGTGGATGGAGGGAAGTCCGAAGTGGTGGAGGAGCCTGCATCGCTGAGACTCGTTGATCCCGCCCCCTGCATGATCGCGTGAACACCGATGATCTGGGCTGCCACGGAAAACACGACGGCTGCAACGCCCATGGGGCCCGCGTTCGTGTCCGAAAGAATGGCCCGAGCTTTCGGCGGCGGGGCGTAGCTGCCGAGCGCGTCGGCAACGTCGCTCAAACCGTCGAGATGCATAAGTCGGGTGCCGAATTCCCACAGGGCGACGATTACGAACGCAACGACCCAGAGGTCCAGGTTATGGCCGAAGTTCACCTGGAGGAGCCACGTCAGTGTGAACACGTACCCCGCGACGAGTCCGTGGAATACCCCCACCAGCGGCATCGCCAGCATTGCCCGACGGCCCGTCGTGCGGTCGAAAACGCGTGAGCCACGGAAAGGCAGCACCGTTAACCAACTAAATGCTGTCGATATTCCGTCGGGAATAGCGTGGCCATGGGTGGGGTTGTCGGGCTGCTCACTCGAAAATCCTGCTTTACCAGACATTATTCTTCGGCGCCAGGGGCTTCGGCAGGGGAGTCTTCGGCGCCGGAATCTTCAGCATCCGCGGCCGTCGACACACCAGCCTCGTCGAACGTCGCCATGTTGCGGATGATGTCCACGGCTGCGTTGACGATCATGAGCGTAACGACTGCCCCCGAACCCTCGCCGAGCCGCATCCCCAAATCAACGACCGGGGTCAGCTCTAGCTCGCGCAGCGCAATCTTCTGGGCGGGCTCAACACTCCGGTGGCCGGCGACCCACCATTGCTTCGCGCCCGGCGCAAGCTTTTCGGCGACAAGGGCGGCCGCACACACAACGATCCCGTCGAGAATAACCGGTGTGCGGCGCACAGCTGCCTGTGCAAGGAAGCCAACCATCGCCGTGATATCTGGTGAGCTAATGAACTGGAGCACGCTGGCGGGTTCATCATGAATATTGTGGACGCGATACATCGCATCACGAATCGCCGCAGTTTTCCGTTTCCATCCGTTGTCGTCGATTCCGGTGCCACGTCCAACGACGACGACGGGCTCGGTGTTGGTTAGGGCACCAATCAGCGCTGCGGCGGGCGTCGTATTTCCGATGCCTAAATCGCCGGCAATAAGCAGATCAACCCCGGAGTCAATCTCGCGATCAGCAGCGTCGATCCCAACCTGAAGCGCGCGTCGGTACTCATCGCGGCTCATGGCGTCTTCCCGATCAATCGACCCGCTGCCGTCACAGATATGGGTATCGGCTTCAGAGCCGCTATTCAGGCTGACATCAATTACACGAACCGAGGTGCCTGCGCGTTTCGCGAGAACGGACACCGCTGCGCCTCCGGACTCGATATTCGACGCCATCTGCACGCTGACATCCGTCGGATAAGCGCTGACTCCATTCGAAGCAATTCCATGATCGCCGGCGAAAACCACCGTGGTGACGTCGTTAAGCGGTTGGGGTGGACACTGCCCCTGGCAAGCCGCAATCCAGCAGCCCAAGTCTTCTAATCGCCCCAGTGAGCCTGCGGGTTTAGTCAGTTCCGCCTGCCGCTGACGAGCCCGCGCATACACGTGTTCGTCGGGAGGAGAGATGAGGGGAAAAGAGGAATCGCTCACTGTTGCTTCTCTCTATTTATTGTCGGTGCTAAGCATTGCCATCGGAGTATTCAGGACCGGAGATCGAGAGCACACCCAGCGACCACAAGGACAACTCGATCGCATACCGATGCAACATCAGCATTGAGCCGTCCGAGCTCGTCCCGGAAGACACCGCCAGATGGATAGCTGGGGACAATGCCCATTCCAACCTCAGGGCTAACAACAACAAGATTAGGGCCATCCGCCGGAACGTGGCGCAAAGCGGTGATTAGTCGGTCGCGCCGGGCACCGATGGCGTGTAATCCTTTGTTCCAGTCGTCCAACCCGAACTCCGCATCCCACATGCCTACCTCAGCAAGTTCGTGGGTCAACCACGTGCCAAGATCGTCGACAAGGATAGTAGTGTGAGGGGCTGCTGGCTGGTCGGATGATTCGGTGAGGACGTCGACGAGGTCCCGTGAATCCTCGGTGTGCCACCAAGATGGGCGGCGTGCACGATGGCGCTCGATCCGGCGAGCGAAGTCGGCGTCGAAGGTGGAACCCCAGGGCCGTGCAGTCGCGACGTAAGTGACATGGACATCGTCGTGAGGCGCCGCGGAATCTGAGGGTGTCACCAGGTGCTCCGCCCATTCAGATTTACCTGACCGGGCTCCACCAAGAACCAAAGTTTTCATCTTGGGCAGTGCTTACGATTCTATGCAGTGCGTGCGTTTTATAAGTGGGCGTTAAATGTTATCGCCGATGTTGACCTGCGGGCGCGGGGTACGGAACCGTCGGATCATCGACGCGCGGGAGAAGGCGTAGAAGCCCATTGACCAGGTCGATAGAGCAGTATCCGGGTGACGTTCACGGACGAAACGAGACACCCGACGGCCCGATAGAACACCGTCGAGGACGATCAGGATGAGCAGAATCATCCCCACCATGGAGAGCAGATTATTAAGCAGATAGCTGCGCGTTGCGGTCGTGACGAACATCAGAATAAGCAGCACGACTACGATGGGCATGAACGTATTGGCAAAGAGACGGCGGGAATCAACCCAGTCGCGGATCAATCGCCGCTCGGGGCCACGGTCCCGGTCCATGAGGTAGCGTTCATCGCCGCTCATCATGCGTTCACGGTTCCGCTCGCGTTCCCGTGCGCGTTCGTCGCGCTGCTTGCGCTTGAGTGCCTTGTACTCTTCTTTGCTCATTGAGTTCTTCAACTCTTTGCGCTGTTTACGCGCTTCCGCAGGAGTCTCAGGCGCCTTATAGGCCGTTTTGCGCACACCCTTTTGGCGTTCGACGTCATTGCGTTTAGGTGTGGCGTGGCCTTTCGGTGGTGTATATCCCTTGGGGGTGGAGCGATCCTGCGACTGGCTACCGCTGCTATCGCTGTCGGAGGAGTTTCCGTCTGCTGCACTGCTGCTGGTTGAGGCGGGTTTGCTACCACCGGCAGTGACGCTGACTGACCCTTTACGCTTACGGTTCCACCGCGATGACTTCGTCGTCGATGATTCTGACGCAGAGCCATCGTTCGACTGATTTTCTTTCGACGTTGTCCATGGCATCTTCACGCGATCAAGGATATAAGAAAAGGGGTTCGACCCTGTGAATAAGGCGAGGGTAGGTGTGCCCAAGGTGTCAGATGTCCGCGACAAGGGGGACTCTTATGCCGTGTGAAATAATTTAGCTGTACAGTGCGTTCTGCTGTGATGTGGAGTACGGTAGTGTCCACTAATCATTTGAGGTAGCTTCAAAGAGCATCCTGTTTCGTGTTAGGAGAAGTGCATGACTGCACCGGAGAAGACAACTGGCGTTATTTTGACTGATGCCGCTGCAGCTAAGGCAAAGTCTCTGCTGAGCCAAGAACAAAACGACGAGTTAGCACTGCGCATTGCAGTGCAGCCAGGTGGTTGTGCTGGCCTGCGCTACCAGCTCTTCTTCGACGATCGGACCTTAGACGGTGACCTCGTCGATGACTATGACGGCGTCAACCTGGTTGTTGACCGCATGAGTGCACCATATTTGACCGGCGCGACGATCGACTTCGCGGACACCATCGAACAGCAGGGCTTCACGATTGATAACCCGAACGCCGAGGGGTCTTGTGCGTGCGGAGAATCGTTCAACTAATACGAGGCTCAACAGTCTGCTCGTAGTTAATATTCAACGCCGACCATACAATGAGCTGTGGCCGGCGTTTTCTCATATGTAAACGGGCGCCGCTTTACATCTCGACCGGGTACGTCGGCTCTGGGATGTCCGGGGTGATCGACTTATCCACGAAGATTCCGTACCAGATTAAGAATGCCAACACAGTCCATAGGCGGCGGGAATGGTCAGGGCCAGATCCGCTGGTCATGGAAGAGCGGTGTTCTTCCAGCATGGAGCGGGTGGCTCCGAGGTCGACGATCTCACCGGCCTGCGATGAGGTGATAATGTCCTCTGCCCAGCCGTAGAGCTCGTCGCCGGCCAACCAGTGCCGGATCGGGACAGGGAACCCAAGCTTCCGCCGGTTAAGAACGTGCGGAGGAACGATGCGTTCCATCGCCTGGCGCAATGCCCACTTCGATGTGCCATGAGCCAGCTTCATGCTCGTCGGCAATGATTGCGCGACATTGAAGACCTCTTTGTCGAGGAACGGCACACGGAGCTCGAGGGAATTCGCCATGGTCATCTTGTCAGCCTTGACCAGGATGTCGCCACGCAACCAGGTGAACAGGTCAAGGTGCTGCATCCTGGCTACCGGATCCCACCCCTGCGACTTTTCGTAAATCGGAGTCGTGACATCCGTATGGTTCCACTCTTTCTTGGCCCACGGAATCACGCGCCGGAGCTGATCGAAGGAGAAGGATCGGGCGTTGCCGTAATAACGCTCCTCAAGAGGAGTGGTACCTCGCTCTAACAACGACTTGCCTCGCACGCCATCAGGTAGGCGTTGTGCGAGGGTCCGCAGACCCTTCTTGGCAAATGACGGGATCTTCTCGAACGGGGCAAGAGAAAGCGGCTCATGGTAGATGTTATATCCGCCGAAGAGCTCGTCGGCGCCCTCGCCAGAGAGAACAACTTTGACGTGCTTCCTGGCTTCCGCCGCGACGAAATACAGAGGGATGAGGGCCGGGTCTGCCACCGGATCATCTAAATACCAGATGATGCGGGGGAACGCCTCCGCAAATTCCTCGGGGGAGAACACCTTAACGATGTGCTCGACGCCGATCGTTTCCGCGGATTCCGCGGCAACGTCGACTTCCGAATACCCCTCTCGCTCGAAACCGGTGGTGAAGGTCAGCAAGTTCGGGTTGTGGCGTTTCGCGAGCGCCGCAATGGCCGTCGAGTCGATTCCGCCAGACAGGAACGATCCGACGGTGACGTCGGCACGCATGTGCTTAGCAACAGAATCCTCGAGGGCATACTCGATCTTTGAAATCTCGGAATCGATATTCTCCTTGTTCACCGAGGTTTCGGGGAAGCGAGGAGTAAACCAGCGATGTACCTCCGGCTTTTCACCGGGCTTCACTGTCGCGCAGCAACCGGATTCCAGTCGGCGAATCCCGGTGTGCAGGGACTCAGGTTCGGGGACATACTGCAAGTCCATGTAATGCTCGATGGCGCGCTTATCCAGCGACAGATCGATGGCAGCTTTGTCTGCCATGGAGAGCAGGCATTTCTTCTCGGATGCAAAAAGGGTGCCCTTGTCGGTAGTTGCCCAGTAGAGCGGTTTAATGCCGAACTGGTCACGAGCGAGGTACATCGTTTTGTCGACCGAGTCCCACACAGCAAATGCAAACATTCCACGAAGATGGTGAACGACGTCTCGTCCCCAGTGGTGATAGCCGACGACGATCGTTTCGCTGTCCCCGTCGGTGGCGAAGGTATATCCCTTGTACTTCAGCTCGGAGCGCAGCTCTTTGTAGTTGTAGATTTCGCCGTTGAAGGTTAGCGCGTACCGGTTGGGCTGGTTTTCCGGGCCCCACTGTAAAGGCTGATGGGAATGTGCGAGGTCAATGATGGACAGCCGATTGAATCCGTAGACCACGTCGGCGTCATTCCAGGTGCCATCCTCATCCGGGCCACGGTGACGCATGCAGGTCAGTGATGAACCAGTGGCTTGAACAAAATCCTCCGCATTTCCGCTAGCGGCGATGAGTCCGAGCAAACCGCACATTCAATAAGGCCTTTCTGTTCTATACCTTTTATATATCCGTACAACACTGAGCAGCCCGATCCGAACAGCCCGTTATGTGACTTCTTCTGGGCAGACAGTGTTAGCGACGGAATTCTCCTCGACTCTAGTCGTGTGGAGTGGGAAAGTGCGAGCTGCCTCGGCGACGGCCCTGTATTTGTTCATCCAGTGGACAACGGGCTGACCCAATGTAGGGGAATTGTGACGCGAATAACATTTTCTTGATGATGTAACGCACGCGACAGGAAAGCTGTGAGGATGCTGACAATTCTGACAGGAAAATACCAGCGTAAATCGTTAACGACGATCGGTTGGGAACAAAGCTACGATTTAATGCTTGCCGATGTCGGGCAGTCGCGGGGGTAAAACTGGCAGCTTTTTCCAGTCTGGTGGGAACTCTTGACGCCCATCCATGATGGTTTATCCCTCGTTATGGGTTACCCTAGCTAAAAGAGGAATGAATCCCAGCGTTTTTTCAACCTGGTGTGGATCAGGAAGGCAAACACACGTGGAACACCGAAAAATGCGCAATTGGTCGCGCAAGCTAGGACTAGCTGGCGTTTTGGCAGCCGGTGGCTACTTGCTGTCCGGATGTAGCGTAGCGCCGCCCGATAACGGCTTCTTTAAGCTTCTGCGATTCGGCGTACCCGACGGCATCACCCCTGAAGCCAAGGAGATTGGGAACTTCTGGGTGTGGATCTGGGTAGCAGCTTGGATCGTGGGCATCATCATGTGGGGCTTGATGTTCTACTCGTCCTTTGCATTCCGTGCGAGGCGGAAAGAGAAGAAGGGTGAAAAAGAGTTCCCGCGTCAGACGCAGTACAACATCCCGCTTGAACTTGTTTTGACCACAGTCCCGATCATCATCGTGATGGTCATCTTCTTCTTCACTGTGCAGACCGAAGATAAGGTCACAGCGATGGACAAAGACCCGAAGGTTAAGGTCGATGTCACCGCGTTCCAGTGGAACTGGAAATTTGGTTATAACGAGGTCGATGGCTCCTTGATGGGTGGGAACACCTACGAGGGGAGAGACGATTCCGCTCAGGCCGCTGCTGATGGCACGAAGAAGATCGAAAGCAGCAGCCGTGGTGAAGAGGGCGCATCGAACCCGATTCATGGTAACTCGAAGAGCGATCTATCCTACCTGAACTTTGACAAGATCGAGACCGTGGGAACTACTGACGAGGTTCCTGTCTTGGTCCTGCCATCCCAGACAGCCATCCAGTTCGACCTCGCGTCAGCTGACGTTATTCACTCTTTCTGGGTTCCCGAGTTCTTGTTCAAGCGTGACGCTTTCCCGCACCCCGAAGCGAACAAGTCCAACCGCAAGTTCCAAATCGAAAAGATCGATAAGGAAGGCGCGTTCGTCGGACGTTGTGCCGAGATGTGCGGTACTTACCACGCCATGATGAACTTCGAGATCCGTGTTGTCAGCCCGGATAAGTTCCGTGACTACATGAACTTCCGTAAAGACAATCCGAGCGCGTCGAATACTGATGCGTTGAAGGCGATCGGCGAGCAACCGTACGCAACCTCAACCCACCCGTTCCTACCTGGGCGTGAGGATACGCGCGAAGCGAACGACAACTACGTCGACAACAACCAAGCCGAGCAGTCATAGAACTAGGAGTACACCGTTATGAAATCCTCATCGCGACTGTTTTACGCGATCACCGTCTTCCTTGTGATCATGACTGTGATCTACGTCTTGGCCACCAAGTTCATCAACGATAACGGCTACATCAGCGGTATCGAATGGGCAGGATCGGCCGGACTATTGCTCGGCGCCTTGATGACGCTGATGCTCGGCGTGTACCTCCACATCACAGAACGCCACTCGGATGTCCTGCCGATGGACTGGGAGGAAGCAGAGCAGGTTGATGGTTCCGGTGAATTCGGCTTCTTCAGCCCCAACTCCATCTGGCCCTTCGCCATGACTTGCGGCATCGCTGTGCTTGGCTATGGTGTTGTCTTCCTGGCCTACTGGATGATCGGCATCGGCGCCGTGATCACCGTCTGGGCAACAGTCAAACTGAACCTGCAGTACGGAACACCAGTGGAAAAGCACTAGTCCGTACTTGGCGGGGTTAGCGCCCCGCAGCTAATTTTCATCCACAAAAAGCACCCGTGCGTCCTTCCTGGCGCGGGTGCTTTTGCTGTCTCAGATGGCGCGGCTAGCGCCGAGCTAGCCGTCGGTGCAGGGGGGGTGCTCTGCTAAGGGCGTTTCTCTGAAACGAGGCGCTGGATACGATCTTTAGTTCCCTCATCATGTAATGCCGCCTTGGCCCGGCCGAGCGCCTCACCCATTGCATCGCGGAACGATTCCTTGCCAAACCCTTGCGCGGACACTAGTGCCCCAGCAGCGCTGAAAAGCACGGCGTTTTCCACAGCGCTCATATCGCAGGGGAGCGGGGTTGTTGGCGTATCGGCAACGGGGTCAAGAGAGAATAATTGACGAGCCACACGAGCGTTGGTGTCCGCATCGCCGCCCCGGATTGCCCTCACCGGATAGTAGGAGAATCCGTAATCGCGAGGATCAAACTCGTAGCGTTCGGCGCCACCATCGTGTGTCACGTACACATCGGTGGGACCAGAGACGGAAAACTCATCTAATCCGTCTTGCCCGTGAACGACGAGCACCGTGTCACCGCGCCGCGCGAACGCGTCTGCCATGACGGAGGTCATCTCCGGGAACGCACACCCGATAAGCCCCGCGGTCGGTCGGGCAGGGTTTGTCATGGGGCCTAGAAGGTTAAACAGTGTAGGAACCTTGATATCCGAGCGCACCGGTGCCGCGTACTTCATTGCTGGGTGGTAGGTGCGCGCAAAAATGAAAGCAAAGTGGTGCTGGCTCAGCATGTGTGTCACGTCGTCGGGAGAGAGGTCAATCGGGACGCCGAGAGCCTCCAGCATGTCTGCTCCGCCAGACCGCGACAACGCCGCGCGATTACCGTGCTTGATAACGTCGATACCCATCGAGGCAAACAGAAGCGACGCCATCGTCGAAACGTTGACCGTGTGGGCTCCATCCCCGCCGGTACCGACAATGTCGACAGCAGGCCCACGATCATCCTCGGGGGTGGACGGTAGTTTAACCGGCTGGGCAAAGTCCAGCATTGTCGACGCAGCCGCCTCGAGCTCTGTCGGGGTGCTTCCCTTCACTCGGATTCCGTAGATAAAGCTAGCGATCTTGGCGGGCGATGCCTCGCCGCTCATGATGGAGTGCATCGCGGCTGAAACTTCATCGGAGGTCAGATCGCGCCCGCCGGCTATGTGGTTGAGAAGGTCAACCCAATTCGTCGTCATGTGTGCTCCATGCTCGTGTACTGATATGTTTAATACGTTTTCTATGACGATACCGGAGCGCTGATTCTCCGAGGGCGTCGTCTCCAAAGGGATAATCTCCGACGGTTGTCTCCGCCGGTTCTGGTTGAACTGCACCATGAGACAGGTGTCCGCAAAAGGGGCCGTCGGTAATAAGCGGGTTAAAGTTCCCGTTACCCCCAATAAGGGTTCCCCCCCTAATTTTATCATGGTTCTGAGCTGGGATTTTAAGAGTTCCCGATACTTGCCGAAGTATAAAAGTGACCTTGGAGGGGGCTGTCAGTCATAATTACATGCGTGACGAGCGCAGTAGGAAACTCAGGTATGGCAGCACCACAGCGTGTTGCGACACTGAACCGACCCAACATGGTCAGTGTCGGAACTGTTGTGTTCCTGTCTCAGGAATTGATGTTCTTCGCTGGTCTGTTCGCGATGTACTTTGTGTCGCGCGCAAATTCCGGCGGAGATTGGCCCCCGGCGGATGTCGAATTGAACGTGCCCCTGGCTTTGTTCTTTACGATCATCCTGGTTGCGTCGTCGTTTACGGCGCAGTGGGGCGTGTTCGCGGCAGAGCGAGGTGATGTCTTCGCCCTTCGCCGCTGGTACGCCCTTTCTGCCGTTATGGGACTCGTGTTCTTGGCTGGTCAGGTCAACGAATACACGCACCTCGTCCTTGACGGAACAACGATCCAACACAGTGTGTACGGTTCGTGCTTCTACATCACGACCGGTTTCCACGCTGTCCACGTTTTTGCCGGGATCCTGGCCTTCGGGATTGTGCTCTTGCGTACCTACAAAGCCAAGTTCACTCCCGCCCAGGCGACAGCGTCCATCGTGGTGTCTTACTACTGGCACTTCGTTGACGTTGTGTGGATTGGGCTGTTCATCACTATCTACTTCATTCAGTAGGCCGGGCCTGGCCTTATTGGCCACCACACCGCCCTCACTTTCCATGACGACATAAAGGGAAAATGATGGTTAACTCCAACAATTCCGGCACGTTGTCGGGTTCCGCGGTGGAGACCGGAACCGACACCGTGCGCCACGCCAAGAAGGTCCGTGGCCGCCGAAAGTTACGTCGTACTTTTGCTAGTACGGCAGCTTTGGCCCTCGGCCTTACTGGCGCAGGTTTTCTCGCTGATGCCCTAACCCCTGACGCTCAGACTGCCAACGCTGATAAAGACCAGGCAGCCCTCGTCTCGCAGGGTAAAGATATTTACGACGTTGCATGTATCACTTGCCACGGCGCCAATCTCCAGGGCGTTAAAGACCGTGGCCCAGCACTCACCGGTGTTGGTGCAGGCGCTGTGTACTTCCAGGTGCACTCTGGCCGCATGCCGATGACCCGCAACGAAGCCCAGGTGGAGCGTAAGAAAGCCCGTTACTCAGAAGAAGAGACGCTGGCTTTGGCAGCTTACGTGCAGTCCCGCGGTGGTGGACCGGACATCGTTCACGATCAGGACGGGAACATCGCTATGGAGTCTCTCCGTGGCGAACACTATGACGGAAACATCAAAGCTGAGGACGTCGCTCGCGGTTCTGATTTGTTCCGTTTGAACTGTGCATCGTGCCACAACTTCACCGGTAAGGGCGGCGCGCTCTCCGGTGGTAAGTACGCACCTGATCTTGATCCTGCCAATGAGCAAGAGATCTACCAGGCGATGTTGACCGGCCCTCAGAACATGCCAAAGTTCTCCGATCGCCAGCTGACCTCAGACCAGAAGAAGGACATTATCGCCTTCATCAAGTCTCAGCAGGACACCCCGACACAGGGCGGATACGGCCTGGGCGGTATTGGTCCAGTCACTGAAGGTTTGTTGATATGGATCGGCGGCGTCACCGTTATGGTCTGCGCGGCACTATGGATTGGAACGCGGTCATGAGTGACAAGATAACGAAGAAATACACGTCCGAAGAGCTCGCCGCCATGAGCAATGACGAGCTCGCTCGCCTCGGTACCGAGCTTGACGACGTTACCGTTGCTTACCGTAAACAGCGTTTCCCCATGGACAACGACCCTGAGGAGAAACGCGCCGCGCGCAGCGTCGGCTTGTGGTTCCTCCTAGGCGCAGTCTTCGCCATTGCGTTTATCGCTGTTTACCTGTTCTGGCCCTGGAAGTACAAGGGGCTAGGGGAGGACGGCCTCTGGCTCTACTCCCTCTACACTCCGCTATTCGGGGCGTGCATGGGCTTGGCGATTCTCTGCCTCGGCATCGGAGCGGTCAAGTTCACCAAGAAATTCATCCCCGAGGAAATTTCCGTTCAGCGTCGTCACGACGGCCCGTCGGATGAAGTTGACCAGAAGACCCTCGTGGCTCTCCTCAACGATTCCTGGGAAACATCCACCCTTGGTCGCCGCAAGGTGCTTAAAGGCATCATGGGAACCGGCGCCGTTGCCGCAGGGCTCGCATTAATCTTCCCGATCGGCGGGATGATTAAGAACCCCTGGAAGCCCAAGGCCAAAGGCATGGACGTCCAGGGCGACGGCACTCTGTGGACGACGGGATGGACCCTCACAGAGAAGGGCAAAAAAGTTTACCTAGGCCGCGACACCGGCGTCACAGCTGAAAAGCACGAAGGTGGCTATGAGGCTACTGGCGAGACGTACGAGACTCGCGGCGTTACCCGCTTGGTGCGGCTTCGCCCTGAGGATCTGAACGCTGGGGCCATGGAAACGGTCTTCCCGCTTCTCGAGGATGTCGTCAACGACCACGACAAATACGACAAGAACGCCGATGTGTACGAGGCGCACATGGAGTCCATCCATGGTTCGCGTAACTCGGTCATGTTGATCCGTCTGCGCCACAGTGACGCCAAGCGCGCCATTCAGCGTAAGGGGCAGGAAGACTTCCACTTCGGCGACTACTACGCCTACTCGAAGATCTGCACGCACATTGGCTGCCCGACATCGCTGTACGAGCAGCAAACCAACCGAATTCTTTGCCCGTGCCACCAGTCACAGTTCGATGCGTTGCACTACGGCAAGCCAGTATTCGGCCCAGCCTCACGTCCTCTTCCGCAACTGCCCATTGCTGTGGATGACGAGGGATTCCTTTACGCAAAGGGTAACTTCGTTGAATCCGTCGGCCCGGCCTTCTGGGAGCGTCGTTCATGACCACTAAGACTTATCCATCGCACATGGCGCAAGCCGCGCGGAACATGGATGACCGCTACACCATGTCCTCCGGGGTTCGGCGCCAGATCAACAAGGTATTTCCGACCCACTGGTCGTTTATGCTCGGCGAAATTGCTCTGTACTCTTTCGTCATCCTCCTCCTTTCCGGAACATACCTGACCCTGTTCTTCGACCCGTCGATGAGCAAGGTCATCTACGACGGTGCCTACGCACCGCTCAACGGCGTGGAAATGTCCCGCGCCTATGAGACAGCCCTCAACCTCTCCTTCGAGGTTCGCGGTGGTCTGTTTATCCGACAGATCCACCACTGGGCAGCCCTAATGTTCGCCGTGTCTATTACGGTGCACATGTTCCGTATCTTCTTCACCGGAGCATTCCGTAAGCCACGCGAAGCCAACTGGGTTATTGGTTGTGTGCTTCTGCTCCTGTCGGTGGCCGAGGGCTTCATGGGCTACTCGCTGCCGGACGACCTCCTGTCAGGTGTTGGTCTCCGTATTATGTCGGCCATCATCCTTGGTCTCCCGATCATCGGTACCTGGTTGCACTGGATGATGTTCAACGGTGATTACCCAGGCGACATCATCATTGACCGTCTGTACATTGCACACGTGCTCATCATTCCGGGTATCTTGCTGGCGTTGATTGCTGTGCACCTTGCCTTGGTCTGGTACCAGAAGCACACGCAGTTCCCCGGACCTGGACGTACGGAGAACAATGTTGTGGGCGTGCGAATTCTCCCCGTCTTCGCCGTCAAGAGTATCGGCTTTGGCCTCATCACCTTCGGTGTTCTGGCTCTGCTCGGCGGCATTTTCCAGATCAACGCGATCTGGAACTTGGGTCCATACAACCCGGCTCAGGTGTCAGCAGGTTCTCAGCCTGATATTTACATGCTGTGGACAGATGGTGCTGCACGCGTCATGCCTGCGTGGGAGTTGTACATCGGTCGGTACACAATCCCTGCTATCTTCTGGGTAGCGATCATGCTGCTCGTGCTGGTTGTCCTGCTGGTTACGTACCCGTTCATCGAGCAAAAGCTCACTGGCGACGACCTGCACCACAACCTCTTGCAGCGCCCCCGCGATGTTCCGGTTCGTACATCGCTCGGCATGATGGCCATCAGCTTTTACTTCCTGTTGACCATCTCTGGTATGAACGACCTGATCGCTTACCACTTCCAGATCTCGCTGAATGCTATGACGTGGGTTGGACGTATCGGTCTCGTTATCGTTCCACCGATTGTGTACTACTGCACGTACCGTATTTGCCTCGGCTTGCAGCGCTCTGACCGTGAGGTCCTGGAGCATGGCGTCGCAACCGGCACGATCGAAGTTCTGCCTTCGGGTGGGTTCATTGAAGTTCACCAGCCGCTAGGCCCGGTTGATGAACACGGCCACGCCGTACCGCTTGAATACGAAGGTGCCCCGGTTCCGAAGCAGATGAACCAGCTCGGTTACTCCGGCCACCCGGGTCGCGGCACGTTCTTCACGCCGGATTCGCAAGACATAGCGGACCGTGCGGAAGAGATCGAGCATGAGAATGAGCGTGAACAGAAAGAGATGCTCGAAGAGCTGCAGGCGCGTAACCGCGAGCAGTATAAAAACGACGATAAGTAATAACCCGGGCATTCCACGGAGTGGGTCCGCCGAGCAGTGAGTCTCGGCCCCGCACCGCGGTGTGCAAAGGTAATTTCACGCGCACGTCACTAGCCCCGCCTTCCTTAACAGGGAAGCGGGGTTTCGCGTATATATATTCCGTTAGCTCTCGGTGGCCTTCTGAGCTTTATCTATCCAGGCGGCAAATCGTCCAGCGCCCAAGACCGGCATGAACCATCCCTCGCAGCCAGGACCTGGCCGCACTCCGGGTTTTTCCATCCACCGCCGGATCACGCGTAATTGTTCAATGCTCGCCCCTCCGAGCGGGGAAGAATCCGGCTCAACATGCGTGGCATGGGCGAGGAGTAAATCCACCGCGTTCCCATGAGCGCCTCCTCTGGCAACGTGCCCCGCGCTCGCCAGCCGCCCGTAACGGACGACGGCAAGGTTCCATCCACCTTCGCCATCAGGAGCTGTCAACCTCATCTCGGGAGTTGCGGCGAGCGCGCGGTAGGCCTGCGCGGTGGCCGTCGTCGATAGTAAGGCTGCAACGGCATCCCGCGTGAGAGCTGCGCGCTGGAAACGACCGTCCGACGCCAAGTCGGTGACCACATTAATTAATTGTTGGTAGTAGTCAGGTCTATTCCTTTGACTCTCGCTGCTTTCCTCGAGGGGCTGAAGGGGGTATGAATGGCCGCCGGTGGGGATATCATCGGATAGGTAAGCCGGGCCGGAAGTAGCAACGCCGTCGGAATCTAAGACTCCCTCAGGGGTTAAAAAGGTAGCAATCCGTTCCTCTGCAGTTGATAACGACGGTGGCCAATGAATGGCCTGGTCGACGGGGAGCCCGGATGCTGTCGGAGCTCCAATGCCCAGCAATCGTGCCGCAGTCGTCGCTTTTTGGCGCGTCTGAAAGGGACCGAGAGCATTAGGAGAGCGGGGGTCGCGCGAGATAGTGGCTCGCGAAACGTCGTGCGCGCGCGGACGAGCCCCGGAAATCCACCAATACTGGCGCGGTTCCTTAGAACGTCGGTTGAACGGCGGGCGGAATTTAGCGATCAGCGTTGCTTCTCGAACCTCAGCCTCAAAACCGTGAGCACATTCGATCGTGTCGATGTTCCGAGTCTGGGGAAGAAGATGCGGGATCAGGCGTCGTTTGTCATTGCCATTTATATATTGTCTGAGCCGACGGTGTAGGTTCACTGCCGTACCTATATATAACGGTTCACCCGAGTGTGAACGGAAAATATAGACGCCTGGGCCGGAGGGGACGTTCTCAATGAGGCGGCGGTAGCGGTTGGGAGACGGCGAAATCGACGTGGCATCGGGGGGGTCGGTACCTGGGAGACCAACGCACCAGCAGCCCCACGACTGGGGCGCGTGGGAATATCCCCGACATGAATGATGTCGTGGGACCCGAGCTCCTCAAGAAGACCGTGGAACACAGTCACTGTGGCTAGTGCGTCATGGAGCGCGCGGTGCGTGGGGGTCGTCGTGGCGTGAAAATGACGCGCGAGAGACGACAGTTTGAATGACCCGACGGCAGAGCGGTCCAGCATCGTTCGGGCAAGGACCAATGTGCACAGGTGAGTTGGCTGTGGCCACGTGATGTGTGCGCGCATTGATGCAGCTTGGAGGAAACCAATATCGAAGCGGGCGTTATGGGCGACAAGAACCGTCCCGCGTGCAAACTCGAGGAAATCCTTGACTGCCTGGGCTTCTTCTGGTGCTCCATTAACATCATCGTCACTGATTCCAGTGATATTCGTGATGAGCGGGGGGATGAGCCGACCCGGATCGACGAAGGTAGAAAAGCGGGAGATTTCCTCGCCGCCATGAATCTTCACCGCTCCGATTTCGATGATGCGGTCCTCGTGCGCGGAGAAACCCGTGGTTTCGAGGTCCACGACGACGAATGTTGTGTTGACGATCAGGGAGTCGGCGATGTCCTGGTTGAATGTCGGAGAAACGGGGAAATGCGCCTGCGCGTCAGATGACGGGTGTTCTGAATTCACGGAGTCACCATGATGTGGGACGAGTGATGTGCGGGCGCGGTTCACAGTGAGAGGGTACAACGCTCATGGGACACAGAGGTATGCGGCAAAGCCGGGGAGAGTCATAGTTCGAGTAGCGACGAAATATATGTGCGATGTGGCCCATCGAAGGCTGAAACGCGTGAGTTCTGTGGGAGAGATGAGGTTTCGTAACAAAACTGTGATAGATATCATATTTTGGATTATTGGGAGCGTCACTCCGGGGAGCCTTAGAGTGATTGATAGCTCTCAGGTTGAGGAATTTTCCCAGCGCAAGAGGGGCTTGTGGGTTAAGGTGACCATAGTGCTGTAGAAGGCGGCCCGAAAATAACGTTTCGGTTACAGAATGGCGGTTGGGGTGAATGAACCCTCTGCCCGGGTTTCGAGTTGGACATAGACCGTATCCATTTCGTAACCTTTTCGAGACATTACAGAGCGGCGGGTGCCGCCTGAGATTTGACCGTCGACACGCATCGGAGAAACACGAATGGCTAACCGTAGCCGCTTGAGCGCTTCCACCGGCCGCAAAATTGCTGCAGTTTCTGCTGTGGGTTTGAGCGCGACTACCGCAATCGCAGGCGCTGCCAACGCATCTGCTGCTGAGGTTCAGATTCCTAACACTCAGTACACGGTCACTGTTCCGGACCAGATTCAGCAGGCACAGGACGCGCTGAACAAACAGATCCACGACTACATGTCGCAGGCTAACATCCCGAACGCCGACGCTACCGCCGCAAACATTGGGGGTGCACCGGCTGAAGCTCCGGCCATCGATCCGATCGAGACCTTGCGCAGCGTTGGTCAGAAGATTGCCGACGCCGCTCAGTCCAAGCAGGGATCCCCTTACGCTTGGGGAGCTACCGGCCCCGCAGCGTTTGACTGCTCGGGTCTCGTGAAGTGGGCCTACGACCAGGTTGGCATCGCCATCCCGCGGACCTCGAATTCTCAGCTGGCGGGCGGCTCCCCTGTTGCGCTCGACGCGCTGCAGCCCGGTGACATCGTCGGCTTCTACGGCGGAAACCACGTCGGCGTCTACGTCGGTGGCGGCAACGTCGTTCACGCTCCGCAGGAAGGTCAGGTCGTGTCTGTCGTTCCGCTGAGCTCCATGCAGGCCTACTCGGCTGCCCGCTACGCGTAACGCGAACTGTTGAGCCCGGCACGAGCTTGTTGCACACGGCCGACTGTAGTGGCTAAACACCTTCCGGCTGCTTAAGTACAGCTGAGGATTAAAGCGCCCTGGTGATCTGGGCGCTTTTTGTTATATAAAGAACTGACGAGATCTGGCGGGCTCGGTGCTGGTTCGCGCGGCATGGGCGACGTCGATAGGGTTGGTTAATCCCGGTAGGTATTAACCGCATTGGCCACACGGTTAACTTTATTAACATTTTGACTGGTCAAGGTGATTTTTTGACGCGGAACTGGTAAAAGTATCACCGTGCGTCTCACTATGGTTTTGCCGTCGCGGTGTACTCGAATGGTGGTAGCTGCGGCCTCCCTCCCAGCCTTTCTTGCCATTCCGGTAGTTGGCCAGATTCCCGCTCATGCCGACCCTGCCCCCTCGGCAGCGACACCGGCGAATAAAGACGATCTTTTCGCGCAGATGTCTGAGGTTTCGCGCGAAACCGAGCGGACGTCGGAAAAAATCAAAGAGCTTGAAGAAAAGATCAAAGGCGCTGATCAAACGCTGAGGGAAGCCCAGCACGACGTCGATAGCAAGTCGGACGCGGCACGGACGGCGTCGGATAAAGCTAGCGCGATTCGCTCCAAGGTGGATCAGATCGCGTTGTCGCGCTACCGGCAAGTCAGCATTGACCCCACCACTGCCTATATCGGTGCGGCGAACCCACAGGACGCTATCGACCGGGCATCGTATATCAGCGCCCTTGCCACCGGACGGCAAAATATGCTCGATCAGTACCGACGTGAGTCAAGTGCGGCGAATAAAGAGCGAGATGTCGCCGCAAAAGCCAAAGACGCTGCTCAGAACGCTTCCGATGAGTTGAATAAGCAGGAAAAAGAGCTGCTCGCCAAGCAGGACGAGCTTAAAGCTCAGACTGCTCGAATCAAGGCTGCGATCGATAACCTCTCCGCTGAAGAGCGTCGGCGGTGGGAAGATAAGAACAACCCGATTCGCATGGGTAAGGACCAAATCAAAGCCGCCCAGCAATCGGCTAACGCTGCTGTCAATGCGGCCCTATTGAAGCTCGGTGCTCCGTACTCATGGGGCGCGGCCGGGCCGAATGAGTTCGACTGTTCAGGACTGGTGTACTGGTCATACCGCCAAATGGGAAAGACTATTCCTCGCACCTCCGGCGCTCAGATGGCTGGTGGAACGCCCGTATCCATGAACGATCTTCAACCCGGTGACGTCATCGGATACTACCCAGGGGCCACCCACGTCGGTCTCTATATCGGCAATGGCAAGGTCGTCCACGCTGCCGATTACGGGATCCCTGTACAGGTTGTCGGAGTAAACTCGATGCCTGTGTACGGGGCCCGTCGCTACTAGAGCAGCGATGTTTCATAGAATGTGAGCCCATGAGTCACTCTCGTCGGGTCTTGCTCGTCACCAATGATTTCCCACCGACAGTGGGTGGGATTCAGACGTACCTTCACGAGTTTGCTCAGACTCTCGACCCCGAGCAATTGATCGTTTTCGCCTCCACCCAGGATGATAGCGCAACTCAGGCCTTCGACCGCGACGCTCCTTTTACCATCATTCGTTGGCCGCGTCGGGTTATGCTGCCCACCCCGATGACAGCCCGACGGATGCAAGAAATTATCCGCGCCTGGTCAATTGACACTGTGTGGTTCGGTGCGAGTACCCCACTCGCCCTCATGGGCTCAGCTGCCCGTCGAGCGGGTGCCCGAAGGATCGTGGCCTCGACGCATGGCCACGAAATCGGCTGGTCGATGATCCCAGGGGCGCGACAAGTCCTTCGCCTGATCGGCGGGCGTGTCGACATGCTGACCTACGTGTCCAAATATGCCCAGATGCGAACACGTCGCGCCTTCGGCCCCCACCCAACGTGGTCATCCCTCCAACCCGGGGTTGATATCGTCCGTTTTTCGCCGAATAAGGAGGCGGGCGACCGTGTTCGTCGGCAATATGGGTTAGGCGACGGCCCCCTCGTTGTATGCATTTCGCGGATTGTGCCGCGAAAAGGGCAAGACATGCTTGTGGAAGCTCTCCCCGGCATCCGGAAGTATATCCCTTCAGCGAAACTTCTCATTGTTGGGCCTGGTCAAGGGAGAAAGTCGCTCAGCGATCGTGCATCAGCCTTAGGAGTCAGTGATTCTCTCATCACGACGGGGTCTGTTCCTTTTGATGTTTTACCGAATTTTTATCGGTGCGCTGATGTCTTCGCAATGCCGGTCCGCACGCTCGGCGGCGGACTGGATGTTGAGGGATTAGGCATCGTCTTTCTTGAAGCCCAAGCATGTGGCGTGCCCGTCGTCGCAGGAGACGGTGGGGGAGCACCAGAGACAGTTCGTCCCTCGGAAACAGGGATCGTTGTCAATGGCCGACATGTCGATGAGATTGTGGATGCCGTCGCGGGGCTGCTTGCTGAACCAGAACGCGCTGTAGCGATGGGGAAGAAGGGCCGCGAATACATCCAAAAGGAGTGGTCGTGGTCCGTGAGGGGGCCGCAATTGGCCCAGGTTTTATTCGACGGGCTAGATTGAATAAGTTAGCCATTCGCCAGTTACGTCGTCGGAAGTAGGCCATTATCCACTGGCTGAGACGATTCTTTCTTCGGCGGTCCTCAACGAAAGGTATTGATGTCCGATCACGCTTCTGTCCGGCCGCTTACTGTCGGCTTTGATATTGGTGGTACGAACCTGCGTGGTGCGGTTGTTACCGACGAGGGGACAATCATCGATTCGGAGCAAATCCCGACACCGGCTTCATCACATGCGCTGGAAGACGGTGTGGTGCAGATTGTCCGACACTTACAGCGCCGGCACCACATCGCTGCGGTAGGGATGGCAGTAGCCGGGTTCTTGACGCCGGACTGTCGAACAGTCCGGTACGCACCCCACCTTCCCTGGCGCGATGCGAAGGTGGTCGACCGTCTGGAGGAGCGGCTTCGTCTTCCCGTCCGCTTGGAGCACGACGCTAATTCTGCCGCGTGGGGCGAGTATCGCTACGGCAGCGCCTATGATGAGAACAATTGGGTGCTCTTTGCCATCGGAACCGGTATTGGCGGTACGTTGATGGTGAACGGCGAGATCTATCGGGGAGCGTACGGCACCGCGCCCGAGTTCGGTCATATCTGCGTAGTCCCCGATGGTCGTCAATGCTCATGTGGTAAGCGGGGTTGCCTGGAACGCTACTGTTCCGGGACAGCAATGGCGACGACCGCTCGCGAAATGATCGGTTCCCATACTGACTTAGACTCTGACCTACTTCGCGACTACCGGACCCGCCCGGATGAAATCACCGGCCGGCATGTCTCTCTCGCTGCCCGAGAAGGGGATCCCCTAGCGAAGCTCGTGGTCGATGACTTTGGCCTTTGGTTGGGCCGAGGTCTGGCCATGGTCCAGGACTTTTTCGACCCGTCCCTGATCGTCATCGGGGGTGGCGTTTCCACCGACTCTGATCTTTTTATGTCCCGTGCTCTTCGGGCTTATACCGATAATGTGGTGGGGGCAGGGCATCGGCCACTCGCGGAGATCAAAACGGCAACATTAGGGGCAGAAGCCGGTATGATTGGGGTCGCTGATTTGGCTCGAGATAGCTTCAAGGAAAGTCATGCATAATCGCTGGTATTGGACATTTAAATACATTCTCTTCGGTCCTTTTCTTCGGGTATGGAACAGGCCGTTTACGAAGAACATCGACCGGATCCCCTCGGAGGGCCCAGCGATCTTGGCTAGCAATCACCTCTCGGTGATGGATTCGTTTTATCTTCCGCTGCTATGCCCGCGTCAGATCACTTTTCTTGCTAAGAGCGAGTATTTTACGACGCCGGGGCTCGTGGGCCGGATACAGGCCTGGTTTTTCTCGTCGGTGGGGCAGTACCCGATCGACCGCTCATCCGGTCAGGCCGCTCAGGATGCATTAAACGCGGGGTTGAAAGTGGTTGGCCGTGGCGACCTAATGGGCATGTACCCGGAAGGAACCCGGTCGCCTGATGGCCGGTTATACCGTGGGAAGACAGGGATTGCGCGGCTGGCGTTCGAGTCAGGGCAGAATGTCTATCCTGTCGCGATGATCAACACTCGGAAAGCTAACCCTATTGGCTCCTTATTCCCGCGGCCGGTTCGCGTAGGAGTCTCCGTGGGGGAGCCTCTTGATCCGTTGGATTACATGCATATTGAGGACGAATACGAGCGCCTCAGGACATTTACCGACGACATTATGGAATCACTCCATCAACTCGGTGGCCAGGAATATGTCCATGACTTTTATGCAGCGGATGTGAAAGCTGCCTTGAATGAGGGGAAAGGGTACTTACGGGGGAGCGAGCCCAAGTAAGATCAGGTCCCTTGCAAAGAAACTAGCCTGATGACGTTAGCCTTGCCGCGAGGCGGCTGGTCTGCTGGCCTCGTCCAACGGGGCCCTACCAACATTGGGCCGGATCGACGGCGGCTGCCTCAACGGGGCCCTAGGCATCGCGGTAAGGTCGACGGAGGCGTATTACGATGCGGATGCTGCTTTGCGCTCCCGGAGGGGGAAGTGGAAAAAGGGGATTGATGGGCGGATCGTCCAGCCGACGACGGGCAATCGCTTACATTGTTCGACGACCCAACCCGACGCCAGGCAAAGGATGAACAGTCCGATGATACACGCCATTCGGACGTTGTCACTGGCGTTGGTCACGTCCTCGCGGATGCCGTAGACATAGAGGGCGCGATCCCACGTCAGGTTCATCGCGGTCATGTGGAACAGATAGATGACCAAAGTCCGCTGCCCTATGTATTGCAAGGGGCGCGCTAGAAGGGGGATCTGTGCCACGAGCGCACAAACCAAGATTGATAACGGAAGTGCCCCCAGTGCTCGGATGGACGAAAACAGAACATCGAGCTGGCCAGCGTCGTTGTGAGCAATTCCCATCTCGACGAGGTGATCGTAACTCTCACCGAAATGCGAATAGGCCACCTTCGTACACCAAAAGAGAGCAAAGCTTCCCGCCCAACACCATGGTGACCGCCATTTCCGCGCTAACGCGAGCAAGGCCGGCCGCATGAATACGCCGACGAAATAGACCGGCATGTAATTGAAAATGTGCGACTGTGTCGGCGTGACAGGGTTGCACATCTGCCACAACCATGGAAGAACACTGACCGCAAGTGCCCAATGATCAGGCAGCCATTTTGTTACCCAGACGGCTAGGGTGAAAAGAACTAAGCAGTGGAGGAACCAGAGGCCACATTCGCCGTGGACCACTGACGTGACAATTTCGTGAGTATCTATCTCAAAATTGTTGGCCCACATTTTGGACCAGAGCTCTAGTGGTGCCCACACAAGGTAAGGGATTAGCAAAAAGCGGAGACGTGAGTGCCAGAGTTCTCCGAGCGTCTGGCGTCGGACCTTATACGAAAACAGGCCCGACACCATGAAGAACATAGGTAGGCGTACGGGGCCCAACCAGTCATTAACCGCGTTTGCGGCGGTGTATACGCCGTCGGGGGTGTAAATCGTGGCATGGAGGAAACACACGCCCAAGATGGAGATGCCTTTGCCGATGTCCGGCCACAGGAGTCTCTGTTTTTTGCGCGGTGTGGGTGTTTCTGTCGTGTCAGTTCTTGTCGCGGTTACTGCGCTATCCGAACTTTGTGGTGTAACCCCGGCCTCAGGTCGTACCGACACACCAGTAGAGGAAGATTCTGTACCGTCGTGAGGTGCTGACGTCGAGTCAGCCGCGCTGCTTGGTGCACGGCGGGTAGCGAGTATGTTGCGACGCGAACGAGACAGACGTGTCACCGATGAAGCTGACATGTACGTGTAATTCTCCTCCGTCGTTGGGCAGGTGACCAGGCTACAGAAGCCAAGGTGACAAATGCGAATCCAGCCCACACCACATAGCTATTTTCTAGACACCCGATGAACACTGATAAGAGTGCGTCTATGACGTTATTGATGAACCCACCATGGGAGAGTAGCTGGGCGAAAACCTCCGGTCTGGGGCCGTCCACCCACCGCGACACCAGAGTTGCCCACCATACAGTTCCCATGAGGAAAATTCCTGAACCGGTCTCAGTTGGTATTGCATACCATTTGGCTCGACGAGACCTGGAATGCTGACTGCTGTGAGGCGAGTCCACCGCATCAGAACGCGTCGTGGCGGGAAGATTACTGCTCCCAGTGATAGTGAACAGGGTGACTATGGCCGGTGAGGCCCATACCCAGTGATGTGTCCAACTGACTGGTGAGGCGAGGAGCCCGAAAAGCCCCACCGCCGAAGGAAGAATAGCTCGACCAGTATTGATTTGGCCTGGGCTTTGGACGTCGTTTTGGCGACGACAATTCCTCGTGATGAGGAGAGCCGTTAGGACAAGCACAATCAGCGCCCAGACGATGGCCATTGGCCGCGACGCACCAGCAGCCGCATGAGAGTCAGCCACTGACGTGGCGAGTCGTCCCAGCGTCCCTTTAACCGATTGATTGGAAATAATCGTCGGGTCGCCGATCCGATCCGTCGCCCACAACACATGACGGAAGTAAACCCAGGTGTCATGGGGGGCGACTAACGCACCTATACCGGTTGCCACCATCGCGGAGACCGCGCACCGCGCTGTTGACCAGACATCCCGGCGAAGAAGCGGAACCAGAATGAAAACGGCAGGAGTTAGCTTGATGGCAGCGGCACACCCTGTCAGCACACCTGCCACTGCGCGACGTCGGGACCCTGGTGGAGCTTCGGAGAGAATCCACCAATCAACCACAACCATGAGTAGCAACACTGAATTGATCTGCCCGAAAGACAACGTCGCACGGGCTGGTTCCGATACGACGATCGTGGCGGCCGCGAGATACCGCCACTGGGTTTTCCACCCTCGTGTGAGGATTGAGGTTGTGAGAAGAAGTGCGCCGAGGGACAGCACAGAATGAAACACCATCCCGACGACGGTGGGTAGAACAAGTAGCCCCACCATCACGCATGCGGCAAAAGGGGGATAGGTAAAGGGGAGAGAACGCTCGCTAGTTGAGAAAGTGCCCTCATACAGCGCGTGATGCTGAACGATCGCACGGGCACCCGCTCGGTAAACCTCGAGGTCAACGAGGTTTCGCGGGGGCAACACAATCCCTGAAGAGTCGCCCAGGTGGAGACTGTATCCGCCACCATCGGAATAGGCAGAGCTATCAAGATCACGTGTGAACCGTAGCGTCCACAACGTGAAGAACAGCGATACACATGACAATCCGCCGACGAGGACCCAACCCCATATAGTTGAGCCAGGCCTTTGGCCCGAACCCCGCGTCACTCGTCGGCTATCGATGGTGTGCGTGGAGTCTTCTCTGCCGCCGTTGGCTGCGTCGGCCGGGCGCGGTGGACGTCGGAACCCTGTGAATGAGAAAGCCACAGGCTACTAGCTTTTCTCAGTGGTAAAAGCTCGTGGGAATAATGCCATCGTAATCAGGAAGAGGAAGCCCCACAGAGCATAGTCGCTTCCGACCATCTTTTGAATCAAAGACCACTGAAGCTCCTGGTTTTCCGAGTTGGGGAAGAACCAATGGAATGGCGTGACCGTGGAGATCATCAAGCCCACTACCGCAACAACCCACAGCACATTGTTCTGCCAACGAGGAATAATGTGCCGCGAATTCCAGGCCGCATTCATGGTCACAATGACGAACGGCAAGAACCAGACCCAGTGGTGCGACCACGAGACAGGGGAGAGAAGGAGTGCAACAAGGCTGGTGGCAGCCACTAATGCGATGGTGAAACTCTGACCGTCATAGCGGGGGCCGGTGGCAGAAAGCCGATTACCCGCGCCAGGATCGGATTGAAGCCTGGATGCCGTACGCATCAGGCGCAGCATGGCAGTGAGAATGAGCCCAAATGTCAACACACTAAGGACAACCCACCACCGAGACTGGAGAGTGTCGTCATTCGTAAAACGGGCGATCATTCCTCGTAGAGACTGGTTACCGGCATAGGCCAACCCCCCGATCCGATCAGGATTGTGAATTTCGACGGTCCAATAATCTTTTGAATCGTGGGGGAGAACTGCCCAGCCGATCGCGGTCCACGCCGCCCCAGAGACGGCGCAGGTGATGGCTGATTTCCAATCTCTTTTAACGAGGAAGAAGAGGCCAAACACGGCGGGCGTTAATTTGATGGCGGCTGCTAATCCGATAAATATGCCTCGAGGCCAGCAAGTGCGCTTCACGGCGGTATCCAGCAGCACGAGGGCCATAAGGAAAACGTTGATCTGCCCGAAACTTAATGTGTGCGTAAAAGGCTCACCCAGGAGAACCAACGGAAGAATCATGTAGGACAGCCACCCTGCCCGCTTAAATGAGCTGGTCGTGGTCTGCTGAGCCGATTTACCGCCGGCACCGGACGTGCGCACAGGGTCCGTGAAGTGGTTAATCAGAACCGCACCACACCACCAGGTCATCGCCGCCGTGGCGAAAACCATTAACAGGGTGTCAGTTTTGAGCGAAAACCACGTCAGCGTACTGAAGAGGATGGCCGCCAGGGGAGGGTAGGTGAATGGAAGATTAATGCCGCGCACAGGATAATCGCGGTCATAAAGCCCGAAACCGCGGACAAAAGCCTGTCCTCCTGACCGATACACATCGAGGTCGATGTGGTAGCGAAATTCTCCGTCGCCGAACACATCGAAGAAGTGGTAGTACAGAACGAGCCCGAGAACGGCGGTGACCACGAGCCGGCCCACCCACGTCTCAGATAAAAAATGTACGATTCGTTCACAACTACCGCGGACACGCATGGCCTCAGAGTCTACCTGGCATCCCAGTCGTGGCGGAACCTCACTGATCGGCACCCCGGTCGGTCTTTTTTCATTGTTGATGTTCGTTGCCGACGATGGCCACCGTCGTTCAGACACAGAACAACCTGAACACGTTATCCATGACGTACTAGCCTTGTCATATGGATTATTTTTATGACACCGAATTTATTGAAGATGGTCAGACTATAGATCTCGTCTCTATTGGCATTGTTGCCAGTGACGGCCGTGAATATTACGCAGTATCTACCGACGCCGATCTCTCCCGCGCCAATCCGTGGGTGAAGAAGCACGTGTTGCCGCATCTCCCGAACCCGTCGTCGCCACTATGGAAAAACAGATCGACGATCCGGCGCGATTTAGAAGAGTTCTTTGGCGACGACGACCACGTTCGTTTGTGGGCGTGGGTGGGGGCGTATGACCACATCTGTTTGGTTCAGCTGTGGGGCATTATGCAGGACCTGCCGAGGAATATCCCCAGGTTCACCCGAGAGATGAAGCATGCGTGGGTCTTCGTCGGCAAGCCAGCTCTGCCTCCGGTCCCGGAAAACGCACATGATGCCTTAGCTGATGCGCGGCACAACGTCGCCAAGTTCAAAGTGTGTGCGCGGGTCTTTAAAGAAAAAACGGGAATGGAATTGAAGTAGGGGCAGGCATCAAGGGAGAGTCGTCACCATTCTGGGGTAACTCGCTGGCTTTTCAGTACATAACGCAAAGCTACGCTAGACTTTGCCCCTGTGAGCTGGACAATAGATTTACCGGTTAATGACCTCCCTGATTTACCGCCTCTACCTGGTGTTTTAGAAGAAAGATTCCAAGATGTGATCTCCCGCCCCGCCTTCCAACAACCCACCTGGAATGAGCGGGATGCCTCCAATGTGCGGAAGATTTTGGAGTCTGTACCCCCGATTGTCGTGGTTGCGGAAATTCGCAAACTTCAAGAGCAGATGCGACATGTTGCGCTCGGCGAAGCCTTCTTATTACAAGGTGGGGACTGCGCGGAGACATTCGAATCCAATACCGAACCGCACATTCGCGCCAATATAAAAACCCTGCTGCAAATGGCTGTTGTGTTGACCTACGGTGCGTCAATGCCAGTCGTCAAAATGGCGAGGATCGCGGGGCAATACGCTAAACCCCGCAGCTCTGATTACGACAGCCAGGGGCTGCTGAATTACCGAGGCGACTTAGTCAACGGCGTTGAAGCCACGGAAGAGGCGCGTCGTCACGACCCCGCTCGGATGGTTCGCGCCTACGCGAATGCCGCCGCCGCAATGAACCTCGTTCGGTCCTTGACGGCATCCGGGACTGCGGATTTGCACAAACTCCACGAATGGAACCGCGAATTCGTGCAGACCTCCCCGGCAGGTGCGCGCTATGAAGCCCTGGCATCAGAAATTGATCATGGCCTGCGCTTCATGGAGGCATGTAAGGTATCGGACTCGAACTTGCACACGGCCGATATCTACTGCTCCCACGAAGCCCTCGTCGTTGATTATGAGCGCGCCATGTTGCGCCTGGGCCAGGATCCAGCTGGAGAAACAGTCCTTTATGACCTCTCAGCACACGAAGTATGGATCGGTGAACGAACCCGGGGTATTGACGACTTCCACGTCAACCTCGCTGCCTTGATCTCCAACCCAGTGGGACTCAAGATTGGGCCCTCGACGACGCCTGAGGAAGCGGTCGCTTACGTAGAGAAGCTCGATCCGGATGTGGCGGACGACGCGCCGGGCCACGTGAAGGGATACAAGGGGCGGCCAGGCCGTCTTACTTTGGTGTCTCGGATGGGTTACGACCAGATCCGGACGGTGCTGCCACCGATCGTCGAGGCCGTGGAAGCCACTGGTCATAAAGTGATTTGGCAGTGTGACCCCATGCACGGCAATACATTCACGAGCTCAAACGGGTACAAGACGCGCGACTTCGACCGTGTTATCGACGAAGTTCAAGGATTCTTCGAGGTCCACCGGGCCATCGGTTCGCATCCCGGCGGAATCCACATTGAGCTCACCGGTGAGGATGTCACCGAGTGCGTGGGTGGCGCGCAAGACCTCACTGATGTGGACTTGCCTGGCCGCTATGCTTCGGCATGTGATCCACGGTTGAACACGCAGCAATCGTTGGAGCTAGCCTTCTTGGTTGCAGAGATGTTGCGTAATTAAGGCTCATTCGGTGGGGTGGTGCATACGACCGCCCCACCTTTTTTGGTCTACGTACTTACGACTAAATGGCGTAGGCCCACTGAGTCAGCATGTATTCGGACAGCCATACTCCGACCCAGACGATGACGACGGTGTAGGCCGTGGTCAGGATTGGCCATCGTCGAACCGTCGTCACGATCATGCAAATAGTGAGTAGCACGCCTGCCATGAGCAGTAGGCGCGGTCGCGAGTGGAAGTACCCCGACGACAGAATCACGTTGAGGCCCACCCCTGTGCCGCAGAGCCACATCATGAAGGGGAAACGCCTGATAATACCCACAATGATGAGGGTGAGTGTCCCCAGGATGGCTAGCGAACCCCACAGTGGGACAACACCCTCGAGGGCGAAAATCTGCCTCGGCAGATCGTGAAGTGTGGTCTTCCCGAAATCGAATTGCGTTCCCCAGCCGTCTTTTTGAACGGCAAAGTAGCCGCCGGCGTCCCGCGCAAGATGGTCTGCCCACAGCATATAAATGGCTCCGCCGAGGGGAGCGACGGCAACACAAATCCATGCGCGTACATTGCGACGATCATGCAGCAGAACCCCGATTGCGAATGCAATGGCAAGGTCATACCCGGTCATTCTGACAAGGCAGGCCATGAACACACCTGTCACAGCGAGAGAGAAATCCTTGTTCAAGTAGCCCAGGATAAACAGGAACGTGCAGAGCGCGAAGAGCGCCTCCGAGTACGCCATCATGTACGTCACTGACATCGGGAAACCAGCGAAGACCGCCACAGCGAGCACAACGGCAAGTAGTGAGCTGGTGAATTTACGGATGATAGCGGCGAGCAGGCATGTGGCAATGGCTCCGATGATGGCGTTCATCAGCAAGCCAGCCGCGGTCCAATCCAATCCGGTTATGGCATGGGTGGCTCGTAGTAACCACGGTGTTCCAGGAAGAAAAGCCACTGTGCGGAATTCGGGCGGATTCCCGTCGATCGCTTCGCCCCCGCGGTAACCGAATTCAGCAATTCTCGTGAACCATTGTGCATCCCACGATTGAATCTGGTCCGAGAAAGACGAATTAAAGAGCTTTGCATTGTAAGCCAATGCAATACCGACGATGGTCTGCACTAGGGCATAGACACCCACCGCGATCAGGCACACACCGGTGAGCTCGGAATTGAGAATACGCTGGCCAACACCCTGCCACGCGTGCGACCGCGATGACTTCTGCGATTCTCCTTCGTCGTCGGCCATGGCTTCTTCGTCCGTGGCTTCTTCGTCGTCGACCGGCGGTGTACCAGATTCTTCTCCGTCCACGTGCTGCGTCGTATCTGTAGCAGTGTCCGTATCTGCACTAATATCGGCACCGGTAGCGACAGCCGTCGACGTATCTGCGCTCACATTTTCATGAGCACTCTGCGCCGAGTCGTCGGACTCAATCTGGTTGGGTTTACGGGAAGTGATAACCAGCCGACGGAGGCGGTGTTTCGCGTGATAGCGCCTGGACATAGGCGTGCGTTCGATGGTGATGTTCCGCCACTGTCCGCGAGCGTACCGTCGGTGAATTATGTTCGAGATATCGCGGAGACGCACAAGACGGACCGAAGGCTCTTTAGCGAATCCAACCACCAACATGAGGAAAACCGCAATGATCAGCAGATTACGGACGACCAGAATCATGACCGAGGGGTTATCGTCGTTGCTGATTATCGAGTTATAGGCAACGGGATAAATCCACTGCGACAAACCACCGATGACCAGCATGAGACCACCAGCTATCCGCAGACTCCATGCTGATTGTTTGCTTGCCGACGCCGGACTGCCATGGACTGAGTCAAGGCACACGGCGAGGGGAGCGGCCCACCACAAAACGTATTGGGTGGACATCACCTTGTTTGAGATCAGCACGGCCCCGATGATGATCAGCGCCAACCATGCCGATCGCCGCGCCGACCAGCCATTGTCAGTGGTTTTCTCGATGACAAGCATGCGTTGTTGGGGCGGTGTCAATGCGCCGTCCGCGGCGCGCGGGAACATGCTTCGGAAACCGTTCGCTCCGATCAACGCGGCGACGCACAGGTATACACAGACGAGGACCATAATGACGGTCAGGATCGTCGAGAACGTCTCCCATCGAGACACCGAGGGACCGAACACTTCAAACGACTGCGATGCCGCGTATGAAATGCTCAGCGCGTCTTCGCCGTGGTGGGCAGCCCACATCACGCCAGTTGCGGGGATGGATTCAATCTGAAGACCGCGATCACCCTGGTAATTGAACACCGACGTGATGCGGTGGAAACCATGCCCCCACACGGACAAAGCTGCAATGACGACGCACGTGGTTGCGAATGACGCGATCCGTTGCCATGTCTGCCGGCTCTTCCACCAGCCGACGAGTGCCGTGCCGATGATGGCCGGCCACAGTTTGATCATGGCCGCACACCCTAAGAGGACGCCTGAGACCTTCGGGTGCCGAACAAGCGTGACCAGTGTGGCGGCCACGAGCACAGCGGGGACGATATCCCAGCGGGTCCACAGTAAAGGTCCGAAGAACAGCCCGAAGAGAACCCAGAATCCGGCACCCCACCAGCGTCGGCTGGCAGTAAGCCAGGCAAAAAACCCGACGTCAACGACTAATAACATCCAGATGGATACCGTGATCTTGTCGGCGGAGGAGAAGATCATGGTCAGCCACTTCAAGACGGTGACCATCCACATGACCGGTACGGGATACTCTTGCATGGCCCCAGAACCTGGGTCGTCGAGGCCTTTGAAGTAATAATCCACCGGGGTGTCGATCATCCAGTAGTCACCGATGTGGTGGTCGAGCCACCACATCACGGCCCGAGTTATCACAAATGCGGCAGTCAAGGCTCCATCAATGATGAGAGCTTTCCGGTCCCATTTCCGACGCGAGGTCTCGCCAGACTCCATTGTTGCTGTAACTCTCGCGTTGCCGTTAGCTGCCACTGTCTCCGAGACGGTGTCCGAGGAGGCACCGTCGTCGGCGTGTGATTCATCCGACGTTGAGTCGTTCACCGTTGCTTCACTCAACGGGGACGTGGGCGCTGCGGCCTCAGCAGGATCGGTCTGCGTCGACTGTGATGCCTGGTCTTCTTCGGAAGACGCGGAAAACTCAGAACGTGCCGACGTCGAAGCAGAGTCTAAATGGTGGGACACACGAAAGCCCTTTTCATGACAAGAAGCTATAACGCGCAGGCACGCGTTGTGCTGAGCTGAAGATGATCACGAGGACGTGGATATGGTACTCGAGAACAGGGACAAGCTCGAGCTCATCTGACTAGAGAGTCTTCACAGTTTTGACAGTGATCACCGAGTCACGTTCGGCAGAAAAACCGGGCAGGGGATTTTGAACCAGAACACGGTCATTGCTCTTCGCATCGCCAGCGTCGATCTTCAACCCAGCTTTTTCTGCCTTCGCACGAGCTTCCTTGACCGTAGAACCGATCAACTGTGGAACCGCAACATCAGGGGCAACAAAGAGGTTGACCGCCGAGCCCTCATTGACTTCCGTTCCTTCACCAGGATCGGTGCGAGTCACCTTGCCCCGCTGGCGGAGGTCGGTTGCCGAGTCGTCCGTCGAAACGTCACCGACATGAAGGCCGACCTTCTCTAGTTCATGCCGGGCATCATCTTCGGATTTTCCTGAGACATCGGGGACGGAAACAGGCTTAGGGCCTTTACTGACAGTGAGTGTGACTGAGGAACGCACACCGACCGTGCTCCCCGGAGCGGGGGAGACGGAAAGAAGTTGCCCCTCCGGGACGTCGGAAGAATAGTCGGACTTCGTTGTCTTCGTAGACAACGTCCGCTCAGAGAGAGTCCGTGTGTAGACCTCTACTGACCGGTCTGCTGGAATCTCCGGAACCGTCGGACGGCCTGCAGAGACGGTCAATGTCACGGTCGTTCCCTTTGTCACTCGCTTGCCGGCCTGGGGTGACGACGCCGCAACCGTCTTCGAGGGAACGGTATTGGAATATTCCGTCTTTTCAGTGACCTCAAAACCCGCCTCAGTGATGTCGTGATGGGCGGTTGAAACGTCAGACCCGGTCACCGGCGGAATCTCCCCGTACCGGCCGGAACCCAGCCACCATGCTCCGAGACTGACCGCGCCGACGAGGATAAGCGCGACAATGGTCCACAAAGCACAGCCGAGGCGTGAGTGATTTCCCACCTGTGGTTTGTCATTCACCACGGACGTGCGGTGACTAGCAGTTGACCCCGGAGCAGGTGTCGCGGTTCCTCCCGACGACGACGCCACATGGGAAGGTTCCGGTTCCGACGGCTGACGCTCCGGAAAATCAATCCGCGTGGAGGCCATATCACCGGTTGACCGGTTGGGCTTGTAATCGGGAAACAACACCGCCGTCGAGCCATCGGTGCCCGCATAACCATCGTGGTCAACCGTATTTTTCGGTGGAGCGGCATTTCCTACATTTCCGACGATGGCCGTTTCCCCCTCGTCGTCAGGCGTGCCCTGAGCAATATCCTGCCGCGCACCAGTATCCCCACCATCGGGTGTTTGCACTGATTCAGCCTCCCGAGCCGCATCCCGAGACCGATGCGACGCAGAATCAATCGGAACCGGAACACGGAACGAAGACAAAGGGAGCCGGAGTTCGTCGGCAACCTGCATAACTGCCGTGCGAAATTCCGACCCATTAGCAAAACGATCCTCAGGGTCTAGAGCAGTTGCCCGGGATATCAGCTGGTCAAACTCCGCCGGAACACCATCAATGGCCTTAGAGGCACGAGGCACAGGGTGATCAAGCCGCATATAGGCTGTGGCCAGCGACGTGTCGCCATGGAAAGGCGTCGTCCCCGTCAGAAGTTCGTAGAGGACAATACCCGCCGAATAGACATCGCTTCGGGCATCGACACTTCCGCCCCGCACTTGTTCCGGGGACAAGTAGGCAACAGTCCCCATCATCACCGACGTCGTCGTCAAGGAGGATTCAGCCGTCGCCCGAACCAGCCCAAAATCAGCCAGTTTTACCTGGTGATCGTCGCTAATCAAGATATTTTCGGGCTTCGCATCCCGGTGAATTAGCCCCGCAGAATGTGCTAATCCAAGGGCAGTTAGGACCGGTTCCATGACAGCTGTCGCCGCATGAGGGGGCATCGGGCCACGCTCACGTAAGAGTTCACGCAATGTCCCACCGTCGACCAACTCCATGGCAAGGAACACACTCGTGCCATCATCACCCTGGTCAAACACATTAACGAGCGATGGATGGGACAACCGCGCCGCAGCCCGCGCTTCTCGCTCGAACCGGGTGCGGAACTGATCATTGTGAGCAAAACGATCGTCAAGAATTTTGAGCGCCACTGGTCGATCGAGACGTTCATCAACGCCCCGATAAATCGCGGCCATCCCGCCACGAGCGATAAGTGATTGCACGCGATAACGGCGGTCAACCAGATCTCCATGGCTCAATGTAGGCACGTGGTCGTTATCCTCTCTTAGCCCGTTGTGTCGGCCCGATGCTTTCCACTCACCAAATTACTAGGGATTGTCAGCTACGGTATAAACCGTGAAGAAAAACTCAAGAACTCCCGATGTCCTATCCGCCAGCGAAATCGTCCTCCCTATCGCAGAGGTTGCGGACTATCTCCACCAGCCCGTCAGCCGGGTTCGGGATCTTATTAATAAAGGCCAGCTTATCGCGATTGACCGCGATCACCAGCGGCAAATTCCAGCACGCTTCTTCAACGGGCTGAACGACGAAGGCCGCCCCGAGCCCGGTGAGCGCGTGACCATCAATAAACACGTCCCCGGTCTCATTGCCCTCATGTCCGACGGCGGATACTCCAATGACGAGATACTGAACTACCTGTTTACCGACGACGAAACCCTGCCAGGGCGCCCCATCGACGCACTCCATGGTCACCTAGCTCGCGAGGTCATGCGTCGTGCCCAAGCGATGGGATTTTGATTCGTCCCCTCGGAACACGGCGAAATACAGAACGAAGGCGACCGTTATCACGATCCACATCCAGGACCATCTGTACAACCAATTGTTGCCAGACCCTGTGAACGATCCCGCCACGATGAGCGAGGCAATAACAGTGAAGTGCGTAACCCGTGGTGATGGCCGGAAAGTACCGACGAGAACGACGCCAGCAGCGTAATACCACGGCAGCGTAACGGCATTAAAGATGCACGTAATTAAGTACGCCCATGCTGCGCCCTCAATGGCCCGGCGCGGAGTCTGGCGGAATCGCCACCAGACCACGACCAGGAGGACAACCATGATGATCATCGAGATACTCCGGTAGATCGACAGCACCGAGTTGAAGGTCGCGCCGGAGAAGAACGAGGCTGCGAAAGCGGCCGTGAACTGGGCCAGGAAGCTGGGGAGCGCTAAGAGGTTGATGACCTTCGTATTTCCGCTGAGCTGAGACACCCAGCCCCACGAGGTCCCCGACGCATAGGTGATGGCGGTCAACACCGTGCATACAATCAGGACAGTCGTGATCCCGTAGAACACGAATGCGGGAACGGCTTTTTTCAGTGGCGTCAATGTTCCTCGGGGGTCGTGGAGTGACCATGTGGAGGGGGCGATTCCTCGTTGCCGCATCGCGATCCAGATGAGGAAGGGGAGGGTCACGAGGGCCGTCGCTTTCAGGGAAAAACCGATGCCAATGAACAGCGCACCCCACAGTGGGTGGCGTCGTAAAGCCAGAACCAGCCCAAGGCAGGAAAAGGCAACCATGACTGATTCATTGTGCATGCCTCCCACCAGATGGAGGAACACAACAGGGTTGGCAACACCGAGCCAGAGGGCCACCGCGGGATTCCCACCGATATGCCGGGTAATGGATACCACTGCCCATGCAATAGCGGCATATCCTGCGACGGAGATGAACTTGTAGAGAAAAACGCCGATGGTGATATTGGATCCAACTAGGGTTGTTATTCCGTCGCCGATCCATAAATGAAGTGGCCCGTATGGTGTGGTGGTGTTTCTCCAATCTGGGCTGACTTCCAGCAGCATCGGCCCAGGATTGACGGCAGCCCCATCCTTGTAGGGATCAAACCCATCGCGGACCATTGACCCCTGGACCAGGTAGGAATAGACATCGCGTGAGTACATCGGGGACGCGAAAAGGAGCGGAACTATCCACCCCACTAGCGTCTTTACCGATTCACGGATGGGGGTGTTGTCGTGATAGACAATACGACCCCACAGGCACCAGCAGTACAGTAGCAGCCCCAACGCGACCCAGGACAAGATGAAGCCGATGTTCTTGACATGGCCATACATGATCCAGTCCAGATTGAGCATCCGGACGATTCCCCCGCGGGTGCGCTGAGCCCCGGAACTCCATGACGACACCATCAGAAGTATCGACGCGACCGTCCCCAACCACAGTGGTCGACGCAGTGGGTTCGTGCGTGAAGGGGTGCTCATGGATGATCACCTCGCGTTATTCGAGCAGCTGCAAGCGCTCCTGAGAGGATAACAGTGGGGACCCCAACGCCAGGTGTCGTACTTGAACCAGCGTGAATCAGGTTAGAAAACGAACGTACGGGGAAGTTGCGGAACCGAAACGGCCCCGTCTGTCGGAAAAGATGAGCGGGGGCAAAAGGAGTTCCTGCGCCCATCCCGAGTGCAGACCATGTTTCGGGTGTATCCACTTTCCCGACGGCGAATGACTCACGGATGCCCTCGAACCCGCGGTCTTCCAGGACGGATAGGAGATCCTCTTGATAGGAGGCAGCCAATGACGACCAGTCGATGTGGGCTGATTCAGTGTTGGGGCACGGTGCCAAAACACTGACCGGTTCAATAGGAACATGAGGCGACGTCGTCGACGTCGATACTAAATCCGGTGCTGAACAGGCAGGACGAGTAACCAAGAGCGACGGATCGGACATGAGGCGGCCACGACCGTGAGGAGCCGTGATCTCCGAAAATGTACGATCCCACTCCTTCCCGAAAGAGATGGTGTGGTGCCCACCAGGCCAGTGGCGTGCGACCTGACGAGGGATGGCGCCGTGCATCACGAATGCGGAGGGAGACCACCTCATAGTCCGACGGCCCCGTCGGCCCGAGATGGTATCGAGCTCAGGGATGTCACATGTCGTAATAACGACGTCGGTAGGCAACGTGCCCTGAGTTGTCTCGACCGCATGAATTCTGTCGGAATGAGGTGTGGAGGATCCGGCTCCGTGAGAGGCGTGGCTCAATGAAGTGACCCGTGTGTTGAGCATGAGCTCACCGCCGGACTGCTTGAGTGCCGCTGCGAGAATGTCGCATAGGGCGCCGACCCCGGAACCATGTGGCCCACGAGTCGGATAGAAGACCCCCATCCCGGTATCCATATGGGAAATCGTTGCGTACACAGCACGAGCCTTCTTGGGCGGAACCCCCGCGTACAGAGCCTGAAATGAGAACACCTTCCGAAGTTCATCATCAGAGAGGTAGCGCTCTGCTGCCCGGCCCAAGGAGCCGAAGCCACCACGACGCGCAACTCGCGCCAAACTCTGCGTCGATTCGCGGGTGCGAACAAGGTCCCACACTGAATCAAAATCGGCGTTCATCAAGTGCGAAAAGCACGCGTCGAACATTGACTGCGCCCACAGGCGATAACCCCGCACACCCGTAACACGGGATTCAGTGAACTCATCGCGGTTCGCATTGCTGCTGCGGTGGGGTACGTCGTCAAACTTCTCTCGGGCAAACCGACGGATCTCATCGTCCAGCCGGCTATCGCTCCCGGCAGCTGCCTCCTGAGCGTCCTCCTCACCAACTCCGTCAGCGAAGACGTCGAGATGTCGGCCCGACGAAAACAATGCATGATACGCCGGAGACAAACGCTGATATGAAAAATCAGGCGCGAGGTCACCCGTCGATAGCCCCACAGATGCCAGAATCTCATCAACGAGCCGCGGCATCGTCACCACCGTCGCTCCCGTATCGACGCGGACATCTCCCAGGGGAGTAGAGACCGTCTCGGTTGCAGCGCGTCCGCCCACGTGGTCCTCTCTCTCCACCACCGTTACTGAACGCCCGGAGCCAGCCAGCAACACCGCCGCAGCCAGTCCAGACAACCCAGCCCCCACCACAACTACACGGTCGGTTCGGCCTGATACCGCGCGCCGGGGCGTCGACAAGTAATGAGAAAGAAAAGATGTGCTCATCGACGGCGCTCCGTCGAGAAAATAGCCATCGACCTCAATGCGCGGTGTGCGTCGTCAGATATGCGCGCGTCGGCGAGCGCGTGGACGGCGGATGTCACTAAGCTATCGATCTGCTTTTCAACGCGGTCATAGGCGCCGGATTTTTTGATAATCGCGCGTAAATGATCAACGTCCCGCTCACTTAAGGGCTGGCCCAAACTAGATTCCACTGTCTCGCGATCCGACTCCGAGACATTGTCCAGCGTGAGAGCCAGTAAGGTGGTGCGCTTTCCTTCGCGCAGGTCATCTCCGGAAGGTTTCCCAGTGACCTCAGGATCGCCGAAAACACCCAGCTGGTCATCGCGTAACTGGAACGCCACACCGATGTCACGTCCAAAAGTGCGCAGCGCTGTCGCCGTGTCCTGCGGTGCTCCCGCCAGAGCGGCTCCAATATGGAGTGGACGCTCCACGGTGTATGCCGCCGTCTTATATCGGTTGACCCGCTCTGCTGTACGCAACGAACCGTCCCCCTGAGCCTCAGCAGTGACATCCATGATTTGTCCACAAACCACTTCCGTGCGCATGTCTTGCCAGGGCTGCCACGCACGATCGCGCTGGGTGGGAGGTAATGCAGCCTCCATGAACATGTCATCTGCCCAGCTCAGGGCTAGATCGCCGATGAGAATCGCGACCGCATTCCCGTAGTTTTCTCCTCGACCATGCCACGCGTGGGCTGAATGTGACTGCTTGAAGTGCTCGTGAACGGTGGGCATTCCGCGTCGTGTTGCCGATGAATCGATGATGTCGTCGTGGATCAGAGCACAGGACTGCAAGAGCTCCAACGAGGAGACCGCATGCAGGACGGCGTCAGCATCCGGATGATCTGCTGCGTCCGAGAACGTCAAGTGCAAGGATCCCATCCACCCCAACCAGGCAAATGTTGGCCGGATCCGTTTGCCGCCGTTGATCGTAAAATCGGTGAGGGCGGTCATTGCTTCGTCTGCCACGGGGGAAATGGCTTTCATGGCTGACTGACGCGCCATGAAGAACTCATTAAGGTGCGCGACGACACAGCGGGGTACGTCGTCAACAGAACGCGGCATAGATGGTGTAGCACCTATTTGATCAGTCACGATAGCGAACTCACTCACGATTCACGTATGGGATATGGGCGGTTGAGGAGCATAAAGGTAAAACTACACGACACCATGGACGCGCCGAGCTAACCCGGTTGATCACCATGACCAACACCGTGGATCCAACACCGACGTATTTGTCGCGCCATTACCTGACAGTTTTACTGGTTGTCGCACCTTTCTTTTTCTAAGATACCTATTTATGTCCTCGCCCAACTCGGCGCATACGCCCACGAATCGTCCACCTCGGCCTATTTATCAACAAGTCCCGATTTCCCAGGCTATTTCCTTGCCGACGCCGGGCCCTGTGCCGTTTTCCGTGGAATTTATGCCCCCGCGTGATGACGCTGCGGAACGTCGTCTCAATGATGCCGCGGCGACATTCCACGATCTTGGTGCGAGCTTTGTGTCGGTGACCTACGGAGCAGGTGGTTCGAGCCGTAGCCGTACTATTCGGATCGGTCAGGAGCTGGCACATACTCCCCTAACGACGCTCGTTCATTTGACGTTGGTGCAGCACACGGTGGATGAGTTGAAGGAGATTATCGCAAGCTATCAGGAATGCGGACTAACGAATATTTTGGCGTTGCGCGGAGATCCGCCAGGAGATCCCACGGGTGAATGGGTCCTCACGCCGGGTGGTTTGGAATATACCATCGACCTGATCAAGCTCATTCAAGAGTGCGATACACAGCGGCAATTTGAGATTGGTATCGCGTCGTTTCCTGATAAGCACTATCGTGCCACCGATCTGGATTCGGACACCGCCTATACGATTGCGAAACTTCGGGCCGGCGCGAGCTATTCCATTACTCAAATGTTCTTTGATGTCGAGTATTACCTGCGTCTTCGGGATCGACTCGCTGCGGCGGATCCGGTTCACGGTGCTAAACCGGTGATTCCTGGGCTCATGCCGATCACCTCGCTGAAGTCTCTTCGCAGGCAGCGTGAATTGGCGGGGTGCCGTGTTCCGGCAGATCTTGAGGAACGGCTGGAAAAAGCTACTGCCACTGGTGATCCTTCTGATCCGCGCGTCCGCCAGGAAATTCGGAAGATCGGGATTGCTCATACGACGGCGATGGCGGAGCGTCTGATTAGTGAAGGTGCGCCTGACCTGCACTTTATGACGTTGAACTTTGCGCGTGCGACGCAGGAAGTGCTGCACAATTTAGGGATGGCTCCGGCGTGGGGGACTGATCACGGTCATGATGCGGTTCGATGACCTCTACAGTGCGTTGTTAAATCAGTGATGAGTTGTCCCCAAGGGGTAGCCGGCTGCCAAGGATTGCAAACGGACGCGGATCACCGGGGAAGTGCATATTCCGAACGACGTCGGTGAATCCTAGTCGTCGGTAGAGGTGGAATGCGCGGTTGTTTTCACTGGTGACTTCGGGGGTGGACAGGAGCAGCCGCTGGCTCGTGAGGCTGTCCGCAAAGATAGTCAACAATCGTCGGCCAATATTGTTACCTTGCCACGACGGGTCCACGTGAATTTCGGTGAGTTCCGTGTAGTTGTCCAGGAGCTGAATGCGTAGAGACGGCGGAACTCCGGCAACCATGAGAGCTGCTTTGACCTGCGTATTCCACCATTGTCCGTTGCCGCCCCGATAACCGTAGATAAAACCACGGATAGGCTGTGTGGGATCTTTAGGATTTGGTTCCTCTCCTGCGGGATGCTCGATAGCAGCCACGGAGTGGAAGCCAAGATATCGCGAGTGTGTGTTCCATGCCGATTGTCGCGCGCCCGAGATAGTGGAGCTGTAGCCCATCGCACGGATATAAATAGAGACCATTTCGGGGACTCGTCGACGAAATTGCGCTGCGGTCAACGTCGTGAAAGTGATGGGCATTCTTTAATGAAACCATGCGCGAACCGGGGTGGGGGAGTTAACCGGGAGAAGCGGGGAGTTACCTGCTGTCGATTTCGAATGTATGTGCGAATTTTCTAGTTTTGTTCGACTCTTATGTCCGCACCTCTTCGTAGTGTGTCAAGTGTCAACAAGGAAATAGGCGCTCGAAAAAGACATCGCTGGGTAGCGACGCTGTTCGGTAACTGCAGTGCTTGCTCGAAAGTGTAGAGACGACGGCTCCAAGGAGTGGATGATGATGAACGCGGCAACGGTAAGTTTTCTCAGGAAAGCGGATGCATTACTGGCTAACAAGACTGACGACGTCAGCCAGGATGAATTGGAACGACGCTTGCTGGACTCTTATTACGCAGCGCTCCGACTCGCTGGAGCTGTTATTGAAGATGCTATCGCGAGCCGTAAAAGGAAGCCCAAGGGTGATGCGTGGACTCTGCTTGCACGTTATGGCGGACAGCTGAGCCCGTGGGCAGATGTCTTCCGAAAGTATTCGCCTATCAAGGAACGAGTCCGGTTGGGATTATCCCCCTCCCTGACGGTTGCTTATATCGAGCATTTTGAGCAGCTCGTCTTGGATTTCCGCGCTGCTGTGAATGATCGGTATGCATGGATACCGGCTGCAGCTTAAAGCCTGGAGGGCTTAACGAAGTTGACTCAAAAGGGGTGTGGGTAGCGCCTTCCGGGGATTGAAAATGACGGCATTCATTGTTGCGTGCACCGGGGTGGAGAAATGGGGGTACATGGTGGTTACAATGAGGTTATAAACGGAACTGTTTTGGCACCTGTTGCGTTATGCCAGGTAGAAAACGGTACTTTCATGGAAGATGGAGGAGTTGTGGCCCTCTCAGAGCAAGAGCAGCGTGTCCTCGACGAAATCGAGAATGCTCTGTATCAGGAAGACCCAGACTTTGGTAAAAACGTCGGGTCAATCCAGCGTGGTGGCGCCTTCGTCAAAGTCGTTGCTCTGCTGGTCCTTGGCCTCGTCTTACTTGTAGGCGGAATAGCTCTATCGCAAGCGAGCCTGTGGTTTGTTGTGATGTCGGTTGCCGGGTTCTTGGTGATGTTCGCCGCCGGCGTGATCGGATTACGTGGTGACCGCTCGTCGAAACTCACAGTGGGGGATCGTTCCGACAAAACGGCGAAGAAGCAGCGGAAAGCTCGTAAGTCGTCTTTGAGTAGCCGACCGGGCGGCATGGAAGAGAATTTCCGTCGACGTTTCGAGCGCTAAAACTCATTGTGATTCCCATATGTGAACTGAGTTTTGCGTATGGGGGTCGAAGCTTCGGCGCAAGGCTTCCCATACAACGTAAAACTGTCTAACAAGACACTGCAGCCCTGGTGGTGAGTGTACAAGCTCACCACCAGGGCTTTTTCGTATGTTCGGGTAATACGACAGAAAGTGTATTCGAGCCCGGTGATTTCTGGCCTGTGATCTAGGCAGAAATGAAAAATATGTGCCCGGCAACCATATATCCGCCTCTTTTGACCAGAAATACACGGTGCTGCACCCGACCTGTGTTACGAGGCAATGATGTCGTGGTTCCCTGTTCAAGAATCGACCACGCCATCACCTGGTGGTGATGCGCACGCGAAACCACCAGTGACTACCGGCAGCTTATCGAGCCGATCCTCCTATCCGACGGTGTGCTCTGTCTTGAGCAGATCACATCCACCACCAACAGTTTTGTCGTATAACCCGTATGTTCGGTTCAGTAATTAGAATTCCCCCACTTTGCCCCACTCTGGCTCGCTGATTCTCAGCTTTTCGCTAAAAATGTCGTTATTTCTCTGACTGATGGGGAATGAATGGACTTATGTGCTGGAAGTGGCACGACTCAGGTATGTTTTTCGGCTGCACATTGCGTGCGGTCGGCGCGGGTGTGCCCTCGTCGGGGTTGAATGGCGACTCCCTGCGAAGAGGTTTGATCGACGTTCCTAGCGTCGGCTGTTATACCAATCTATCACGGGTTTATGCACGTCAACGGAGTAAAATAGCGTAGTATCAACAGTGCGGCTCGTGATTGGGTCGTGTTGTCATAATGAAAAAAAGCTAAAGATTTGCTGAAAGCGTCGTGCCAATGGTGCGTTGTGGGGCAGAGTGGGTTAAAGTGGGTGCCATTGGCGGACAAGGTAAGTCCGTCGCACTAATTCTGTAGATGACTGTCGTTGTTGGCGGCCGGCGCTGATAACGACATGGCACTCGACTGGATGTGGATCGTCGATGTTGAGGGAAGGAGTCCGAAGGTCATGTTCTTCGGTACTTTCACCCCCAAGATGGACGACAAAGGACGCTTGACTCTTCCGGCCAAGTTTCGTGATGAGTTAGCAGACGGCTTGATGGTGACGAAAGGCCAAGACCATTCACTAGCCATCTACCCGCGGGACGTGTTCCTCGAACGCGCTCGTAAAGCTGCTGCTGCATCTCGAACGAACCCGGAGGCTCGCGCATTTGTGCGTAACTTAGCGGCCAGCGCGGATGAACAATCTGTTGATGGTCATGGGCGAATAACGATTTCGCCTGATCATCGTCGCTACGCAGGGTTAAGCAAAGAATGCGTCGTGATTGGTTCTGTTGACTTCGTCGAAATCTGGAATGCGGAGTCGTGGAATCGGTACCAAGCCGAACATGAAGAAAGCTACGCCAACGGTGGCGACGCTGCCTTCATGGACTTCCTCTAAGGACTCCTTGAGTTCACCACCCACATGGTCGACCGTCGCAATGATCTACAGCGAGTGTAAGGAATGTGTGCAGGCCTCTGCCCGTTTAGATCCTGATGTACTTCCCCAACACCAGGCACTGAGCGGGTAGGGCCCTGTTTACATTCCTCTCCATCACCACGACCACCCAATATTCTGACCGCGACGATGAAAGAGGGGACAATGGCCGACCGCCACACTGGTACGCATGGTCACGTTCCCGTCATGCTGGAACGCATGGTTGAGCTGATAGCTCCCACGGTCACAGAACCATCAGAGAAGTCGGCACCATCCGTCATTCTCGACGGCACCCTCGGAGCTGGCGGGCACACCGAATCTTTCCTGGAGCGTTTCCCGTCGGCAATGGTCATCGGGGTTGACCGAGACAAGAAGGAACTATCCCGAACCACTGAGCGGCTGTCTCGATTCCAGGGCCGGTTCTACCCAGTGCATGCCCGTTTCGACAACTTCGATGAGGCATTAGACGATGCTCATCACCCAGTTGTCGACGCTTTTCACGCTCACGGTCTTAGCGCCGGTTTCTTTGATCTTGGGGTGTCGTCGATGCAACTAGATCAGGTGGACCGGGGTTTTACCTACCGCGACGACGGTCCGCTGGACATGCGGATGGATACGTCGACGGGCAAAACCGCTGCCGATGTCCTTAATACGTATAGCCACGGCGAGCTGGCTCGCATCTTAAAAACATATGGCGATGAACGCTTTGCTGGGCCTCTTGCTCGCGCCATTGTTCGTGAACGTGAGAAGGAACCCTGGACCACGTCGCAGCGGTTAGTGGAACTGATCTACGCAACAATTCCGGCGTCGGCCCGCCGTCATGGGGGCCATCCGGCGAAGAGGACCTTTCAAGCTTTGCGCGTTGAGGTCAATGCTGAGCTGGATGCTTTGCGTCGCGTCATTCCGAAAGTCTGCTCCTACCTCCACCTTGGTGGACGGGCAGTGTTCATGAGCTACCAAAGCCTTGAAGACAAAATTGTAAAGAGGGAACTGGCGGAGCTGACAGAATCGAAGACCCCTCCGGGACTTCCTATCGATCTGCCCAACAGTGCCCCCGATTTTCACTTGGTAACGCGGGGTTCGGAAAAGGCCGATGAGCAGGAGAATGATAAGAATCCGCGCGCACATTCGGTCCGCGTCCGTGCCGTAGAGAGAACGGGCTACTCGCACTCGAGCCCGCCGCCGGGCAGTACTCCAGCGAGGGCTTCGGGATCATCCACCACATATTCAGCTCGACCAGAATTCCGGCACGAGGCCCGCCTAATGGGAAGAGAACAGCTGGTCTCTTCCGCACAACAGAGCATTTCACACCGCGAAGACGTCGAAGGAGAACAATGACTACCTTGACAGGGGCTGGAACAGCAGCTCGACGGGCAAGCCACGATCATGACGTCGATACCGCGGGGCGTGCCTCTACGGCGATGTTGACGCGGACCACCTCACGTGACCGACGAGCAGAAACGCCGGTTCGGTCGCGTCGGGAAGGAAATAGCCTCCGCTCCTCGAGTACGTCCGTAGCACGGAAAAAGAGGACGAGCGCCGCGAAGAGAATGGGATCTCGTCAGGTCATTTCCGTCCGAGGCCGACGCGTCGTTTCCGAAGAACGACGAGTCAAGAGGACCACGATCCAGTTCATCGTCGTATGTATCTTGTTTATCGGCGTCGGCGTGGGTGTCACGATGTACCTTTCCGGAGTGACGACGCAGCAGTCGTTCGCCATTCAGAAAGCGAAAGACCAGAAGACAACTCTGGATAACGAGTTGGAAGGACTGCATCGCGACGTCAAGAACGCGAGCTCGGACTCAGAAGTCGCCAAGAAGGCCTCGGAGGACGGCATGGTTGTTCCTGATCAGCCGGGGATTATGACCGTCAATCCCGACGGTTCCGTGGTTGAGAATAGAGCCGCCGATCCCTCAAAGACTCATGAGATTCACGACATTAATAGCGGTGCGGATCCCAAGGCGAAGGCCTCGTCGGATCCCGAGAAAACGAAAAATACGTCAAGGTCTGCTACGTCTTCTTCCTCGTCAGGCCGTGACAACAATCGACCAGCGCAATTGGCTCCGTACCAGGACAATACGGCTGGGGCAGTAGCGGCGCGGGGCGATAACCAGGCTGCTAGTCAGGGTGAAGGACTTGATCGCGAAGCCCCATTGCCTGCAGGCCAGGCGGAAGGCGCCAACCCTGCGCCGGAAGCTGCACCGGCTGGCGAGGCTGCCGCGCCGACTCCCTAGGACTGTCCGGACATGATCTGATCTGTGGATCGTCGCAGGTCAGACTGGGCGGTGTGAGGTGAACCGGATGTGTCAGGTTGCTTGTGTACTATTTTGCGAGGGCTCCGGATGCGAGTGCGGAACATCGCCCACCTTGAGGTGGCGGCAGTAATCTGTAGAAAGTATGTGGTGATCAGGTAAATGAGGCATGAGAAGGGGGACCGGAGAATCCATGAGTAACAGTTCATCTCGTCGGCCCCGGAATCCCAGAACAGGGAGCTCTCCTGATGCACCGCTACGTAACAGCATGGCGGGGACATCGTTAATAACAGGCGCCAAGGCAGCCATGCGGCGCCTCAATCTTCTTCGGGCGATCATTATCGCTTTACTGATCGTCCTTATTTTGCGGCTTGTATGGGTCCAGCTCATCATCGGACCGAACTTGTCGTCGCAGGCCCAAGAACAGCGTCGGGTAAAAATCGCCGAACCGGCCCGACGAGGGACTATCACCGACACCAATGGTGAGGATCTTGCCTACACCATGGAATCGTCACTGCTGTCCGTGCATCCGAATGAACTGCGCAGCTTCATGGAGAAGCGGCATGAGATTAACCCCGATAGTTACCCAGATCCTGACCAGCGGATGAAGGATATTGCCGACGATCTTCCTCGGATGATTGGTGACGACGGCAAAGCGGATGATGTGAAGTCGGAGGATATTGAGAAGAAATTAACCTCCGATGATGATTATTCCGTTCTGGTCCGCAACGTGGATCCTGATAAAGCGGAAAAAATCGTTAAGAAGTATCCAGAGATCACTGCGGAGCGACAAGACGTCCGCCAGTACCCGAATGGCGCTATCGGCGAAAATGTTCTCGGCAAGATAAGCCAGGACGGATCGGGACAGTTCGGGTTAGAGCTCTCGCAGGACTCTGACCTCCAGGGGACGAACGGGAGTTACACCGTCGATATAGCCGCCCAAGGGATGGCAATCCCTGGTTCTCGTCGCGATGAACACCCGGCGATTGATGGCGATAGCTATCAGCTGACCTTGGATAACGACATGCAGACTTTCGTGCAGCAGAGTCTGGAACAAGCCAAGGCCAATTCCGGTGCAGAGGACGCTAGTGCGGTGGTGCTCGACGCCAAGTCAGGCCACGTATTGTCCATGGCTACGACGGGAACGATTGACCCGAACGGCGACATCGAGAAGCAGCTGAAAGAAGGCAAGCAGTTTGGTGATCGGACGATAAGCAATCCCTTCGAACCGGGATCGGTCGGCAAGGTCATCACCGCCGCCGCGTCGATCGAGGATAAAAAAACCACGCCCGACGAAGTACTGCAGGTGCCAGGCTCAATTAACGATTCCGGCGTCACTGTCAAGGATGCGTGGGATCACGGCGTCACTCCGTACACCACGACAGGTATTTTCAGCAAGTCGTCGAACGTCGGAACTTTGATGCTTGCGCAGCGGGTCGGGCCAGATTCGTTTAATAATTACCTGAATAAATTCGGGATTGGACAGGCAACGGGAGTCGAACTGCCCAACGAGACCAGCGGATTTCTGCCTCCGCGCTCCCAGTGGGCCGCCGGTACATTTGCGAACCTCCCCATCGGCCAGGGCTTTTCAACATCCCTCCTTCAGATGGCGAGCATCTACCAAACCATCGCCAATGACGGGGTGCGCATAGAACCCCGAATCGTGAAGAGCATTAAAGACCCCGACGGAAAAGAAGTATCCACTGACGCTCCCGCCGAAACGCGGGTGGTGAGTGCCCAGACGGCACGAACGGTCCGCAACATGTTCCGCGGGGTTGTCCAGAAGGACAGCGGAAACCAGCAGGGGACAGGACCCGGCGCGGCCATCGATGGGTATCAAATTGCAGGTAAGACCGGAACGGCCCAACAGGTTGACCCGGACACCGGTGCATATTCCAATTCGAAGTACTGGATCACATTCGCCGGGATTGCCCCGGCCGACGACCCACGCTTCGTCGTTGCCATCATGCTGAATAACCCGGCCCGTGGCGTTCATGGTGAAGGTGGTCAGTCGGCAGCGCCGCTGTTCCACGACATCGCATCGTGGGCGCTTAACCGCTACAACGTTCCGCCGTCGAAAGAACCAGGTGACACCCTCTTGTTGCAGGCAGGGTAGCTCAAGATTTCTACTGTCGGAAACATCGTTTATCGCGTTATCCTTCGCCGTCTAGATCGTGATCAAGGAGATTGTCATGGCAACGCTGCAAGAACTTGCGGAAATATCGGGTGGCCGCCTCATTCGAGCTGATGACCCGGACCTCGTCGTCACGGATATTGGGCTTAATGCTCAAGCTTTGCCAGAGGGTGGGCTCTTTGCCGGAGTACCTGGACTCCATGTCCATGGCGCACAATTTGCGGACTCCTCATCAGCAGCAGCAGTCTTGACTGATCACGATGGGGTAGAAAAGGTCACGCGTGAGGACCTGCCGATTATCGTCGTTGATGATGTTCGCGCCGTGCTCGGGGCGGTGTCGTCGGCTGTTTATGATCATCCTTCCCGCGACTTGACGGTGATCGGTATTACCGGGACAGCAGGTAAGACCACGACGAGTTATATGGTCGAAGCTGCCCTCCTTCATCACGGCATTTCAACCGGGCTGATCGGTACCACGGGTACCAGGATTAATGGGGAGAAGGTTCCTTCGACTCTCACCACCCCCGAAGCTCCTAATCTTCAAGCACTTTTCGCGATGATGAAAAAGCGAGGCGTGACGCACGTGGTCATGGAGGTTTCCAGTCACGCGATTGCGTTGGGTCGTGTTTTGGGAACCCATTTCTCCGTCGCGGGATTTACTAATTTGTCCCAGGATCACCTCGATTTCCACCCCACGATGGAGGATTATTTCCAGACCAAGGCTCGGCTCTTCAAGGAGGATTCGCCTCTGCATGCGGAGACCGCCGTCGTATGTATTGATGATGCGTGGGGGCAGAGATTAGCGACGATGCTGCCTCATCCTTTCACAGTGTCGACGGAAGCTGCGTCGAAACATGACGCATCGCTTCAGCCGGATGTGTGGGCTGGGCCTTCCTCCGTCATGGATAACGGTGTGCAGACCGCCGAGCTGTATGGCTTCGGCGCGAATGAGATGACGTTACATATACCGATGCCCGGCCGTTTTAACGTCGCTAATGCGATGTTGGCGATGGGGCTTCTCGTGAAGACCGGGATGAAAGCCGAGGACGCCATTGAAGGGCTCTCGACGGTGACCGTGCCCGGCCGATTAGAACGTATTGATTGTGGCCAGGATTATATGGCCGTCGTGGATTACGCCCATAAGCCGGGGGCGATTGCGGCCGTCTTGGATACGCTTCGTGCACATGTGCGGGGCCGGATTGCCATTGTCGTGGGGGCCGGCGGAGATCGGGATCATTCGAAACGCCCCATCATGGGACGTGAAGCAGCGCTACGTAGCGATCTAGTTATTGTCACCGATGATAATCCGCGTAGTGAAGATCCAGCTTCCATACGGCAACAAGTCGTGGCAGGGGCGCAGGAAGTTGCTGACCATGCAAGTGTTGACCGTGCGGACGAACCTCACAATAAAGTAAAAACAGAGGGTTCGGAGCATCGGCCTACCATCCGTGAGATCGGTGATCGCAGAGAAGCGATCCGTGCAGCGATCCAATGGGCCCAGCCCGGTGACGCAGTTATTGTCTCAGGTAAAGGGCATGAAACTGGTCAGCTGATTGGTGATACAACTCATCCATTTGACGATCGGGTCGAAACGCGGCGAAGCATCGACGATAAACTCAATAGCTCGGTGGAGAAATAAAAGTAGTTATGTGCCATCACATGTACGGGCGTAGTGAAAGAGGTAGCCAACCATGATTCCCATGACGGCGGGGCGTCTCGCGGATATTACCGGCGGATATCTTGTCAATATTGACCCCGACGCGGTAGTACCAGGGCCCGTCGAATTCGATTCGCGGAAGATTGCCCCTGGTTCAGTATTTCTGGCATTGCCGGGTGCCCGAGTCAATGGCCACGATTTCGCCGCCCAAGCCATTAAAGACGGTGCTACCCTCGCCCTGCTATCACGTGATATGGGTGTACCTGCCGTCATCATTCCTCACGTTGAGCACGTGGAAACTAATGCCACTGCGCTGGAATATGACCGCGATGGGGAAGGCGAGGCGGCATTGGCTGCCCTCAGCAAGCTTGCCCACCACACGGTCACCGAATTAGTCGCTCACCATGGCCTACGTGTGATCGGTGTGACGGGTTCCGCCGGGAAAACATCGACAAAGGACATGATTGCGACGATCCTTCGGACGCAAGGGGAGACGGTGGCACCACCCGGGTCCTTTAATAACGAAATTGGGCACCCCTACACCGCCTTGCGATGCACCGAATCGACGCGATTCTTAGTCGCTGAAATGAGTGCCCGCGGAATCGGCCACATCGCTCACTTGGCGCGGATTGCGCCTCCGACGATTGGTGCAGTCCTTAACGTTGGTACCGCTCATCTGGGCGAATTTGGATCCCGCGAGGCCATTGCCCAAGCCAAAGGTGAACTCGTCGAAGCGTTGCCGTCAGCTGACGACGGTGGCGTTGCCATACTTAACGCCGATGATCGTTTGGTATCGGGCATGGCACCACGGACCTCGGCCCGTGTGATCACTTTTTCGGTGAAGTCTGGCGAAGCTGGTGATAACCCAGCCGATGGACATGACGCTGTCATCGCCACTGATGTTGTTCTCGATAGCTCTGCCCGTGCGTCCTTCACCTTGACCATGCCGACGGGGGAGCCCGCCCCCGTACAACTGCAGGTTTATGGGCAGCACCAAGTTGCGAATGCTCTCGCAGCCGCAGCCGTGGGATTTGCCGTCGGGATGTCCGTGGATGAGATCTCCACTGCGCTGTCGCACCACACCGCCGCGAGCGCCAATCGGATGGATGTGCGCAACCGGCGTGACGGAGTAACCATCATCAACGATTCGTACAACGCGAACCCTGACTCGATGCGGGCAGGAATTGCCGCATTGGCGTCCACTGTTCAGGCACGCGAAGATGCCCAATCCTGGGCGGTCCTAGGTCAGATGGGCGAACTGGGAGCCTCCGCCACCGACGAGCACTACTCGATCGGCGAAGAGTTGGGCCGACACAAGATCAACCACGTTGTTGTCGTCGGCAATGGTGTTAACCAGCGGGCTTTAGCGCACGGAGCTAAGGAGTCGGGCGTTGATGTCACCCATGTGGACGACGTCGATGCAGCTGTCGATAATGTGTGGTCGTCAGTCCGTCCGGACGATGTTGTCCTCATCAAGGCTTCATACTCAGATGGACTGTGGAGAGTCACGGAAGGGCTTTTGTCCGGTCAGGATGAAGGGAACGGAGAGTAATGGTTCATATCATCATCGGCGGCGCCGTTTCTTTTATTATTGCAATACTTTTTACCCCAATTTTGATTCGTCGTTTTTCCGACGAAGGCCTGGGACAGGAAATCCGTGAGGAAGGCCCGCGATCGCATTTGCGCAAGCGCGGAACTCCCACGATGGGTGGTATCGCCATCATCGTCGCCATCGTCGGTGGGTATTTTCTTGCGCACCTAGCCTCTGTGTTTACCCAGTCGAGCTACAAACCCACAGCGTCAGGTTTGTTAGTTCTCGGCCTGACAGTGGGGATGGGCTTCCTCGGTTTCCTTGATGACTACATCAAATTGGCGAAGGCGCGGAACCTTGGCCTGAACAAAAAAGGAAAGCTGCTGGGCCAAGCCGTTCTCGCCATCGGTTTCGGGGTGCTGTGTCTCCTGTTCCTCAATGAGCATGGTCTGAAGCCTGCCTCGACCAAGCTATCCTTCGTCCGCGATATCGATACCTTTGATATTGCGATTGGCGGCGGCATCATCGGGACCCTCATATTCCTGCTGTTCATCTACATTTTGGTGACCGCCTGGTCGAATGCCGTGAACCTTACCGACGGTCTCGATGGCCTCGCTGCAGGAACAACTGCGATCGTGATGGCCGCGTATTCCATCATGACCTTTTGGCAATTCCGTAACTCGTGTGCCTCTAACGCGTCGGTCGCGTGCTACCAGGTGCGAGACCCCCTAGACCTCTCCATTTTGGCTGCGTGCGGATTGGGCGCGTGCCTTGGTTTCCTGTGGTGGAATGCGGCCCCGGCGAAAATCTTCATGGGTGACACCGGGTCGCTGGCCCTGGGTGGACTGGTTGCTGGCTTGTCTGTGACCTCGCGGACCGAATTGCTGATGATCGTTATTGGCGCTTTGTTCGTCGCGGAAACGATCTCCGTTGTTATTCAACTTGTCAGTTTCCGGTCAACAGGTAAACGGCCATTCCGCATGGCACCCATCCACCACCATTTCGAAAACGGAGGATGGGCGGAAACGACCGTGGTCGTCCGCTTCTGGCTGCTCACGGCGATGTTCGCCGTCGCTGGGGTGAGTATGTTTTACGCTGACTGGTTAGGGTGGACCTAATCAAACCCGAGACCCCATACGGAAAGAGAACATCATTATGTCTCACGTCCAGACATCATCGTCATATCTTCCTCAACCTCAAGGTCCAGTGTGGATTGCTGGCGCTGGGGTATCGGGCCGAGGCGCAGCTGACCTAGCCACACAACTCGGATGGTCGGTGTGCATCATCGATAGCAACTTCACTGCAGCAAGTGAGCTTGCAGACCGCCACGGCGGATCTGCCATGACCGTCGAGGAGGCTCATTCTCGTCTCGACGAAGCCTCGCTGATCGTGACGTCGCCAGGATGGCGGCCAGACACGCCCCTGCTACGCGACGCGCAGGAGCAAGGAATTCCGGTCATTGGTGACGTTGAACTGGCGTGGTGTGCCGATCGTGATGGCCGTTTTGGAGAACCACGCACCTGGTTAGCCGTCACCGGGACGAATGGTAAAACAACCGCCACGTCGATGCTCGCATCGATGATGGTCGAATCCGGAGCAGCGGCTGAGGCAGTGGGGAACATTGGGGTAGCGGTCGGGACTGCGCTAACACAGACTCCGCGGGTCAGTGTCATGGTCGCGGAGCTTTCCAGTTTCCAGCTTCACTGGTCGCCGACGCTCACCCCTGATGCCGGTGTCGTCTTAAATCTTGCAGAAGACCATATTGATTGGCATGGCTCGATGGATGCCTACGCGGCGGATAAAGCGCGGGTGTACCGAGGGTCAGTCATCGTCGTCAATGCGGATGATGAGCGTGTGTGCCGCGAAGCTGAGCGGTACATGGAACTTTCTTCAACCTCTTCTAGCGGTGACACTCCGGCTCGTCGTGTTATCGAATTCACGATGGGGGAGCCCGGCGCAGGGCAAGTTGGGGTGATCGACGGCAAGATCGTTGATCGTGCATGCGTCCCCGCTCACTCGGAGGGCGTGGATATTGCAGATGCGACAAGAATTTCTCCCCCCGGTCCGGCTGGCGTCGCAGACGCGCTCGCAGCCACAGCCATCGCCCGGTCACAGGGCGTGGAGCCAGACGCCATAGCTCGCGCGCTCTCTTCCTTTGTCGTCGAAAAGCACCGTGGACAAGTCGTTTTTGAAGCTGGAGACATCCGATGGATCGACAACTCGAAGGCGACCAACCCTCACGCGACGGACGCAGCTTTAAGTGCGGTGGAGTCATGTGTGTGGATTGCAGGTGGGCAGCTTAAAGGCGCCCAGATTGATGATCTCATTCACAAGAATGCCGACCGTATTTCGGCCGCGGTTGTTTTGGGGCAGGATAGAGAGATCATTCGCCAGAGTCTCGCTACCATTCATCCCCGCATTCCCTTGACCGTCATTACGTCGACTGATCCAGTGATCGCGATGAATGAAGCCGTCCAGGCAGCCTCCCGGTTGGCACAACCTGGTGACACGGTGCTTCTCGCGCCCGCTGCCGCTAGCTTGGACATGTACACGGGGATGAGCCAGCGTGGCGACCTCTTCGCTGAAGCTGCTCGTCGTTATGGGCGCGGTAAAGAAGGATAGGGATCGTGACAGTGAAATCTGACCAAGGAACGAAATCCCGCCGTGCACGATCATGGTGGGAAGGAGTCGTCGGCAAAATTGATGCTGCGACATCAACGCCGAAGTTTGACTACTACATCCTTGCCGCGATCACAGCGATTCTGACCGGTGTGGGGCTCTTGATGGTGCTGTCCAGCTCGATGGCATCGTCGCTGGCAGATTCCAACAGTGTGTGGACGGATTTCTTCAAACAAGCCGGGATGGTCGTGGTTGGCCTCGTCGGTCTGTATTTCGCCATCCGAATGTCCCCGGCCACCATTAAGAAAATTTCGCCCTGGGCTATGGGCCTTGCGGTCATTCTGTTGATTTTGGTTCTGATTCCAGGCCTGGGAACTGGTCTCCAGCAGATGGGATCCCAATCATGGCTCGTCCTGGGCCCTGTCACCATTCAGCCGTCAGAGGTTGCCAAGCTAGCCATCGCGGTCTGGGGTTCTGCAGTTCTGTCCGAGCGGGCGCTATACGCACGTTCAATCCGCCAGGTCTTGGGATTTTTCACCGCGATCGTGGTGCTCGTGATCGTTCTTGTTGCCCTTGAACGTGACCTCGGCATGGTCGCGTCGGTCATGATCGTTTTCCTCGCTCTGGCTTGGTTTGTGGGTGTGCCCAAGTGGGTCACGACGACGATTATCGCCGGCGGCTTGGGCCTCGCTGTTCTTCTGACCTTGACGGCCGGATATCGGTCCAACCGCGTCGAAGTGTTTAGAGAAACCCTTTTCGGTAAGTTCCCCAATACACAAGGCACGGCCTACCAGAGCTACCAGGGTTTTTTGTCTCTAGGCGACGGCTCTTTCCTGGGGCAAGGTCTAGGCCAATCGCGTGCCAAGTGGTTTTACCTCCCCGAGGCGAAAAACGACTTCATCTTCGCCGTTGTCGGTGAAGAAATGGGATTCCTCGGTGCCAGCATCGTCATCCTTCTCTTCGCCCTCTTGGGCTGGGTAGGAATGCGCATCGCGTTAAACCAGGCGGATCCTTTCCTTCGCCTCATGGCTGCGACGGTCACCACAGGCATTGTCATCCAGGCGTTTATCAACATTGGTTACGTGACCGGGCTTCTTCCCGTCACCGGTATTCAGCTGCCGTTGATTTCATCCGGCGGAACGTCGGCCATCATCACATTGGTATCGATGGGGTTGCTTCTTAACTGCGCCCGACATGAGCCTGAGACAGTGTCGTCGATGCAGACCTACGGCCGCCCCGTCGTCGATAAATTATTAGGTTTCCCGGAACCGCGTGCGTTTGATCCTTCAACGTTGCGTCGAGGCCCGTGGGTTGACGACGACGATCCGCGATCGCGGAATGGCAACGGTTCTCGGAAGGGTGCCGGTCCGCGAGGGAGATCCGGTGGTCGTTCGGGGTCGTCGCGCCGCGGTTCGCTCTCTGACAGACACCACGAGGTCCAAAGGTTCGGAGAGCCGGTGACTCGTCGGAACGGATCGCCCCGCAGTCGACGTAATGAGGTCAATAGGCAGCCAAGCTCGGGATCCGCCAGCCAACGACGAGACCGGGCCCATGACCGTGCGCCTCGTCGGCGGTCCCGAAACGGCAGCCGGCGTACATATCAATCTGATTACGGTACGTCGAATGGTTCCTTTGGGCCATTCGACGACGGGACTCGTCGTTAATATGAATGAGACACGTTTTTAAGGCACAAATAAGGCTACGTCGATGATGTAGCGCTATTCCTAGGTGGGTGTATGAAGAGGTCACAGGATACGGACGGAGAGCTTTCCGTTGTTGTTGCGGGTGGTGGCACTGCCGGTCATATCGAGCCTGCGATGGCAGTTGCTGACGCGGTTCGTCGCAGTGTGCCCTCTGCACGGATCACAGCATTAGGGACGACGAAGGGGCTCGAAGGAACTCTGGTCCCCGAACGTGGTTATGACCTGCGGATGATTGACCCAGTACCAATCCCACGCAAAATTAATAAAGCACTTTTTTCTGTTCCACACCGTGTTCGTCGGGCGGTCACCCAAACAAAAGACATTTTGCGCGACGTCAACGCCGACGTTCTTATCGGCTTCGGTGGCTATGTGTCGGCCCCCGCGTACCTCGCGGCCAAATCCCTCCACATCCCCTTCTTCGTGCATGAGGCGAACGCGCGAGCCGGTATGGCCAATAAGCTGGGAATTCGCTTAGGGGGACAGGGGCTAGCTGCCGTCGAAGGATCAGGTATTTCCGCGGAGATCGTGGGGATCCCGGTCCGCTCAGAGATCAGCTCGCTCGACCGGTCAGGACTTCGTGCAGAGGCCCGTGAGTATTTCGGTTTGGATCCCGATGCGCCAGTTTTGCTGGTCACAGGTGGTTCCCAGGGGGCACGGTCCATCAATAACGCCGTATCCGGTGCATCACGCGAACTCGGTGAGGCGGGGGTCTCGGTACTCCACGCCTATGGGAAGAAAAACTCAATAGACGTTGATCACCAAGATGGAACTCCGCCCTATATCGGCGTCCCCTATATCTCGCGGATGGATCTGGCCTTGAGCGCCGCAGACATGATTCTCTGCCGGTCGGGGGCAATGACCGTCGCAGAAGTGTCCGCTGTCGGACTCCCGGCCGTGTATGTGCCACTCCCGCATGGCAATGGTGAGCAGGCGTTGAACGCCCAGCCCGTCGTCGACAATTCAGGGGCCATACTCATTAACGACGACGGCCTCACCAGCCAGACCATCGTCGACAAGGTGATTCCCATGATCACGAACCCTGATGCCTTAACGGTGATGGCGGAGCAAACGGCCAAAAGCAGCAACCCCAATGCCGCCGATGACATAGCTCAACGCGTTATTGCAGCAGCTCGATGACGTCCATGTAGCTGTTCCCCTAATTACCTGTTCACAGTCAAGGAGCGAAGTAGTGGCACATAGCGACGAAACCAGCGGGCAGACGAAGGACGCTGGGCACACCATGCACTTAGAGCGTCATGCCCGACGTGTCAATCCGGCACATGCAATAACCCCCGATGAACTTCGCCATGTCCACATGGTGGGCATCGGCGGTGTGGGCATGTCTGGGGTGGCCCGGATCTTGTTAGACCGCGGATATACGGTCACCGGGTCGGACATGAAAGACTCGCTCACCATCCTGGCTTTACGAGCCGCCGGAGCTGTGATTGCCACGGAACATAAGGCGGAAAACCTGGACTTGACGGGCGATACGCCGACATGTGTGGTGACCTCGTTTGCTGCTATTCCCCAGGACAATCCGGAACTGGTGAGCGCTCGTGAACGCGGAATCCCCGTGGTCACGCGGTCCGACGTTTTAGGCGCACTTCTGCTTGACCACGATGCTTTACTCATTGCCGGGACTCACGGGAAAACCTCGACGACGTCGCTGGCAGTTATCGCGCTGCAACAGGCGGGCATGGATCCCAGTTTCGCCGTGGGAGGGCAGCTCTCCACGACCGGGACGAATGCGCATCATGGCACGGGCTCAGTGTTCGTTGCTGAAGCAGATGAGTCCGACGCGTCGTTGTTGACCTATTCACCCAATGTTGCGGTGGTGACCAACATTGAGGCGGACCACCTCGATTTTTATGGTTCCGAAGAATCGTATGTTCACGTTTTCGACGAATTTGCGGACCGCATTGTCGACGGTGGATATTTGGTCGTCTGCGTGGATGACCCGCACGCTGCGGCACTGGGTGAGCGGATTGTGCAGCAAGGGGACAGAATAAACGTTATTGGTTATGGAACGAGTGATGCGTGTACGCGTCATCCGTCGATCCCGGTGGGTGCCGAAATTACGGAGATCACCCCGAAGCCTGACCGCACGGATGCGCTGATCCGTATTTCTCTGCCCACGCATGCGTCGGCTGAGAACCCAGGTGGCGAGCCGAATGAGGCGGACACGAGCACGCACCGCGTTGCGATGCATATCCCCGGGAAACACATGGTTCTCAATGCTGTCGCTGCAATTGTCTCGTCGGTTCTTGTCGGAGCTGACCGTGAGCGCGCCGTGAGTGGCGTGAACGGCTTCCAGGGCGTGCGTCGTCGGTTCGAATCACATGGGACCATCGTGCATGGTTATTACGAGGGAGCCTCTGTTTACGACGATTATGCCCATCACCCGACCGAAGTGCGGGCGGTGTTGACCGCGGCGCGGGACAAGATTCAGGCGATGGATTCTGTGGAAGGCCACCACCGCAGGGTGATTGTCGTCTTCCAACCCCACATGTATTCCCGAACTGAGGAATTCGCTTCGGAATTTGCTGAGGCTTTGTCCCTCGCCGACGAGGCCATCGTGATGGACATTTATGGTGCCCGTGAAAAGCCCATTCCGGGAGTGACGAGTGACCTGATCATTGATCAGATGACTATTCCGACGCACGCCGCCCATCGAGTCGACGAGGTTCCTCGCATGGTGAGCACCATCGCTGGGCCGGGGGACATCATCTTGACTATGGGCGCAGGAACCGTGACTATGCTGGCAGATCCAATTGTTGCGGCACTGCATGAACCGGTGCAGTAGGTTACAACGTGACCTGGGTGAGAGGTAAGTAGGAAGAACTAGTGAGAGGCTCACGAAAAGCGTCGCGTAAAAACGCTGGCGCTAAAGGCAGACAGCCGGGGCGCAGCGTACCCATCGACAACTTTGGTTCCCCCGTCGACTCTGACGAAGAGAGGGAGCACTCACGTGTCATTCATTCCGGTGGCCGTAAAGAATCACAGGGTGAGAGCCGTCGCCGACGTCGACGCCGGTGGTGGGGAGCAACTCTCATCATCGTGCTTCTCCTTGTGGTCGGCGCGGTGGTTCTCCGGATCGCTCCCATCTTGACCGTGTCCTCATTTTCCGTCAAAGGTAATGAGCAGACCTCGAAAGAGGACATCATTGCCGCCTCGGGGATCCACGAGGGTCAGAATATGACCCGGATTGATACTCATGCCGCAGCGTCACACGTTGTCGGATTGCCGTGGGTGACGAAGGCCACGGTGGAGCGCTCCTGGCCGCGGACTATCTCGATTTCGGTGAAGGAAGCAACCGTCGCGTTTTATGTGGACGATGATGGCGATCATCTTTTCGACGATAACGGGCGAGAGTTCGACGTTTCTCCGCACCCGGACGGGGCGTTGAAGCTGGATGGGAACACTTCTCCCGATGAGGAGACTGCACGTGCAGTGGCACACGTCGCCCAGGCTGTTCACGAGCACGCGCCGGGTATCGTCGGCGATATTGACCATATTGATGCCCAGAATGAAAATAATATTTCGTTAGTTTTCAAAGACGAGAAAACAGTGAAATGGGGAACGAGTAATAATGCGTCGTCTAAAGCAGAAGCGACGAAGGCCGTGCTTCAGCGAGAAGGACGTGTATGGGATGTTTCCAACCCGGCTCAGGTCTCAGTCAAGGAATAGTGTGAACCATAACTGCAGGTAAAGCCTAAAGTTGAGGTTTAGACTTGCGACACGCCGAATGGATTAGTCACCACGTGTTTGGTCTGTTCACAAGCATTATAGAAACGTAAAAAATAAAATTCTTTGCTACGGGCCGCTGCGCCTCTGCAATAAAGGTGGCAACATCCTGTAGTCTTTGCGCAGACCGTACAGTTCGATAGCGATAGATCGTGTAACGAAAGGCGAGCCCTACAACCATGACGACATCGGATAACTACCTCGCCATCATCAAAGTGGTTGGCGTTGGCGGCGGCGGCGTCAACGCTGTCAATCGCATGATTGAAGATGGCCTCAAGGGAGTCGAGTTCATCGCCGTGAACACCGACTCTCAGGCGCTTATGTTCACTGACGCGGACGTCAAGCTTGACATCGGCCGCGAAGCGACCCGTGGCCTGGGGGCTGGCGCCAACCCTGAGGTAGGCCGGAAGTCTGCCGAGGATCATCGTGACCAGATTGAATCCACCCTGCAGGGTGCGGATATGGTCTTCGTCACCGCAGGTGAAGGTGGTGGAACCGGAACGGGTGCCGCCCCGGTGGTCGCGAGCATCGCGAAGAAGCAAGGCGCGTTGACCGTCGGCGTTGTGACCCGTCCATTTACCTTCGAAGGGCCGCGTCGTACGAAGCAGGCTCTTGAGGGCATCGAAGCTTTGCGCGAAGTGTGTGACACGTTGATTGTCATTCCGAATGACCGCTTGCTTCAGATGGGCGACAAGAACGTCTCCATGATGGAAGCCTTCCGCCAGGCTGACGAAGTTCTCCACAATGGTGTCCGAGGCATCACCGACCTGATTACCACCCCAGGCGTCATTAACGTTGACTTTGCCGACGTTCGCTCAGTCATGTCGGATGCTGGTTCGGCCTTGATGGGAATCGGTGCTGCTCGTGGTGAAGGGCGTGCTGCTCAAGCGACCGAACTGGCCATTAGCTCCCCTCTGTTGGAAAACACCATGGAGGGCGCCCACGGTGTCTTGTTGTCCTTCGCGGGTGGCTCTGACATCGGCCTCTTCGAGGTCAACGATGCAGCCAATGTCGTTGCCAACTTGGCCTCTGACGACGCCAACATCATTTTCGGAACGATTATCGACGAAAACCTCGGCGACGAAGTCCGAGTCACTGTGATCGCTACCGGGTTCGACGACAGCACCGAGCAGTCAAGCGGTGCTCATGCTGCCCAGCCGGCGAATTCCCAAACGACACCTGCGCCACGGGAATCGAATGCTCGCGACGTGTTTTCCGGCCAGCCGGCGAGCGCGTCATCGTCGGGTTCCGCGGGTGCTCGTGAGCAGATGACGTCCTCCTTCCAGCGCCGTGAGCACAGCTCTGCGGACCGCGGTTTTGGAGCGTCCGCCGGATCGCAACCGATCGGTGGCTCAGGGGAGAGCGGTTCCCGGCAGCCTTATGGACAGGCCGACGGATCGAACGGACGTTCCCAGAGCAACGGTGGCTCCTACCAGTCTGCGGCGAACCGCGGACTTTTTACCTCCGGTAGTCGGCATAGCTTCTCCGAGGAGCAATCCGATCTGCAGCGTGGTGGGACGCAGCCGCAGCGGGGGAATGACTCCCGTAACGACTATGACGACGACGATGACGATCTGGATCTGCCCTTCTCCTAAAAAGAATTCGGGCCAGTGTGAAGAATCCGGGTCATCGGAAAGAAGTCGTAAAGAAACAGAAGGATGGCGTGACGATTAACAATCCCACTCCAGAACCCCGTCGCGTTCGCAAAGTCATGACTACGCGAGCCGGCGGGGTTTCCCGTGCGCCCTATGAATCATTCAATCTCGGCGATCACGTCGGCGATGACCCAGCTGCCGTCGCCGAGAACCGCGAGCACTTTGCTCGGGTTCTGGGGCTTCCCATGGATCGTGTTCTCTACATGGAACAGATTCATTCCCCGACGGTCACCGTCGTCAATGGTTCGATGACAAGCCCAATCGAAGCAACGGATGCGATGGTCACGACCGAACGTGACTTAGCCTTAGTTGTACTCACTGCGGACTGTGTGCCGTTGCTTCTCTCCGACGACGTATCCGGCATTGTTGCCGCCGTTCACGCTGGCCGATTGGGCGCGCGCAACGGGATCGTCAAAGCGACGGTGGAAACGATGATCCGCTGTGGGGCCAAGCCGGCACACATGCACGCGCTGATGGGCGCGGCCGCGTCGGGAGAGCGGTACGAAGTGCCCGCTGATATGGTCCGTGATGTAGAGCAGCACCTGCCCGGGTCATCGAGCACCACGCAGTGGGGAACTCCGAGCCTCGATTTACGACGAGGGCTGGTTCGTCAACTGATGAGCATGGGTGTCACGGCGATTGATGCGGATCCCCGGTGCACGATTAGCGAGGACGCAACGTTCTTCTCGTACAGGCGTGAGGGCACGACAGGTAGGCAGGCGGCCGCAGTGTGGATGCCGTCGGCGGCGTGGACATAAGATCGCGTCGCCCTCGCTGACAAGCGGGTGCGTGGCTGACAGGCGAAGAGGTCGCTGACAGGCAAATAATGTGAGTAGCTGGAAAGGAATGGGCTGGTGATGGCTACCTACGAGGAGCGAAAAGCGGAGTTGTCGTCCCGCCTTGATGAAGTGTCTCGTCGCATCACACGCGCAGCTGAGTCAGTGGGGCGGGATCCTAAGGATATCGAGTTACTGCCGGTCACAAAGTTTCACCCCTATGAGGACCTCCAGGCGTTAGCGGATTGTGGGGTCACCGTGGTGGGTGAAAACCGTGAGCAGGAAGCGCGGGACAAAGCCCGCCGGCTCGGCGAAAATGGGGTGGGACTTCATATCGACATGATCGGCCAGGTGCAGTCGAAGAAAACCAATCACATTGCGCGGTGGGCCCACCGTGTTCACACTGTTGATCGCCTCAAAATTGTTCATGGTCTTGACAACGGCATGAAGCGCGCTGTAGACGCGGGTGAGCGTGTAAGCACAGAGCATGAGAACGTCGATCAGCTCCCAGTTTTTATTCAATGGAGTGCCGACGGTGATCCGTCTCGTGGGGGAGCGAAGGAAGATGATCTCGATTCCCTCGCAGACGCCGTTAATTCGTCGCAGTATCTCACCCTCGAGGGACTGATGGTGGTGCCGCCGCGGGATGATGATTCAGCACAGGTCTTTGCCCGCGCTTCTGAATTATCTGAGGCCATTCGCCAGAAGCACGGTGGTCGCGGGGGTTTGTCAGCCGGGATGTCGGGCGACCTAGAAAATGCGATTGCGGCCGGATCAACAGTTGTGCGTGTCGGAACAGCTATTCTTGGCTCTAGGCCAGTAACTTTGTGAGCATATCAACGGAGGAAGGACTCTTACTATGGCCGGCTCAATGGATAAAGTAAAAGAATTCTTCGGCCTTCAGCCTGTAGAAGACTATAAGCGTGATAGTTATTATGACGATGATTACGAGGACTACGACGATTACGACGATCGCCCCATAGAGCGTGAGCGCCACGCCGACTCTTATTCCCGCGATTCCTATGGTTATCGGTCGGGGAGTAGCTACGGTGGATCCCGTTATTATTCCTCGTCGACGCCGGAATCCCGGGAAACGACGACAGAGACGCCTCGTGAGCCCGAGATTGTGCGGATAACCCTGGCCTCGTTCCGGCAAGCCCGCCAAATTGGGGAGGCGTTCCGCAATGGTGACATCGTCGTGTACGACGTATCCGCGATGGAAAAGTCCCAGGCGCAGCGTGTCGCTGACTTCGCTGCGGGGATTCAGATTGCGCTCGACGCGCGGACCGAGAAGCTTACTCCGCGCAAGTTTGCGCTGATTCCGAAAGGCGTCAGGCTGGACGACGAGCAGAAAGAGCAGCTGAAAGAGCCCGACTCTCTCTAAGCCCCGTCCGTCCGGTACGCTGTATCGAAATTATTTGTTAATGCGGTAAAGGACACGTGTGACTGCTCTTTCGCTCACTATCTATACGATCGCGCGGATTTACTCTTTCATCCTGATCGTCAGGATCGTCGTTGAAATGATCGCCAGTTTCTCCCGGTCTTGGCGGCCTCCGCGGTGGTTTGCGTTGGCTGCGGAGCCTTTCTTTGTTGTCACAGACCCACCGGTCAAAGCTCTGAGAAAACTCATTCCTCCCCTCAACCTTGGGGGCGGCGTGGGCCTGGACCTATCAGTCCTCGTTTTGTTCTTCGCGCTGGAAGTTATTGCGATGGTATTCCGACCGACTGGTGTGTTCGGCTTGTACTAATTCCGCGCGAGTGGCCCGCTTTTCGTGAAACTGGCGAAAAAATGGGGACACTTGATACGCTATATGCGCTATAGTGCGGTAGATTAACGACGTTAATCGGATATTTTGGGGTCGCAGTAGATAGCAACGGCTAATCGGTAGTAGCTACGAGCTGCTGAGGTTGCCGGGGCTGTTGTGATCAGAACATTTCTCGGCGATGTAACGTGTAAAGCGTTATCAATGAAGTTAAAGTAGATCTCACAACTGCGTTTCCAGAGACAGATAGAAACTCGGGATGGTATCCGAGTCCACCGCGTGCGGTGGACGGCGGTTGGCGTTCCGTATGAAAGTGAAGGGAATTTCCATGCAGCTGACTCCCGCTGATGTGCATAATGTAGCGTTCAGCAAGCCGCCGATCGGCAAGCGTGGCTACAACGAGGATGAGGTTGACCAGTTCCTCGACCTTGTCGAAGACACTCTCAGTGAGCTGCTTGATGAAAACTCTGAACTCAAGAGTGCCGTAGAAAGCAACTCGACAGAGTCTCGTGATGCTGCTTCATCTTCTGCAGCATCGGCACCAAGTGCTGGGTCCTCGGTTGATGAGGGCGCTCTCCGTGCGGAGATTGAGAGCCAGGTCCGCAGTGAACTGGAACAGTCACTCCGCCGAGACATTGAGCAGAAAGTTCGCCAGAACCTTGAAGCTGAGTACGAAGCACGGTTGGTCGAGGCTCGCAAACAAGCCGAGGCCGATGCTCGCGCTCGCTTCGAGTCTGAGAAGCAAAGCCAGCCGCAACAGCCCGCGCAGGCTGCATCGTCGGTCCCCGGTACCGACAGCGAGACCGGCGAGGCCACGGCAGAGACTCACATGCAGGCAGCTCGCGTCCTAAGCTTGGCCCAGGAGATGGCGGATCGTCTCACCAACGACGCCCGTCAGGAATCCCAGTCCATGCTGGATGAGGCTCGTACTGCAGCCAACAAGACCATTTCCGACGCTGACGAGTCCTCGAAGCGCACGCTGGCCGATGCAGAGTCCCGCTCGACAAGCCAGCTCAACGACGCTAAGCAGAAGTCGGATTCCATGATCGCCGAGGCTCGCCAGAAGTCCGAGGCCATGGTGGCAGATGCTAAGCAGAAGTCGGAGACAATGATTTCCGACGCCACCGCACAGTCGGAGGCTCAGGTCCGGTCGGCTCAGGAGAAGGCAGATCAGCTGCGTAGCGACGCCGAGCGTAAGCACGCAGAGATCATGACCACCGTGAAGAAGCAGCAGGAAGCTCTGGAGGCTCGTATCGAAGAGCTCCGTACCTTCGAGCGCGAATACCGTACCCGCCTGAAGACCTTCCTCGAATCTCAGCTGGAGGATTTGAACTCACGTGGTTCTGCGGCACCCGCCGGCCAGCTCGAGTCCAATGACTAGGTAGTTCCCTTCGTTTTATCGACCCACTGCGGGCTAGTTTCCCGCGGTGGGTTAATTTTTGTCTTATTTGGATTTGCTAGGCTGGTGACAAACAAAGGATGTGGTTATGACCGTATTAGCTCTGCTTCTAGCCGTTGTGGCTTTTGCCTTTCTCGTTCTTGCCCTGGTGTTGGCATCAAAAGCGTGGGCAATAGCCTGCATCGTGGTAGGAGCTATAGGAGTTCTTATCGTCATCATCGATATCATCGTTAAACGGAAAGAGCGCGCTGGGAAGAGCGGTAAATCCGTGAATGGGGAATAATGAACGCGCGTTCCCGGTTGTAAATTTTTAGCATCATCGATAATCCCGTATAGTTTTGTTCGTCCGCTATGATCCGGCTATCTCCGGGGAGCGACTCGGAAGAACAGACACCAGAACTGCATTGTGGCGGCGATGCCCGTAATAGTGCGGATGAGGTGCCCCAGTAGAACCGAGCGGTTCGGCACCGTCACCGTCGTTAATGAGTGGGATATGGTCCGTGCTCCGTTCCAGTGGTGATCGAAGCAGCGTAAGGCCATATCCAATCAGGGTGGTACCGCGCGTGAGCGTCCCTGGCCGAGCAATGCTGAGCTCGATGAAGCGCAGTTCGCCTTCCACAGGTATCCGTGCCATCGGCTCCGCTACGTCATTCGTTGTTATGACAGCCTAGATAAGAGGAGCCAGGGTGACCGATAACATGTCGACGTCGGAGACAAAATCTGATTCTCCCAGGAACCCGGAGGATGCGACTCCTGCGGGTGGCGCATACCCGCGTGTCGATCTTGCAGAAGGATCTACGCGCTTTGCCGATATGGAACCCAAGGTGTTGGATTTTTGGAAGAAAGATCGCACCTTTGAAGAATCAATTATCCAGCGCGATGGCGCCCCAGAGTATGTGTTCTACGACGGCCCTCCCTTCGCAAATGGTTTGCCCCACTACGGGCACTTGCTCACCGGGTACGTCAAGGACATCATCCCCCGGTATCAAACGATGCGTGGCAAGAAAGTTGCCCGCGTCTTTGGGTGGGACTGCCACGGTCTTCCTGCCGAGCTTGAGGCAGAAAAGCAGCTAGGCATCAAGGACAAAGGCGAAATCGAGTCGATGGGGCTCGAAGCCTTTAATGACTACTGCGCGAAGTCCGTCCTTCGCTACACCGAGGAATGGAAGGCGTACGTCACCCGGCAAGCTCGGTGGGTTGATTTCGAGCATGGCTACAAAACCATGAACCTCGACTTCATGGAGTCTGTGATGTGGGCCTTCAAGACTCTCTACGACAAAGGGCTCATCTATCAGGGGTTCCGCGTCCTTCCGTACTCGTGGGCAGAGCACACGCCACTGTCGAATCAGGAGACTCGTCTCGACGATTCGTACAAGCTGCGTCAAGACCCCACCGTTACGGTGACATTCCCGATCACCGGGGTGAAAGAGGGGACTAGTGCCGACGACAGTCTGGTCGGCGCCTTGGCCCTTGCCTGGACGACGACGCCGTGGACGCTGCCGTCGAACTTGGCGCTGGCTGTTAATCCGAACGTGACCTACGTCGAGGTTGAGGTCGGCAGCACCGGGCTTGACGGGTTCAAAGGTCAACGCGTTCTGCTAGCCGAAGACCTCGTCGGCGCCTACAAGAAAGAACTGGGTAAGGACTATAAAGTCCTCTCCACTCACCCGGGGAGCGACCTCGTCGGCCTGACCTATGAGCCGATCTTCGATTACTTCAAAGATAATCCGAATTCGTTCCAGATCCTCCCAGCGGATTACGTCACGACGGAAGATGGTACGGGTATCGTCCACCAGGCCCCGGCTTTTGGTGAAGACGATATGAACACGACGAACCAGTTTGATATCCCGCTGGTTATCCCCGTAGATGCTGACGGGAAGTTCACGTCTGAGGTCCCGGATTATGAAGGCCAACTGGTCTTTGATGCGAACAAGCAGATCATCAAGGATTTGAAGAAGGCCAAGCGTATCGTGCGCCACCAGACGATCGAGCACTCGTATCCGCACTCATGGCGGTCGGGCCAGCCACTGATCTACATGGCGTTACCGTCGTGGTTTGTGTCGGTGACGAAGTTCCGCGACCGCATGGTCGAGCTCAACCACGACCAAGTTGAGTGGCTCCCGGAGCATATTCGCGACGGGCAGTTCGGGAAGTGGCTCGAAGGCGCCCGCGATTGGAGCATCTCCCGAAATCGGTACTGGGGCTCACCCATCCCCGTATGGGTCTCTGATAACCCGGAGTATCCGCGTGTCGACGTCTACGGTTCGCTTGACGAACTCGAGCGAGATTTTGGGACACGTCCCGAGTCGCTTCACCGCCCCTACATTGACGAGCTGACTCGCCCCAACCCGGACGATTCGACGGGCAAGTCGACGATGCACCGCGTGCCAGAAGTTCTCGACTGCTGGTTTGAGTCGGGGTCGATGCCGTTTGCTCAGGTTCATTACCCCTTTGAGAACCAGGAATGGTTTGAAAAGCATGCTCCGGCGGATTTCGTGGTGGAATACTCCGGCCAGACGCGCGGATGGTTCTACACGATGCACGTGTTGGCAACAGCGCTGTTTGATCGGCCAGCGTTCAAACGCGTCGTCGCCCACGGAATTGTCCTGGGTAATGACGGTTTGAAGATGTCCAAATCGAAGGGCAATTATCCGAACGTCAACGAAGTGTTCGACCGCGACGGGTCGGATGCGATGCGCTGGTTCTTGATGTCGTCGCCGATCCTTCGCGGCGGAAACCTGATCGTCACCGAGGAAGGCATCCGTGAGGGCGTGCGCCAGGCGATGCTCCCAATGTGGAACGCGTATTCGTTCCTTGCTCTGTACGCCTCGAAACCGGCGGAGTGGTCGACGTCGTCGACGAATGCCCTGGACCGGTATATCCTCGCTAAATTGCACGACACTATCGACGAAGTCACGAAGGCTTTAGACGATACTGACGTTGCGCGCGCGACGGATGAGGTGCGCTGGTTCTGCGATGCGCTGACAAACTGGTATGTGCGTCGGTCACGTGATCGTTTCTGGGCTGGGGACACGGTCAAGCCGGAAGCCTTTAATACGCTGTATACGGTGCTGGAAACGTTGACTCGTGTGACTGCACCCCTGTTGCCGATGCTCTCGGAGGTGCTGTGGCGTGCCCTGACTGGTGGGCGTTCGGTGCACCTGGCTGATTGGCCTTCGTCTGATGCCATCCCGTCAGATCCTGACTTGGTCAAGGCGATGGATGGTGTGCGGTCCGCGTGCTCGGCTGCGTCGTCGTTGCGGAAGGCTCATCACTTGCGGAACCGGTTGCCCTTGCTGTCGGTGACCGTGGCGATGCCTCATTCGTCGTCCTTGGAGCCATTTGCGGACATCATTCGCGATGAAGTCAATGTCAAGGATGTTATCTTGACTGACGATGTTAATTCCGTGGGCCGCTTTGAAGCTGTTGTCAATGCTCGCGTTGCCGGCCCCCGTCTGGGCAAGGATGTCCAGAAGGCGATTAAGGCAGTGAAGGCGGGTGACTACACCGTTGACGGAGACGTTCTTCGTGCCGACGATATTGACCTCAAGCCCGAGGAATTCACGCGTCGTCTTGTTGCGGTGAACCCAGACACGACTGCTGAAATCGAAGGAACTGAGGGCCTGGTTGTCATCGACACCACGATGACGCCGGAGCTCGAGGTTGAAGGCTGGGCGGCCGACCGGATTCGCGGAATTCAGGAGGCCCGCAAACAGGCAGGGCTGAACGTCTCTGACCGCATCGCGTTGACGATGTACGTCCCCGACGACAAGGTCGATATGGTGAAGTCCCAAAAGGACACCATCGCCTCCGAGGTTTTGGCGACCTCGGTGGAGATCAAGGCCGCATCCGAGGCGCCCTCTGAGGCCACAGATCTGTCGGATGGCTGCTTTGCCTCGGTGGCAGTTGATCTTCGACGCGACAACTCCGACGCGTCATAACGGCGACGGGCATAAGAGCGCTCTCATACCGGGCGAGTGGTTTTAGTCAGAAAGGATGACATCTGTAGAGATATGGCGAACACCACGCACGACGATGCCAGCCAGCATCGGTGGGTTCTCCATATCGACATGGATGCCTTCTTTGCTTCGTGTGAGCAATTAACCCGCCCGACCCTGCGTGGCCGCCCGGTATTAGTGGGCGGAGTGTCCGGTCGTGGCGTCGTCGCCGGAGCCTCCTATGAAGCCCGCGTGTTCGGTGTCCATTCTGCGATGCCCATAATGCGTGCCCGTCGCTTAGTCGGGTACGCCGGGATCACCGTGAGGCCGCGTTTTGATGTCTATAAAACCGCGTCTCGACGGGTCATGGAGATTCTTCGTGAAGAAGCCGGGCTGATTGAGCAGCTCAGCGTGGACGAAGCCTTCATGGAGCCGGACGAACTCAGTGGCGCCACTCCCGATGAAGTGCGCAAATGGGCTGGACATCTAAGGAAGCGCATTAGGGAGGAAACCGGGCTGCCGTCGTCGGTGGGAGCCGGAGCTGGGAAACAATTCGCCAAGATAGGGTCGGGTTTGGCCAAGCCCGATGGAACCTTTGTCATTTCGGTGCAGGACCAGCACGCTATTCTCGATCCGCTGCCGGTGCGAAAGCTGTGGGGAATTGGCCCGGTAGCGGAAGCTAAATTGGCCGACATTGGGGTGAGGACGATCGAGCAATTCGCCCGTATGTCCAGAACCGATGTGGAAATGACGTTGGGGAAGACGAATGGGCCAGCCTTGTGGCTGCTTGCTCAGGGGCATGATCCACGCCCTGTTGCGCCGCGGGCGGAAGCGAAGCAAGTGTCGTCGGAATCGACGTTCAGCGACGACGTCACCACCTTGGATGGGGTGGACGAGGGCATACGTGCGGCTTTGACGAAGGCTCACCGTCGTCTCATGAATGATGGCCGTGGGGCCCGCACGGTGACGGTCAAGCTTAAGCGTGCCGATTTCGAGCAGCACACGCGATCAGAAACACTTCCTTTTTCGACGACGGATTGGGACGTGCTGTACCGCGTTGCCAGCCGCCTCGCGGCCGATCCTGCTGTTTTTGGTGCTGTTCGCCTGGTTGGAGTGTCTCTCTCAGGGCTGGAATCTGCTCGCCAGGAAGCATTGTTTCCGGATCTCGATCCGTCACAAGGGGCGGACTACCGAGCCCTTACGGAGGCTGATAGTGATTTCGAGGCGGGAGTTGTGTCAGCGGCGAATACTCCGACGGCGTCCGTCGATAGTGACGAACTTGCGAACGCTTCGACGGAAGCGGATGCGGAGCAACCTGAGTTCGATGGTGCTCCGACGGATGCGTCCCACACGGAAACATCTGTGTGGCCTGCGACGATCGATGTTTACCATCCTGAGTACGGCCACGGGTGGGTACAAGGTTCGGGACACGGCGTGGTGAGTGTTCGGTTCGAAACGCGCACGACGGGGAAAGGGCTAGTACGAAGCTTTCCGGTCGATACGCCGGAGCTCATTCCTGCAGATCCCATCGATAGCCTTGAGTGGGGCGACTGGCTAGGGCTAGTTCACGGTGAATGATCACACGTCAAATAGCGTTTGCGGATGAACCTCAGCGTCAATGGCCGCAGCAAGGATAATTCGCGCCTGGCCAGCATGAACGCACCCGGCACCGATAACGCCCTGCCGAGAGAGAGTCAGTCCACCTCCGTCGCCACCGTATAGGGGATTGACGTTTCCTCGCGGGACGCGGCTTGCCATCACGATGGGAATTCCTTGTTTCAGCGCGGACGTGATCGCCGTCGCTAAGGCGTCGCCGACATTTCCCGCGCCCATGCCCTCGATAACGAGTCCCTCGGTGCCGGCGTCGATAGCCGCGTTCAACAGGGTGGCGTCGGCTCCAGGGTATGCCGGGATGATGTCGACGCGATGCCCTGCGAATGTGACCTTGGGCAACGGGCGCGGCCGCGGTGGTTCATCGGGTGCGTTGGTCGCAAAAGCAAGCGGATCGGATGTGTGCCATTTCACCGCTCCACGTGCGGGAATGACCGCATGTCCGAAGACGATCAGCACTCCAATGTCGCGAGCAGAATTATCTGTTGCGATGACAATTGACTCGAACAAGTTTCCGGGCCCGTCGGCCTCCGGGTGGTCGGCGGGCCGTTGTGCACCAGTGAAGATGACCGGACGGGAATCATTATGGACAATGTCAGCCGCGATGGCTGATTCCTCCATCGAGTCGGTTCCGTGCGTGACGACGACACCGGTGACCTCAGGATCGCTGAGGACCTCTTTAATAGCCGCGTTGATGGTGTCGTAATCGTCGAATGTGATTGAGGAGCTGTCGAGCTGCGATATATCGCGCGCTTCGACGATGACGTTGCCCTCAAAGCGTTGAACTACCGGATCAACGAGTTGTTGTGTCGACAAGGTTGGCACTAGTGCCCCGGACGAGTCGTGGGTGCAGGAAATTGTGCCCCCGGTGCCGAGGACAACGATGCGCGGGGGCGTGGCAGAGGGCTGAGCGGAGGTCTCCTGCTGTGACGCGGTGGCATCGTCTGGTTTGGTCGCTGAAAATGTCATGATGGGTAACCTACTTCCACGTCATCGCGCGCTGATTCTTTTGAATAATCGACGTCCCGCCCGCCGTTGAGTTTTTCTCGGGGGCGGGCGACTTGTCGTCAGACTGTCCGCTGGTGTCGCCGGCATAGGTCGTGATCGTCGTGGTGTCGATGGAGCCCTTGACCGGGATCGGCTTCGTCAGGTCAACAGTGACTGTGCCGACGTGGGTGCTGGTCGACGAGTCTTTGACATCCAGCGAGCCCTTAGTATCGGACGGCACATCAGGCGCTTCCGAGAGGGAGAGGGACGTGGTGCTAGGGCGTTGTTGAACGCTGGCCTCGAGTTCGACGGTATTACCCTCGTGATTCTTCAGGGTGTAGGTAATCGTCTTCACTGCAGGTGAAGGTTCGTTTACTTTAATCCGGACGTCCCATTGAGCCCCGATGCCCACCGGATCAGTGGGGAACACGACGGGGGTAGAGAGGTATTGCGTGAGCGCACGTTCAATGGAGGCACGCGCAGTTTCCGTCGCCTTCTCAGGGGCAGTGAAGGTTGCTTCAGACTTAATGCCGCTGGGGGAATTACTCGTCTTCAGTGTGAACCCTTGGGCGGTCGCAATATCGGAATTGAGCTTGTCGTTAGACCCAGTCGGTTTTCCGAGTGTGATGGTGTCGCGTTTCGCGGTGTAGGGCAGCGTCATTGTCGTGGACGTCACGTCCGGCACATTGTCGGCATTGGTTTCCTGCCCGAACCCTTGTGTCACGTCCATCGTTCCGTGCTGGTCAGAGTCACTGAGGTCATATGTGAGCTTCGACTGCGGTTGTTCCCCCGGGTTTGTCACAGTAACGACGGTCGCCTCCAGGTTCACGGTGGCGGAATTCTGTTTTTTAGCGTCGTTACTATCTGAGCCACAACCTGTCGCGAATAAGAGGAGTATGGCACTTCCAGCGGCAGCGATTCGACGGAGCATGACATTCACGCCGCCAATTTTACCGACGACCCTGGACATGACGTAGCGGCATGGGGTGATAGGGCGACACTTCGTTACTATGGTCTGCGTGAATCGATGGATTGTCCTGGGCATCGTGACGGCGGTGGCGATTGTTGATCAACTGGTGAAATCGCTCCTTGTGGCGGTTCTTACACCCGGACACGCGTATACGATCATTCCGGGTTTTCGTCTGTACCTCATCCGTAATTCGGGGGCAGCCTTTAGTATGGGCAGCAGTGCAACGATCGTGTTCACCGTGATCCAGGTCCTCGCCGTCATCGCCGTTCTGGTGTGGGCCCCACGCATGAAGGCGAGGTGGGAAACGCTAGCTTTCGGTCTGATTGGTGGCGGTGCGCTGGGTAATCTTCTGGATCGCCTGTTTCGGAGTCCTGGTTTTGGCGTCGGGCACGTGGTGGACTTCATTTCGGTGGGTCGTTTCGCAATTTTCAATCTGGCAGATTCGGCGATCACCATTGGTGTGGTGCTTTATATTGCTGGGGTTCTCTTCGGTGGTAGACAGAGAGAAGCGCGATAATAGGTAGGTGAGTGAAATAATGCGTGATTCTCGGCGCATGCCTGTTCCCGTGGGGCTCGACGGTCTCCGCGTCGATTCGGGCTTGTCAAAGTTACTCGGCCTATCTCGCACGGTTGTTGCCGATCTCGCATCATCGGGAGACATTCTTATCGACGGTGTTCCGGCGTCGAAGTCCGATCGCTTGACGACGGATTCGTGGTTGGATGTCACTCTGCCGGAGTCGCGATCGATCGCGGATGAGCCTGCCCGTGAGGTTGAGGGCATGGATATTCTGTACAGCGATAGCGACGTCATCGTCGTCGATAAGCCGGTGGGGGTGGCTGCTCATCCGACGATGGGGTGGGATGGCCCCACTGTGACCTCGGGTTTACGTGCCGCTGGATTTCGCGTGTCGACGTCGGGGCCGCCGGAGCGGCAAGGCATTGTCCAGCGCCTCGATGTGGGTACGTCCGGGGTGATGATTGTTGCGGCGTCGGAGCGGGCATATTCGCTGCTCAAGCAGGCGTTTCGGGATCGCACCGTCGATAAGACGTACCATGCCCTGGTCCAAGGACATCCGGATCCGACGGTGGGCACGATTGACGCACCTATCGCTCGGCACCCAGGTGCAGGGTGGAAGTTCGCTGTCCGTTCGGATGGCAAACGAGCGGTGACGCATTATTCGACTATGGAAGCTTTTCGGGAAGCGACGTTGGTGTCGGTTCATCTCGAAACGGGGCGGACGCATCAGATCCGCGTCCACTTTTCTGCGCTGCATCACCCGTGTTGTGGTGATCCGATGTATGGGTCTGATCCGAAGTTGACGGAGCATTTGGGCCTGTCGCGGCAGTGGCTCCATGCGGTTTCCTTAGGTTTTACCCATCCTGATGGCCATTACATGGTGGTAGAATCCCCGTATCCTGCGGATTTGGATCACGCTTTAACCACGCTCCGGCGTGATAACGGGATGCTTGATGGATAGCCACAACCGTCATAGCTATGACCCACGCAGTCACAACCGGCACAGCCGTGGATCCACCTCGCGACGTTCTAGATCGGCGTCATGGGTTCCAGGTGCGGGGCGTTCGTCGTCGCGTTCCTCCGTGAAGGCTGATGAGTGGGCTTCATCTAGCGCTTCTCCATCTACGCAGCCGTCATCCACGTCGTCTCAATCCGCCTCGTCTCCTTCGACGGCTCCTACGTCGAACGTTTCCTCGTCATCGTCGTCGTCGACAAGCCGTATTAATTGGGGAGCTCAACGTCCCGGTTCCGTCACTAAAGACCAGTTATCTGAAGTCTCAGGCCAGCGTCGGGATCAGACGTCGGAGGTCAGCTCTGCAAAAGCTGCTGGTGAGCGCAGCATGGGGTGGAATATTGCTGCCCTAGTGGCAGTCGGCCTGTTGGTGACCGTTTTTATCATTATGATGGTCCGTCCGGATACCACCTCAGCGACCATGGCGATCAATGGCGACACACTTGGCCCCGAGGATGAAACCATGTCGCAGTACCAACAGCGCTCGGATGCGACGCTGCAGTCTGAGACCGCTGAGAGTGGCAAAGCGGATAACGGTTCGGATAGTACGGGGCACCAGAAGTCGTCCGGTCGGGGAGCGAAAGATAGCAAACACTGGGCGTTAGTGACCTTCAATCCGCCGACAACACCTGCGAAAGCTGCGGAGGCCTTGGGTGGCAGCGATGTCAGAGTGGGGTCGGTGTTGGTAGGGCCGGGGGTGGTTTCCGGAATTCCCAATCCGACTCCCGGGTACCCACTGGAGAAACTATTTTCTGACCAGGTGCAGTGGGCCAATGAGCTCGAAGACACGTCCAACGACGACGAGATCCCCGGTGTCATTGTGTATGGGACATTGGATCAGCTTCGGGCTATCCGCAAGAAGACGTTTGCTGTGGAAGCGCTGCCTTCCGATGCCGTGTGGGGACGGATCGGAGTAAGAAATCCTGCTATCGCGGGCGTCGAGGATACCCCAGGTTCGTCTCAAGATTCGGCGACATCCCAGGATGATGTGAACCCCATTACTCTTCCTTCACCCACTGGTGATCGTCGTCTGTAAAGAGTCTTAGGTCTCCGCTACCATCATTCACGTGTTATGGGCCTGGGCATGTTACGTGTTGTGGGGATTGTTCCCCGCGTTCTTTCCTCTTCTCAAACCGGCGTCGCCTCTGGAAATCTTGGCGCACCGATTTGTATGGACCCTCGTTTTCATGCTCGCCATCGTGCTGTTCAGCGGACAGTTCAAGAAACTACTAAGGATTCCTTGGCGAGTATGGGTGACGGTGTTCGCTGCCGCTGTACTCATCGCAGTGAACTGGGGAACCTACATTGTGGCGGTCAATTCGGACCACGTCGCCGATGCCGCGCTGGGCTATTTCATCAACCCTCTAGTCAGCGTTCTTCTCGGGGTATTTTTCTTGGCGGAACGGCTCCGCCCGCTGCAGTGGCTATCCGTCGGAATTGCCGTGGTAGCAGTCGCCGTTCTCACCGTGGGCCTGGGACATCCTCCCGTTATCTCCTTGGCCCTCGCGTTCAGTTTTGGCTTCTATGGCTTGCTGAAAAAACGAGTTCCCCTGACCCCAATGATTTCTCTGACGTGTGAAACGTTATGTATCGCGCCAGTCGCGATTGTGTATTTGCTCATTCTGGGGCAGCGACACGAAGGAACATTCACCACAGAGGGAATCGGCCACACCTTATTACTGATGACAGCCGGGATCGTCACAGCCGTGCCCTTGCTGCTCTTTGGGTACGCGGCCCAGCAGATTTCACTAACATCCTTGGGAATGTTGCAGTATCTCACTCCCGTTTTGCAGATGCTGTGGGCCGTTTTCGTGACACAGGAATCGTTCAGCCTTGGCCGGTGGCTCGGTTTCATCATTATTTGGATTAGCGTTGGATTCTTCGTCACAGACTTGGCCTTGATATCACGAAAACGGGCACATCGCGTGCGTGCCGCGTCGTCGTAGCCCTCGCTGGTGAAGGGGCCTTCGGGTCAAGATCTTTCACTTAAAAGGCGAAACCTTCACCGCGATACGTCGTCCATGTATCGACGACTTCGCCACCGGATACCACCAGAACCGAGTTCGTCCATTCCATCGCCTCTCCGGCTTTGGCATGTCGGAGCCACACTTTGTCGCCAATGGCCAAGCCATCGCTGGCGGGGCCGATCAGTGCGGTTTGGACTTCTCCGGCACCTTCTCGCGGAGCGAATTCCAGTTCTGTGGGGAAATCGATGACAGGAAGTTTGTCGTGGCTAGGGGTTCCCGACGCGACACGTCCTCCACCAGCCACGACGATGATTCCTTTGCCGGGGCGTCGGATAACGGGTAATACGAACCAGCAGGCCGGGTGGGGTTGGAAACTGCGAAAATGATCGAGTAGACCAGGGCCGATGAGTCCAGAACCTGCGGCAATTTCCGTCACAGCGCTTTCTGTTCCCGTCGACTCCAGTGAGCCGGTGCCGCCACCGTTGACGAACTCTAACTGATCAAGGCCCGCGGACATCAGGGCGAAATCGACGCCGTTGACAATTTCTTGTCGTCGGCTCGCAATTTCACCGCGGGACAGCGACTGCATGATTCGTCGCATCGTCGGCCGGACACCAGTTCCCGCGTCGCCTTCGTCGGAAATTTGGCTCTCGAAGGCAAGGATTCCGACGACCTTCATGTTCTTTCGGCCCCAGATTTCTTTGACGAAGGATTGCGCGTCGCGGATTCCATGGATGGGTGAGCGGAGTGCTCCGATTCGGAGCGAAAAGTCCTTGTCAATGGGCTGCGTTGTCCACAGTTTTGTTGCTTCTCCCGAAGAAAGCCCGGGAATGTACATGCCGCGCCCAATCACGAGGGCAGCATCGACATCTAAACAGATGCGGAGTTCATGGCGATTCTCGGGATCGGTCACCGAATCGAGAAAATTGAGGTGCTCGGGCGAATCCGCAGTTAGTGTGATGGCGCGTGCAAGATGTTCGTCATTAGCAATTTCGTGCAAGGCATCTTTATCCGTGGAGGGGGTACTAACGAGTACGTCATCTGTTACTCCGTCTTTTACCAGCCCAATGGCTTCCTGGAGAGAATAGGCCTGCACACCCGAAAATCCGGGTTGAGCAAGAGCTTCCCTGATGGCGTTCTTCATCCTGAGAGACTTGCTGCTCACACGGATCGGTGTGCCATTGGATCGCGTCACCATGTCCTTGGCATTGGCACGAAAAGCATCCAAATCCAACACCGTGAGCGGAGCACTGTACCGTGCAACGGCCTCGCGCACCTTTTGAGGAACACCATAGTTATGGTGATAGACCCCGCTCTGTGGAGCACTGGGGCGTAAACCATCTTTCATCGTCTCGACGATAACTCCGCCGCTTTTCCGCGCGCGCTCCGTGCTATCGTCTGCTGCAGAGAAGGCAGAGTTTAACCGGCGCTTTGCTGCGGTGAACGCGTTGGACAATCGCGTTGATGCCTCGTTATTCGATTGCGACGGGGTCGGTGTTGATTTCGGGGAGTTCATGACGCCTTGCTTTCGTTCGGGTTGCTTTCACGGGTCGATTGTGTACGTGTGTGCTCCACCGTCGGGAGCCTTCTGCAGACCGTGCGTTGGAAAGACGCTCACGGTGCTGTGACGGCTCTGTGACGGAAGCTGTGAAGTGATAGCAGTCACATTAATGGTTCTTGGAGTAGGGCGTGCGGTTTTTCTCGAAAAGACGACAAATGCTCCAGAGAGAAGACCTATCGACGAGGGGGACGTCTCCACAAAAATGCCCTGACCTGGACACTCGACCACACTAGAAATGCCCCCTATGATCGCGAGCATGGCCAATTCTTCCTTTGTTCACCTGCATAACCACACTGAATATTCAATGCTCGACGGAATGGCCAAGGTTGACCTGCTGGTGGACGAAGTAAAACGGCAGAACATGCCCGCAGTCGGAATGACCGACCACGGCAACATGTTCGGATCCGACGCTTTCTACCGCGCCATGACGGCGAACGACATCAAGCCCATTATCGGCGTCGAATGCTATATGGCCCCCGACTCCCGCTTTAATAAAAAGCGCGTTCGGTGGGGTGAAGCCCACCAGAAGCGTGACGACGTGTCGGCCTCGGGCGCCTACCTGCACCAAACGATGATCGCGGAGAATGCCACCGGACTGAAAAACCTCTTTTACCTGTCCTCGATGGCGTCGTATGAGGGGCAGCTTGGTAAATGGCCCCGCATGGATGCCGAGCTGATCGCAGAGCATTCCGAAGGGATTATTGCCACGACGGCGTGCCCGTCGGGTGAAGTTCAAACCCGCCTCCGGCTCGGGCAGTTCGACGAGGCCCTCAAAGCAGCCGCTAAATGGCAGGACATTTACGGGAAAGACAATTATTTCCTGGAGCTCATGGACCACGGTATCGAGATCGAGCAGCGGGTCCGTTATGAGCTATTAGAAATTGGCCGAAAGCTCAACATCCCTCCGCTGGTGACGAACGATTGCCACTACGTGACCAAGGATCAGGCCCGGTCACACGAAGTGATGCTCTGTGTGCAAACGGGTTCGACGATGAACGAACCCACCTTGGACCAAGGCGGTAACCGCTTTGCCTTCAACGGTGACGGCTACTACCTGAAATCGGCCCGGGAGATGCGAGATACGTGGGACGACATGGTCCCTGGCGGGTGTGATAACACCCTGCTGATCGCCGAGCGCGTCGGGGATTACAGCGAAATTTGGGAGCCCCACACCCACGACCGCATGCCAAAATACGACGTCCCAGAGGGTTACACGCCGACGTCGTGGCTCACCCACGAAGTTGAACAAGGCCTGAAAAAGCGCTTCGAGGGCCAGCTCGTTCCGCAGGAGTACACAGATCGGGCCAAGTACGAAATCGGTGTCATCGATTTCAAGGGCTACCCCAGCTACTTCCTCGTCGTGGCCGACTTGATCAAGCACGCGCGCCGGGTTGGTATTCGCGTTGGGCCCGGCCGTGGTTCAGCTGCAGGGTCCCTGGTTGCGTACGCGTTGACTATTACGAATATCGATCCGCTCCAGCACGGATTGCTGTTCGAGCGATTTCTTAACCCTGAGCGCCCGTCGGCACCTGATATCGATATCGACTTCGACGATCGCCGCCGAGGTGAGATGATCCGTTACGCGGCAGATAACTGGGGTGAAGACAAGGTCGCCCAGGTTATTACCTTCGGCACAGTGAAGACGAAGCAAGCGTTGAAAGACTCTGCTCGCGCGCACTTCGGGCAACCGGGTTTCCAAATGGCGGAGCGGATTACGAAGGCCCTGCCGGCGCCGATCATGGCGAAGGACATTCCTTTGTCCGGCATCGTCGACCCTGAGCATCCCCGCTACAGCGAGGCCGCTGAGGTTCGCCAGCTCATCGAAACTGATCCCGATGTGAAGAAGATTTTCGACACGGCTCGGGGGCTTGAAGGCGTCGTCCGTCAAGCTGGTGTTCACGCGTGTGCCGTGATTATGGCGTCGGTGCCGTTGCTGGACCACATCCCCATGTGGAAGCGTGCCCAGGATGGGGCGATCATTACCGGCTGGCCGTACCCGGCGTGTGAAGCCATTGGCCTGTTGAAGATGGACTTCCTGGGGCTTAGAAACCTCACCGTTATCGGCGACTGTATTGAGAACATCAAAGAAAACAGGGGAGAGGACCTCGACCTTGAGGGTCTGTCTGTTGTCGACGAGCCGACGTACGAGTTGCTTTCGCGCGGCGATACCCTCGGCGTGTTCCAGCTGGATAGTGGTGGTATGCGTGAGCTGCTCAAACGCATGGGCCCAACCGAATTCTCGGATATTGTTGCGGCGTTGGCGCTCTACCGCCCAGGACCGATGGGTGAGGGCGCGCACTGGTCCTACGCTGACCGCAAGAACGGGCGTGAAAAGATAACCCCGATTCACCCGGAATTGGAGGAACCGCTCCGGGACATTCTCGCGGAGACCTACGGCCTGATTGTCTACCAGGAGCAGATCATGAAGATCTCGCAGAAGGTAGCCAATTATTCCGCTGGCCAAGCTGACAGCTTCCGAAAAGCGATGGGTAAGAAGAAGCCAGAGGTTCTGGCGAAAGAACGTGTCAGTTTCGAAGCCGGAATGAAAGAGAACGGCTATTCGGACGACGCTATTAATACGCTGTGGAAGGTTATTCTGCCGTTCGCCGGTTACGCCTTTAACAAGTCTCACGCCGCCGGCTACGGATTAGTGTCCTTCTGGACGGCATATTTGAAGGCGAATTACACGGCCGAGTACATGGCGGCTCTTTTGACGTCGGTGTCGGATAAAAAAGATAAGTCTGCCATTTACCTTTCGGATTGCCGTCACTTGGGTATTGATGTGTTGTCTCCCGACGTTAATTCGTCGAAATACACGTTCCAGTCCGTTGGTAAAGATATTCGCTTTGGTCTCGGCGCTGTCCGCAATGTTGGTGAAGATGTCGTGGAGTCGATTGTTTCGACGCGCCGGGAGAAAGGTGCGTTTAAGGACTTCACTGACTATTTGAATAAGATCGACACTATTGCGTGTAATCGACGAGTGACGGAATCTTTGATCAAAGCTGGCGCATTCGATTCGATGGGGCACCCGCGTAAAGGCCTTTATTTGATCCACGAAGACGCTGTTGATTCCGTCATTTCAACTAAGAAGGCCGCGGACAAAGGGCAGTTCGATCTTTTCGCTGGTTTAGGTGGAGAAGCTGAAGAAGAAGATTCGGCTTTTTCCATTGAGGTTCCTGACCAGGAATGGGACCGTAAGCATAAGTTGGCTTTAGAGCGCGAAATGCTCGGGTTGTATGTCTCAGAACATCCGCTTGACGGGTATGAAGAGACATTAGCTGCTCAGACGGATACGCCACTGACCACTGTGTTGTCGGGAGAATTGAAGGATAAACAGGACATCGTTATTGGCGGAATTATCTCCGCCGTGGACCGTCGTTTCTCCAAGAAAGATGGTTCACCATGGGCCATTGTCACTATTGAGGACCATAACGGCGCTTCTGTGGATATCCTCGTTTTCAATAAACTCTATGCATTAGTGGCACCGCTCATTGTGGAAGACACGATTATTAAAGCTAAGGCGCATATTAAATATCGTGATGACCGCATGAGTATCTTTTGTGATGACCTCACCCAAGCGGATTTGAGTCTCAATGGTGGTGGCAAGGGGAGTCCGCTGAAATTGAAGATGCGCACTGACCAATGCACCAAGGAGAATATTGCCCGGCTGAAGAAAGTTTTGGTCGAAAATAAGGGCGACTCTGATGTGTATTTGACCCTTGTCGACGGCGCCAACTCCACCATGATGGTTCTGGGAAATCACCTGCGCGTTGACCGTTCGAGTTCTCTGATGGGGGATCTGAAAGCCACGTTGGGCGCTGGCATTGTGGCCTAGCTGTTCCCGTGGAACGGTAACTCCCTAGGTCGATAGTGTTAGTGTCGACCTAGGGAGTGTGAATATTCGCTACTGGGCTGGCCAATCGTGTTGGTTCATTGTGCCGGCCTATCGCGTAACAATGATCGTTTCCCAGGGTGCTAGCGTGACGCGGTTTTCCTCGTCGTTACCAGCGCTTTTATCTTCTGCCGACGGCTTCAGAGCGGTGGACGTCTGCGTTGGTGACGACGCTTCTTCGCGTTCCGACGCACCAAACCCGAAGATGACATGCCAGTCGTTAATATCGCTGCCGTGGGGGAGTGGAACATCGGCTGGCTCGTCAGCAAGGTTGATTAAGGCAGATATGGCGTTGTCGCCGTTGGCCTGGGCCGATGCTGTGTTACCTCCACCGGCGGGGACAGCTGTATTCGTGACCGGAGAGAACCTATCTACCCGGATCCACCTACCGCGTCCGGGTGATTCGTCGACAACCGGCGGGGTTGAGAGCGCACCCGAGGCATTAACGTCGGCTCCGTGAGCTGCCGCGGCAGGGTTGCCACTATCGTCATGCCAGGACACTGAGATGGACGCGAAGTTACCTGAGCGAAGGAGAGGGAAATCTTCCCTCAGCGCGATGAGCTTCCGGTACGCATCATGAATGGCCTGATGAGAGCCCTCGGTGAGCTCGTCCCAATCGAGCCGCGCGGAATCAAATGTTGATTGCGCAGACGGATCCGGCACAGCATCGTCACTCCATCCCGCACGGGCGAATTCGCGCTTGCGCCCCTCCTTGGTCAATTCATTCAGTTCATCGGATTCATGCGAAGCAAAGAACGGAAATGGCGTGGAGGCGCCCCACTCCTCGCCTTCAAAGAGCATGGGCGTGTAGGGAGAAGTGAAAACAAGCGCTGCTTTCGCGACTTGCTGCTCCGGCGTGAGATTCATGCTCGGCCGGTCGCCGGCCGCGCGGTTGCCAGTCTGATCGTGAGTCGTCGTATATGTGACAAAGGACGATGCAGGTTGTGTCGCATGGTGGATCGGTCGGCCATGCGTCCGGCCACGGAACTGCGAATAGCGGCCATCATGCCAGAAGGCGCGGGTTAATGCCGTAGCAAGAACCTGAGGCGACCCGAAATCGCCATAGTAGGCGTGGTGTTCACCGGAGACCGCCGAATGAATGGCGTGGTGGACATCATCACACCACTGGCCGGCCAACCCATAGCCGCCGGCTGCGACGGGGCTCACGATGCGCGGATCATTTTGGTCTGATTCGGCAATGAGCGTGCGGGGAATACCGGTACGGGCTGTCACGTCTCGTGCGACGTCGTTCATCTGCTCCAGGATCGGATGGGCACCCGGATCGTTGAACGCGTGAACGGCGTCGAGCCGTAGGGCATCGATACGGAACTCGGTGAACCAGCGTCGGATCGCATCCATGATCAGGCGCCGAACAGTGTCTGAATGATCACCGACGAGGTTGACCACCTCGCCCCACCCGGTTGAACCGCCTGAAGTGTAGGGCGCGAACGCGCCGCCATAGTATCCGTCGGGACCGAAATGGTTATAGACGACATCAAGGCACACAGCCATGCCATGCTGGTGGGCCTCATCAACCAGTTTCCGCAGACCGTCGGGCCCGCCGTATGACTCTTGGACGGCAAACCAATTGGTTCCGTCATAACCCCAGTTCCGCGTGCCTCCGAAGGGGGCAACAGGCATGAGTTCAATCGTCGTTACTCCCAAATCCTTGAGGTAGGGAAGTTTCGCGATGAGTCCATCGAATGTTCCTTCGGGAGTAAATGTGCCGACGTGAAGCTCGTAGAGGATGGACCCTTCCAAGGGGCGGCCACGCCACTGGGTGCAGGTGAATTCGTATGTGGGCTCCCATATTTCACTGAACCCGTGGACGCCGTCCGGTTGTCGCTCGGAACATGGATCAGGGAACGGCCCGACCCATTCAATAGCATCGCTATCCTTGGTCGACTCTGTGTCGTGGTTGGCAGCGGGATCGGTGGTGATGGAGAAGGCATACCGGTCACCGGGATGCGCCGGGACATCGGAGATCCACCATTCCCCGGTTCGATGCAGGGGGTAGATCACCGTGTCGGCGTCACTGGTGATGTCGTGGGATTCTGTAGGAGTCGACTCGGGAAGTACCGACGAACTATGCCCGCGTGAGCTGGAACTATCCTGTTGTTCATGAGGGCGCCGTACATGAACACGTGCGGCGGTGGCGTCGGGCGACCACAAACGGAAATAGTGTTCCGGGGATGTTGTGGTCTCTGTGGATTGGGCGGGCCTGGTGTGTTCCATATATCTAGGGTAGGAGATTTGCGCCGGGGAGAGCAGGTCAGTTCTCAGCGAGCAGGCCAGCTTTACAATAAATCCTTATGAGCACCCAGCCGTCGTATGTCGTCCCGCGGGATTATCAGGACTACACCACTGAGCAGGAAATCAAACGATCCCGTTTTATTTGTCATCTTCGGCGGGCCGATTCCGAGGATGATGCGCGCCAGCATGTTGCCGATATCCGCAAGGCATACCCCGATGCACGCCACCATTGCAGTGCGTTTATTACCGCTGCGTCGGATGAAGCTGATGACATGCCGGATAAGGTGAACGCACCACTGATGCTCATTGAGCGTTCCTCCGACGACGGCGAACCTGCAGGCACCGCTGGCCAGCCGATGCTCAATGTTCTGCGCGAATCGGGAATGACCAACGTGTGTGCCGTCGTCGTCCGATATTTTGGGGGAACCAAACTGGGTGCGGGCGGCCTGGTTCGTGCCTACTCAGATTCTGTAGCGCAGACAGTATCTATCGCGCCGACATCCCGACGTCGTCGTGCTTTACGCATGACCTTTATTGTCTCTATTTCCGACGCAGGCCGCGTGGAATCCGCACTCCGCAGCGATGACTGGTCAGTGGAACCCACTGTATACGGGTCGGGTGCGCCTGAGGACGCACGTCCACTGGATACCAGCGCAACGCAGCTCAACGAGGGTAGCGGGGGCAGCGGAAACACTGCGCAGATCAACGTCGTCGTCTCCCCGAGCGATGTCGACGCCGTGGTATCCGCAGTAGCCGCATTGACGCAAGGGGTTTTCAACACCTACGAGACCGGAATAACATGGAGAGAAACCTCCACCTAAGGTCTCATGCTCCCAGAAAGTGACGGTTCGGCTGTGAATGGGTCCGTATTCCAGAACCAGACAAATAGAATCGGCGGCCGTGATGGGCGGTCCGATCGAGAGCCCGGGCGCCCGGGAATTAACCGACGCTCATTCCTTCACGCCGCAGGAGTCAGCGTCATTGCGGCAGCGGGGTGGGGTCTCGCCGCATGCTCGTCAGATTCGTCAGATGATTCCGCAGGACAATCGTCGGGAGCCAACCAGAAAGGTTCGAAGGGGAAAGACAGCCGGGTTGCTGCGGTAGGGATGGGCGATGGGGACACCCTTATCGCTTTGGGAATTATCCCCGTGATTACGACCTCATACGGTGTTCAGCCGAAGGCGCTGAACAGTTGGACTAGCGAGGCTTTACAGTCGCGGAAGACTCATGACCTCCCCATCGTGTTGGACAGCACTCAAGAAGCGTTCTCAACGTCGGTGCTTGAGACGATTGCCCACAAAAATCCTTCTTTGATCATGGCGATTAATACGGCAGTGGATAAAGAAGCGCATCAGCGTCTCTCTGCCATCGCACCCATAGCGACGCATTCCGACAAGTATCAGGACTATGAAATTCCCTGGGATGAACAGATCAAAGAAGTATGCGAAGCAGTTGATAGGGAAGGGGACGCGAGCAAGCTGATTGAAGGCGTCAAGGAGTCCTTCAAGAAATACCGGGACAAGCACCCTGACATCCAGAATAAAAAGGCTGCCATCGTCATGCCCTACGATGGCAAAGTCGCCGTCTACGATGATTCGGCCGGCTGGGGACAATTCATAACGAACATGGGCTACACCATCCCTCAATCGGTCCAAGGGGACGGTTCTGGCGGTCAGAGTTCGGCATTCTACCACGAAATATCAGCCGAAAACTATGACATCTTTCGAGGTCTCGACAAGCTTTTCGTCATTGATTATGCAGGCAAAAGCGAGGCATTTCTCCATGACCCTGTGTTCAGCTCACTCGACGTAGCGCAGGAAGGCCGCACTCAGGTTCTTCAGGAGGAACTCGGAACAGCCATGAGCATGCCAAACCCCCTGTCCGTCCCTTGGGCACTATCAAAAATCGGGTGACCATTTCTTCGCTAGAGTGTAAGCATGAGTTCTCAGGTTGATCGATACGTCGCAGCCTCACCCGCACAACGTAAAGCTGATGTGAGAAAATACTCCGCTCGCGGTGCCACCTTCGCCGGTGTCGGAATTATCGCGCTGATTACCAGCGCAGTAGCAAGTTCGACATTCTTCATTATCGTCAGCATGCTCATCGTTGCCGCTGGAGCATGGGATGGCTACAAAGTCATGAGAATCCTCAAGCACGAAGATACGTGGACATAAAGCCTGGTCATGTCACCCACGAAACACAGTTCCGCAGCGGACAACACCTCAGCTGTTCGTACCGACATATGGGTGTGGGCTGTCCGCCTATACAAAACCCGCACCGCTGCCACCAGCGCAGTCCGTGTTGGCCACGTCAAAGTCAACGGCAAACAAATCAAACCGGCACAAACAGTCGTCCCTGGCGACACTGTCCGCGCATGGTCACATCACCGGGAATTCATTGTCGAAGTCGTCAAAACTCCCACCAAACGTGTAGGCGCAGCCGTAGCGCGAGAGTGCTATATCGACCATTCCCCGCCACCACCGTCACCCGAAATACTTGCGTCCATGCCGCGCCGGGATCGTGGTGCTGGTCGACCGACGAAGAAAGAGCGTCGGCAGATGGAGAAGCTGCGGGGTCGTCGGTAAAGACCGGATTAGAATAGGTGCGATGGGATATGGGCGCTTAGTTTATTGTTCTCGCTCACTCCAGTACTTGAGCCCAACGGCGACGAGCACAAGGAGGATAAAAACAACCAGTGCCCACTTGGGTGGGAAGAACGCTAGGGAAAAGATCGCTGAAATAAGGATCAGGATGGCGTCTTGTGCACGGAATTTCATCTTTCTGCTCCTTCTGTGATGTGGCGAGTATAGCGGTGACCCACCGTTCCTCAGATTATCTAACGATAACGATGAGACTACGATTTACTTGCCGCGCCTAGTCCGGCATCAAGAAGTTTTTTCCACCGGTTGCCCAAGCGGCCCGATCGTGTCTCGCCGTGATCCCCGATATCGACGGTTTTCTTGATGTGGTCCCGCCCGTATCGTGCCAGGAGGACATCGTCGACCATGCGGACTTGCCCTGGAGGAAAATCTGGGTGCATGACCGACCTGACCGCTTCGGCGAGGTCGTCGGACAGTAGCTCGCGTAAACCACCGACGTCGGTAATGCCGTGGGCAGCCAACATGGCGTACGCGTAGCGGTAGTATTCGCTTTTTGAGCGGGGGAAAAGCGGCCCAAGGATGACGGTCAGCACGCCCGGCAGGATTTCCGGAGAGAGCGTCGCATCGTCGGAGCTATCCGTTGCTCGGGGAGTCTGGTTGGCAATGGACGCGATTTGGTCGAATTGCTGGTCGGCTAGTTCGATAAGACCAGCGGCAAGAGTGAATGCCCGATCGATTCGTGGATCGCTTCCCGTATTTGGCCCTTTATAGCGGACATCATGCTCGAACTCGGCCCACGCGTGTTGAAGGACAGTTCGAATTTGAACTTCCATCATTTGCCCTGAATATTCGGCTAATTCTTGAATCAGAATATTGGTGGAGTCAGAGGTGATATCTGGGATCCGGCAGATGAGATGGAGAGAACCATAACCGAACCCACCAGCTATTCGGGTTTCAGCTGCTTTGTCGACGACACGGTCGATCTGAAAGTGCTGTTCGAGTACGCGCCGGATTTCCGGGATCTCAGTGGAGTGAAAAGTTGTTACCCGCACGCCAATAAAGTCGTAGGCGTCATCGAATCCGTGGGGGAAGAACCACTCACCGGTAGCAGTTTTCTTCTCTACCTTGTCTAAGAGGCTGGGTAGCGCTTTGATTCGAGCAGTGACGGCGTCGAAAGCTATTCCGGAATCACCAAGGAGATCCTCGATCGTTCGAGCGAATTGCTTCGCGGCAAGTGGGTGCGCGGAGGTCCATGTCGCGTATTTCTTTCGTGCCTCGCGCTGCTTCGAGGTTTCCTTGGGAAGCTTGTGGTGGCGGTGGGACAAGGTTGAGTAAAGGTTCCTTTCGTATGATCCGTGACGACGGGTGACCCGTTATGGACAGTACATCGTCGGGCTAGAACTTAACGCGGAGATTCGTCGGGCAATGACGGTGTGTCGCGAACAAGAACGGTGTATGGATGCTGGTGGAAGAGGTCCGCGAGAGCAATGTCGCCGCTGTACCGTTCACCCGTAAACCGGTCGGTCCACCGTCCGGCGGGAAGGGATAGGGTCGTGTCTTTCCACCCACCAGATTGTTCGAGTTCGAGTGGCTTTCGCGTGACCAGAACGACGACGTCAACGTCGGTATGGCGGCTACCTCGTGCGAAACCTATGGCGTGATGAGCTGCTGGGCCCTGTGCAAAAACGGGGACGTAGGACCCTCCGATAAAGCTATACGGGCGTTCGCGCCGGACCGCTAGTGCCACAGCCGTGACCGCGATCTTGCGGGCCTGGGAATCAGGAAGCAGAAGGATATCGTCGACGCTAGGGCCGTTGGGTGATGACCCGTGAGCGCCGAGCCCCACAGTCTCGCGGATTTCTGCCAACGCGGCCCGTCGTAAGTGGTAGTCGACGAAACGGCGGTTATCGGGATCGACCAAACTGTCTTCGGGGAACTCGGTGCCTTGATAAATATCAGGTATCCCGGGGGCGAGGAGCTGAAGCAGTTTCCGTGACAGACTAACGATATGCCCAGATGAAGCTATCTTTTGCACAAAGCTGGTAATGAATTCTGCTGTTTCTTCTGTGAACAGCGAGTCAATCCATTCGTGGATGGACTTTTCGAATTCTTCATTGACGTCGGTCCACTCGGTGTGCAGGCCGGCTTCGCGCACAGCCTTGGTGGCGTATTCATGAAGTCGATCAATGAGTTGTGAGTCGATCCGACCCGACGACGGCCACACGCCGATAATGTTCTGAATCAAGAACAGGGATGTCGCCGGATCCGGAGCAGGAGCGCGGGTGTCTAATCCGACCAGGAACTCCCGGTAGTCATCGGGTACTTCAGTGAGCTCGATAATCCGCGCCCGGGTATCTTCACCACGTTTCGTGTCGTGGGTTGTCAGGGTCGTCATGGACCGTGGCCACAAATTTGCCCGTTCGGACTGAAGAAGATGGAATTCCGCCGCTGACACACCGAAAAGACCAGGTGAACCCCCTACCTCTTGAAGAGCGATTAAACGGCACGCGCGATAGAAGGCAGTATCTTCAACCCCCTTCGCCATGACTGCACCACACACTTGGGCGAATCGCGTCCAGGCCTCCCCATAACTCATGAGACCTGCCGTCATGAGGTCGAGGGCCGCGCTCCGCTCGGGGTTATCGTGGGCCATCTTCCGGATTACAGTGGAGGTTAATCGCGAAAATGATAGGTAATCGGCACGATAAACCGGCATATGAGCAACAACGTCGGTGACGGTCAGCGTCAGTTCCTCATCGGTGACATCCCTACCGATGGTTGACCAGTTGTCATGCCGGATGGCGCGTGCCAGTCGGCGCACCTCTGCAGCCAGCTCATTTGTTGCGACATCGCGTTTCAGAGCGACGATGGCGGACTCATAACTGTCGGAATCCCAGGTCGATTTGGACCTCTCCTGCGCGATAGCACCTAGGCCCTTTTCGGCAGCACGGTTGATAAAGATGCCGTCGAGTTCACGAAGCGCGTCGTAACCGGTCGTTCCGTCGACGTCGAGCCGCGGATCCAAAGGCTCGGCGTTGCCGAGAATCTTTTCGATGAGGAGTAAGCGGTGATCACCCACCAGGCCACGAAGACGTGACAAATAACCGAATGGGTCGGCGAGCCCGTCAGGATGGTCGACGCGGACACCGTCGATAAAGCCCGCCGCGATGAGTTCCCGCAGTACGCGGTGTGTGTGCTCGAAGACAACGGGATCTTCTTGTCGGATCCCCGCGAGGCCGTTCACAGAGAAGAAACGACGGTAGCCGATGACCCCATCGCGCCAATACCGCAGGGCATAGCGCTGTTTTGAGAGGACGTCGAGGGGGTCGTCTCCTTCTGTACCAGGGCGAACTGGGAAGTAGTTGCCGTAGTAGTCCAGGAGGAATCGGCAGGGTTCACCGCTCCCTTCTACATGAGCAGGTGCGTTGTCCTCGTCGACGGGGACGATAGTGATGGCATTGACGTCGTCGGGGCTGCCGAGAACCGGGATGCCTAGCTTTCCGTCGGCCCCGTTGCCGGGGGACCAATCGATATCGAAATACGAGTTGAATCGTGATTCTTCCCCGTAGGTGAGGACATCCCACCACCACGGATTATCCTTCGGTACATCGATACCCAAGTGATTGGGAACGATGTCAATGATGATTCCCAACCCTTCCTCATGCGCTGCCTGAGCTAATTCCTCGAATCCCTCGCGTCCCCCCAGGGCGGGATTGACTTCGGTGGGATCGATGACGTCGTAATTATGGTTCGACGACGATGGGGCGGTCAGGATAGGGGAGAGGTAGAGGTGAGAGACGCCCAGTTCGTTGAGGTACGGCACGATGGCCTTCGAGTCGGCAAAGGTGAAAGACCGCCCGTGCGGATCGGCATCCGGGCCGCGCAATTGCAGCCGGTACGTGGCTGAGAGTGAACGGCGTGGCATGGTCTACCTCTTTCCTCATTATCCCGTGGAGTGGTTGATGTCCACGGCTTTAGTGGTCTCGAACACCGTAATAGCTGCTAGGCGGTGTCGGCATGTAGGTCGTGTGACGCGACAGAGCGCTGTCGCTCGCGCGGATTGTGCCCGGAACGGGCCCAGTCTGGCTACAGCTCGATTCAGGATTCCACTGTACTTGCTTTTCTGGAAAGACCCAGGGCTCGGGAAAACGGTTGTCAATCTTCCATAGCTGGCGGAAGACCTCAAACGTGCTATCGGACCAATGGTGTTTTAACCATCGATGGGCGCGGAGAAGGGACGGTGTGTTGTTAATGGGGATGGCGATGAGATTCCCGTTATTGATGCACCCGATCACCGTGGGACGAGACCATTGTTTATAGAGGTAGTCCCGGAGAATTCGCATGAGGATAGGATGGCTCAGCCATGCATGAGCGTTGGGGACTATCTGGTCTTCATTCGGTTGCGGACGCGTCATGGTGCTCTGGCCGCGAGAACGAACTGATGCCTTCAGCTGCGGCGATGAATCGTTGCACCTATCGATATTTAGTGGGGGTGGGGGCGGTGTGCGGAGTTCCCACCCCGTTGCACCTGGAATAGTGGTGTCAAGAGAGCGGTAGTGGATTCGCAGGCCTTTTTCCGTAGAGAAGAACTCCAGGAAATTATCTGCTGCGCTACCCCACGCGTGATTCGCCGGGTACGTGAGGCTATCGCGGTCGACGGGCGTCCCGTGTTTATCAGTGAGCCGGGCTACAAGACCTGCACCGAGGTGAACGAGCGCGTCGCGGTATTGCGAGACCTGAGTCAGTGGTTGGAGTTCGAGTTGATGACTCTGCATGGGCGCATCGACCGGTGAGCTGCTCAGTGTCTCAGTGCTCGAGCGTGTTTTGTCTACATCGAATGACGAGGCGGGACGGGAAGGAAGAAGCGAAGCAGTTGCCTGATGAGGTGTCATGCTTCTTATTGACGACGCGACCACCGTGTGGTTCCCGGTGACCTCAATATGTGGCGAGGGTCTTTGTGAGGTGGCGATGTAACACTGCGTGGCACTACTGCGCTGTGACACTTCCACGCATAGAAAAACCGGGTGACAGCTACACTGCCACCCGGAATTCCATCACCAATGAGCTGGGTTAGCCCTGGTTTTGTCGCTATTAGCCTGCGACCGAAGCCTTGTAAATACCATCAATCGTGGTAGCCAAGGTTTTGTCGAACTCTTCCTGCGACTGATCAGCGGTCAGTCCCTCGAGGAGAGCACGAGAGAACGATGCGATGAGACCCTTGTTGCGGGAAAGGCGCTCGTTAGCGTCGTCACGCTCGTAACCACCGGACAGCGCTACAACACGCATAACCTTCGGGTGGTTGATGAGGTCTTCGTAGAAGTTATCGACGGTCGGGATCGAGACCTTAATCATGACCTGCTGGCCCTCAGGGATGTCATCCAGCCCCTTCAGAAGGGCAGCCTTCAGAAGCTCTTCAGCTTCCTTCTTGTCGTCGATGGAGATGGTGACCTCGGGCTCGAGGATCGGAACCATGCCCTTGGCCAGGACCTGCTTACCGATCTCAAACTGCTGGTCAACAACAGCCTGGATACCCTCAGTGTTAGCAGCGTTAATAACCGAACGCTCCTTGGTGCCGAAGATGCCCTTCTCGACGCCACGGTCGAGGAGCTTATCGAGCTCAGGCATGGGCTTCATGACCTGAACGTCGTTTTCTTCGTCGGCCAGACCCTTGTCGATCTTGAGAAGCGGAACGATACCCTTCTTCTCCCAGAGGTACTGGGCGGTAGGAATGCCTTCAATCTCGCGGTCCATCGTCATCTCGAACAGAATGGCTGCGAGTACCTTCTCAGAGGTGAAGGATGGAGAGGTAATCAGACGGCTACGCATAGCGTGGACAAGATCAAACATCTCGGCATCAGAGGAATATGCGTCATCCTGGATGCCGTAAGCGCGAAGCGCCTTCGGGGTGGATCCGCCGGATTGGTCAAGGGCAGCGATGAAGCCCTTGGCCTCAGTCATGCGAGTGGCCTGCTCCTGGTTCATTACAACTCCTTCTATGTTGCCATCATGGGCAACGTCGATGTCGTGTAGACGTTCTCCGTTATTTGTGGGAGATCATCTGTCGCGCTCTATGGTAGCCCGAAAATGTCTGAATGAACACCGATCGGACAAAAAATTGCGACCATTTCTGGCGAATTTTCATCGTTGTGTCCGCCTTTTATGACAGTGGGATAAGGGCGGAAGTGGAGTTTGCGACGAGTCTCAGTTCGTTTACGTGCAGTAATGTCCATCCGTAGCTAATCGCAACTAATCGGGCACATTATCGCCCTATTCGGGCATCGTGAAGCATAAGAAAATGTTGTGACGAACCTCACAGGGCTATATGGGGTGTAACCCAGGCTATGCGGCTCAATCCATCCCTTTTCCGGCTTCGATGGTAAGGTTCCGGCCCTCGATCCCCGCGTCTCAATCGTGAGCCTGAAGAACCTCCTCGAAGGAAAACATGGAATCAGGTGTCGATACTTAATTGATATCTAGTGCATCGAGAAGCTGGCCTTGATTCCAGATCTCGATCTCTTGCCCTTTTTCCTGAAGCTCCTCAGCACGTTTCTGTTTCGACGTCTTCCCATTCCATTCCCCGCAGACAAGGAGAGTCGTCTTCTTTGTCACATTCTTGCCGACGGTTCCGCCCGCCTGAGCGATCGCTTGCCACAGTTGTCCCTTATCCAGGGGAGAGAATTCACCAGTCAACGTCACGTTTTTACCAAAGAGCGGTCCGTTCGGGTCGGCGTCGGTATTCGTCTCAGGAATATCACGAGGAGTAGCAACGGATTCCCAGTTGGAAGGGCCACGGCTCCCCCGCGTTTTCCCATTTCGTGATGACTGCTGGTGATCCGACCGAGACCGTCGCGGTTTCCGGAAAAGTGACAGCGAATTGTCTTTCACTGTTCCGAACGTGTAGCCCGCCGATTCGACGACCTCCGCCATCGATTGGACGTCTGATGGCGGCTCAGTGTCGCGAGGAGAAATTCCGCACAAACTCAGCATGATTTCGCCACACGCGCGGGCATCTGCCAGGGCATCGTGATGATGAAATGCGTCTGAACCCGCCGATTGAGCCACCGTCGTCAATTTATAATTCGGAAGCTCGGGGTGGAGCGCGCGTGCAAGGAGGTAGGTGCAGGCGAAAGTAATGTTCGGAATGTCGACTTTCTCTGCCCGAGCCGCGTCCCGGAGCGCGACCATATCGAACTTGGCATTGTGAGCGACGATGGGGAGGTTTTCTTTCCCGAGGAGCTCTGCAAGTTGCTCCAACCGGTCATGGCATGACGGCTCATTGGCGACTCTATCAGGGGTAATCCCATGGATCGCGGTGGTCGCCGGCGTGAAATCTGGCCAGGCCGAAGGCGGTTGGCACAGCCACGTGTGGGATTCAGCTTCTTTCCCCTCGTGATACACGACGACACCGAATTGGCATATCGAACCATTAGCTTCGTTCGCCGTTTCGACGTCAAAAGCAATAAACGAGGGCGGACGTGAATCTAATGTGCCATCGGCAGGCTGAAGAACATTGCTGCGCTGAGCATCGTTATCCGGTGCGGCAGAACTATCATCCTGTTTCTTCTCAGCTGATTTCGCTTGGTTGCCTTCTGAGCTGGGACCGGCTGTGCTGTTGCCCCGTGCACCGGTACCACCTGCGCCGCCAAATGCCGACCGCGAATCCGTCTGATGAGAAACGGCCCGTGCTATGCGACGCAAGCTTTCTAAGTCATCCGCCTGCATCGCAGTGAGGGCTTCATTCGCGAAATCAATAATGGATGTGTCGACGGAGTGAGCCGGTGAAAATCGGAGAGCGTTAGGCGCGAATCGCGAGCGCTCTCGCGATATCGGGGGGGTGCCATCCAAAAATAGGTCAATAAAGCCCGGTTCAAGTGGGGTGGGGTCGGTCCGTGACCAACCACGAATTGAATCCCGATCTATCTTCGTCTCCGGGTCAAGATAAATCTGTGCAGCGGGAATTCGTGAGATAGTGACCCCACTTTCACTGATATACGCCGTTCCCCCGAGGATCGGGATTGCGGCAACATACTCAGCGGGCGTCGTCTCATCGTCAGCCTGAATTTGCGAAAAACTAGCGTCAGCTGGGATTTCATTTCCCGGGGAAGAAATATCAGTGTCGGAATTCGTCATGATGCACTCCACTCTAACCAGTTTTACGCCGAGCGATGGCAGGTAGCCTTATGTCGAATGTTATGCCGAGTGACGGCGCCGGCGGCACAGCACGACAACAGATCGGCTCTCAACGGGAACGGTTGATTCGGGCTTATAGACATCGGGATCATCTTCGGAGAATCCGGTGGGCAGTGATGTATCGACGACGACGCTCCAGAGGCGCGAAGGATCCGTGTCTTCTGGATCTCGCGATGCCTTCACTGCATCATCTTTTGGAAGAGTGAAATCTATCCGCTCGTGGTGTGCGTTGAAGCACAAGATGAATGAATCATCGAAGATTTTTTGCCCTTGCTCGTCGGGTTCAGCAATCGCTTCTCCGCCGAGGTGAACCATGAGAGACCGTCCGAAGTCGTGGTCCCAGTCGGCCGTCGTCATGAGCGTTCCGGCGGGCGTCATCCACGCGATATCGCGATCTTGCACGTCGTACCCCAACGGGCCACCGGCAAGGAATCTCCGACGACGGAACACGGGGTGATCATTACGAAGCTCGATTAACCGTCGAGTGAAGTCGATCAGATCTTTATTATCAGTTGCCTGGGACCAATCCACCCACGACAATTCCGAATCTTGGCAGTAGACGTTGTTGTTGCCATTCTGCGTACGTCCCATTTCATCGCCGTGGCAGATCATGGGCGTGCCCTGGCTGAGCAGCAGCGTCGTCAAGAAGTTCCGAATTTGACGGCCTCGCAGCTGGATAATGTCGGGATCATCCGTGGGGCCTTCAACGCCACAATTCCACGATCGGTTGTGAGATTCTCCGTCGCGGTTGTCTTCCTTATTAGCCTCGTTGTGTTTCTCGTTATAGCTAACGAGGTCATGGAGGGTGAACCCATCATGCGCGGTCACGAAGTTAATCGACGCGGTCGGACGTCGATCATTTGCGGCGTAGAGATCCGACGATCCCGTCAAGCGTGAAGCGAACTCACCCAAGGTCGCAGGCTCGCCGCGCCAGAAGTCCCGGACAGTATCCCGGTACATTCCGTTCCATTCTGACCAGATGGCGGGGAAGTTTCCGACTTGGTAGCCGCCTTCGCCCACATCCCAAGGTTCGGCGATCAGCTTGACCTGGCTCACAATAGGATCTTGCTGCACGAGGTCGAAGAACGCTGACAGTCGATCGACATCATGGAGCTCGCGGGCCAGTGTCGACGCAAGATCGAAGCGGAATCCGTCAATATGCATCTCGGTAACCCAGTACCGCAACGAATCCATAATCAATTGCAGCGTGTGGGGATGCCGGACATTCAGGCTATTTCCCGTACCCGTGTAGTCCATATAGTGCTGACGGTCATCATCGACCAGGCGATAATAAGCCGCGTTGTCGATACCCCGGAAGCTCAGCGTCGGCCCCATATGGTTGCCCTCCGCCGTGTGGTTATAGACGACGTCGAGAATGACTTCGATGTCATTGTCGTGGAAGGCCCGCACCATGTTCTTGAACTCAGAAACAGCGGCGCCGGTTTTCTTGGCAGCTGCATAGTCTTGGTGAGGTGCCAAGAAGCCGAAGGTGTTGTATCCCCAGTAATTGCTGAGACCGAGCTCGTGGAGCCGATCATCCTGATAGAACTGGTGGATGGGCATCAGCTCAATCGCCGTGACACCAAGGTCTTTGAGGTACTTGACGATCGAGGGGTGAGCAAGGCCAGCGTAGGTACCGCGACAATTCTCGGGCACGTCAGGGTGCGTCATGGTCATACCCTTGACGTGAGCTTCGTAAACAACGGTCTTGTTCATCGGGTGCCGTGGTAGCCGATCAGACCCCCAATCGAAGTAGGGGTTGATGACGACGGACAACATGGTGTGGCCCAAGCTGTCGTCGGTATTGCGTTCATCGGGGTTATCGATGTCATAGCTGAACAGGGAAGCGTCGCCGTCGAATTTCCCATCAAAAGCCTTTGCGTAGGGGTCGAGCAGGATTTTTGACGGGTCGCAGCGAAGGCCCTGATGTGGATCCCACGGGCCATGAACGCGGTAACCGTAGCGTTGTCCTGGGATAATTCCAGGTAGGTAGCAGTGCCAAATGTGGGCGTCGACCTCTCGCATCTCAATGCGCGTCTCGGTACCATCACTGTCAATCAGGCAGAGTTCTACCTTGTCGGCGACCTCTGAGAACAGAGCAAAGTTTGTTCCTGAGCCATCGTATGTCGACCCCAGAGGGTATGAGTTTCCTGGCCATACGACGGGGTCAGGTGCGTTATCGGAGGATGTCGCCGACGATCCATCGTTGGCTGTGGCGTCATCTGTGGTTGGAGAAGTCGCTTGCCCGGATATCGTTGGGGCCTCGTGGTCATTATCGACGATCTTCTCGGAAGCCTGCTCCTGTGTATTTGTCATGACGTTAATTTTAGCGGGGAGGGTGGACAAACCATGATTTCCCCGCGTGAGATTGAGCTATTCCGTCGAGGATGATTCGTAATCCTGCATTTGCGCTTGCGCTGAGCAGTGCTCTCCACGCGTCAATGTTCGCGGTGTTGTGTGCCAGAAGTTCGTCCCACTCAGGAGCACGTGGATGGCTTGATGCGGAAGAAGCATCGTCGTCTGTTTGGGATGGTTCGTCGCCGTTTCCATCGTGGTCATCGTCGGCAGTAAACACTGAGGAAGCAACAATTTTCGACGCCTCCGCCGCTGTTTGCTCACGGATAGCGAGACCAAGGATGAAGGAGATGAGCGTTGTTGAACCATCGAGGATTTCGCTCTCACTGTCATCAGGCAAGGAAGAACGTAGGATTTGTGACAATGCGTCGATAGGATCGTTGGTTACCATTCCCGCTGGTAGTGCTGCGGATATGAGGTCTGCAGCGTCCCGACAACAGATGCATTGTCGGTAAAAGCCGGCGCAGAATATATACGCATGTCGATACCACTGAGGGCGAGGGGGCTGCGATGTCGTCGCCGATACGGGTTCCGATAATCCCGATAATCTGGAATCCTGCGATGCTTCGCCGTCATCGACGCTCTTAAGAAGTCGCTCCTTAAGATCATCCAGAGGGGAAAGAAGCTCATCAGCCACCCCACCGAGGAGGGTCTGCTTGTTGGGAAAATGCCAGTACAGTGCAGCTGGGGCGACGTCTAAGGTGCGGGCGAGACGCCGAATCGTGAGGTCTCCTAACCCGTACTCGTGCAGAATGTTTAGAGCACTCGTGATGATCGCCGTCGTTGTGAGCTGCATGCCTTCAAAGATAAACCGTTCGTGGACTGCGTTTCGAGCAAAGTAGCGTAGTTTTTCGCAACGACGGCAATCGTCGCCGGGGTGTTCGGCGTCGGCTAGCTAGTGTCACCAGTGGACGTGTCGCGTTAAGGTGTCAAAATTCTGTGAGAACCCTGGAAGCTTTGGGGAATATGCGGATATTACTAGCGGGAAAGGTAGAATGACCGCGGTATCTTAGTGGTAAAGGAGCTATGTGTCGTGCCAGATGTAGTGTTGTCAGAAGCAGATGAGGTACAGGCTGCGAATCAGGGCGATAAAAGGGGACAGTCTCGTGCGCAGGTACGTCGTTGGGGGGCCGCGCTCATGACTGCATCGCTATGTGGGGCATTAGCCGCTTGTTCACACGGGTCATCGTCGGATGATGAAACGAGTTCTTCGGCAGCTCAGGCATCATCGAGTAGTTCTTCTACGAAACCCGCATCGTCTGCTGAAACAACACAGCCGCCCGCAACACAATCAGATAACGCCGCGGGGGATCAGCAGTCCGGCGGTGCGAAACTCGGTGCGGATATCCCCACCGTTCCAGACTCCAACGAAACCCCGTCAAGTGGGCCCAAGCCGATCAACGGAAAGCCCGGTAGTGAACAAGACGTCGAGAGCATTAAAGATGCCCTCGGCCACTACGGAGATACCTCCGGAACCGTGCGCCACTACTACGAAAGCACGAAAGCCTATACATGCAGGGATCGCATTGCCGCTCATCCGGAAGTGTTCTCTGACGAGAACATCAATTCTCTGCCCAATGAGTCGATTGACAAGATGGGCTTAGCTGGGTCGATCCCGAAATTTAATAACATCTCCAACATCAAAGTCGACGGTGACCGGGCGACTGCTTCGGTGAACACCACGTTCAATGGTGCGACCTCGACGGGGACGATGTTGTTCACCAAGGAAGATGGTCAGTGGAAAGTCTGCTCTGACTAGAAATTACCCCCTTGCTGTGTCTCATTGAACAGTGTTCAGGAATGGAATAACCTTGAACACAACGATGGTGGTTATCCGGAGAATCACCACGGTTATGGAGGTACAGCATTATGTCGGAGAACACGACGCAACAGACAAGAACGAGTCAGTCGGCCACCAGCACTGATACAGCCTCGGCCGAACAAGACATTTTGGACCTGGTCCGCGAAAAAGTCCTTGAGCGTGGGGAAGGGCTTTCTCAACCCGAAATTGTTCGGGCGATGACGATTTCCGACGATCGTATCGACGAACTCCTTGCTCTGGCGCACGAGGTTCGGCTGCGCTGGTGTGGCGATGCAGTTGAGGCAGAAGGAATTATTTCCCTGAAAACGGGTGGGTGCCCGGAAGACTGCCACTTCTGTGCACAGTCGGGGCTCTTTGAATCGCCCGTCCGGTCGGCGTGGCTCGATATTCCGGCCCTTGTGGAAGCTGCTAAGCAAACAGCAAAGACGGGCGCGACGGAGTTTTGTATCGTTGCCGCCGTCAAAGGACCCGACGAGCGCCTGATGAGCCAGCTCGAAGAGGCCATCGCGGCGATTAAGGCAGAAGTCGACATCGAAGTTGCTGCTTCCATCGGTATTCTCACCAAAGAGCAAGTGGAACGCCTGGCGAAGGCAGGAGTCCACCGCTACAACCACAACCTGGAAACCGCGAAGAGCTACTTCCCCCACGTGGTAACAACCCACTCCTGGGAGAAGCGCCGTGAAACCTGCGAGATGGTCCGTGATGCAGGCATGGAAGTCTGCTGTGGCGGCATCGTGGGAATGGGGGAGACCGTTGAGTAACGCGCAGAGTTCGCTGCTCAATTGGCTGAACTCCGCCCCGACGAAGTCCCCATGAACTTCCTTGATCCTCGCCCCGGCACGCCCTTTGGCAACCGTCCGGTCATGGAATCAAACGAAGCGCTCAAAACTATTGGTGCTTTCCGTTTGGCACTGCCCAAGACCATTCTGCGGTTCGCCGGCGGACGCGAGCTCACCCTGGGCGACTTGGGCGCAGAAAAAGGCCTCCTTGGCGGCATTAACGCGATCATCGTCGGTAACTACTTGACGACGCTGGGTCGCCCCCAGGAAACCGACGTCGACATGCTCAACCGGTTGCACCTGCCGATTAAAGCTCTGAATGCGACTGTCTAAGGTGGCGCAATGTCGGAAGTAACCACTGCCCGCGAGGGAGTACCGAAGAAGAAGCCCGTTCGGCGTCGGCCCCGTAAAATTGCCTCTACCGAGTTGGCGGATGCCATCATCGCTGGCGACACCCCTCTGTACGATCCCTTCACCGGCACTGAACTCAGTACCGGCGAGACTCCCCACTATTCGCCCTCCATGAGGGCGGGACTCGAAGCTCCGCGGTTTTGCCAGTTGTGCGGTAGGAGAATGGTGGTTCAGGTTCGTCCAGATGGATGGACTGCGGTCTGCTCGAGGCACGGGGAGCTAGATTCTGTTCTTCTCGATCCCCATCGCTGAATTGACCACACATCCCCATTATCGTGGCCACCCCTATAATGGTTCCGGTGTTACGTTCTGATCGGTATCGCCGAGCCCTGATAGTTTTGATAGCTATCCTTGCTGTCTTCGCCGTGGGCGGCTGCGTATGGGGAATTTTCATTCCGACGACCACCGCCACCGTAGATAGCGGTTATCTGTCGACCGATCCGACTCAAGATGGACGAGAGTTCACCGGTCTTGTAGCCCTCGTTGCCGGCCTTTTTGTGCTGTCGTTGGGGAGCGCCCTGGCCGCGTGGGGATGGGCACCACGTTCGCGTGGCCCGCTCATGATATGGCTTCTAGCCATCGTGGCGGTGCTCGGAGGAATTATTTTTATCGAGTTGGGAAACGCTGTCGCGTCCAGCTTGCACCCAATTCCGGATGTCGACGATGTCCATTCCGGCCAAACGATTACGTGGGCGCCTCACATCACTCCAGGGGCGGCTCTTGCTGTTCCACCGCTATTGGCGTCATTGACATATTGGTGCGCAGCTGTCGTCGGAAAGGGGGACTTTCCTGATGAAGTACCTTCTCTTGAGCGTCACAGTAGCGCGGTAGATTAGCATTACACGAAAGAAGCAGTAATGGCCGTCTCCTAGGCCTCGGCAGAACCGAAGGATTTCAATGCTCTCCCTAACCGACATGCGTGGAACCAACCCCACCGTTGTTGAACTTCGTGCCACTTTGCCTCGCGGCGGGACCGACATCGATTCCGTGATCCCGACAGTTCAGCCCATCGTTGAGTCCGTCAAGAAAGATGGCGTGGCGGCTGCGCAAGAGTACGGGCAGCGGTTCGATGGTGTCGTACCGGAGAGTATCCGAGTTCCTCGCGACGTGATCACCGACGCTGTGAACTCCCTGGATGCCATCGTGCGGGAGGCATTAGAGCACGCCATCGAGCGCGTTCGGCGGGTCCACGCTGCGATTAAGCCCAGCGATAACGTTATTTCTGTCACCGAGGGCGGCGTGGTGACGGAAAAATTCATCCCGGTCGGGCGAGTCGGGTTGTACGTCCCCGGTGGGCAGGCCGTTTATCCGTCGAGTGTCATCATGAATGTTGTGCCGGCGCAGGAAGCAGGGGTCGGTTCACTCGTCGTTGCTTCTCCTCCGCAAAAAGAATGTGGTGGATGGCCGCACCCGACGATTCTTGCTGCGTGTGGACTTCTTGGTGTGGATGAAGTGTGGTCTGTCGGCGGCGCACAGGCAATAGCTCTCATGGCTTATGGTGACGAGCAGGCAGATGATCCATTGGTGCCGGTTGACATGGTGACCGGGCCGGGCAACATTTTCGTCACCGCAGCGAAGCGCTTGTGTCGTAGCGTCGTGGGAATTGATGCGGAAGCGGGGCCGACGGAAATAGCAATTATCGCCGATTCCACTGCTGATCCGGTTCATGTCGCCTATGACCTCATTAGCCAAGCGGAGCATGATCCGATGGCGGCCAGCGTTCTGATTACGGATTCCGCGCCATTCGCCCAGCAGGTCGATGAAGAAGTAGAGAAGCGGTATTCAATTACCCGGAATACCGATCGTGTTGCTCAGGCATTACAAGGTAAGCAATCTGGCATCATTCTTGTCGACGATATACCTGCTGCGATTCGGGTGGCTGATGCTTATGCACCCGAGCATCTCGAAATTCAGACTCACAACGCCCGTGAGGATGCAGCTCAGATCCGTAATGCGGGGGCCATTTTCGTCGGGCCTTTCTCACCAGTTCCGCTGGGGGATTACGCCGCTGGATCAAACCATGTTCTTCCCACGTCGGGATCGGCGCGGTACAGCTCCGGTTTATCGACGCATACGTTTGTTAAGTCGGTTCACGTTATTGAATACGATGAAGCTGCGCTTAAAGGCACGGCCGATACTATCGTCGCTCTTTCAAATGCAGAGCAGCTTCCGGCGCATGGAGAAGCAGTACGTGCACGGTTCGAGGACCTTACAGCCGGGAATAAGTAACCCTAACGAATAAAAAGCCGTATCGACCGGAGTAGCGAAATACTTTTCACAACCATACGTCGATAGAAAAGGGGAGAGTACATAGTGGCACCGACGAATGATGATCAAAAATTATCACGTGGCAGCGGTGAAGACGGTACCACCGATAAGACCCACACATTAGGAGGAAATGTCACGCTTGATGCCCTACCTCTGCGTGAAGAATTCCGCGGGGAAACCGCGTACGGGGCGCCGCAATTAGAGCTCGACGTCAGGTTAAACACGAACGAGAATCCGTATCCTCCTTCGCCACGAATAGTTGCCGATCTCGTTAAAGAAGTGGAAAAGGTGGCGTCGGGGCTTAACCGTTATCCCGAGCGTGATTCCATTATCCTGCGCCAGGAGCTTGCGCGGTATGTGTCGGGACAAACCGGTGTAGCAGTGACTGAAGACAATATATGGGCTGCTAATGGGTCCAATGAGGTTCTTCAAGAGCTCTTGCAGGCCTTTGGAGGACCTGGTCGGCGAGCACTAGGGTTTACTCCCAGTTATTCCATGCACCCAATTCTTGCTGCGGGGACGCACACGGAGTTTGTCGAATGTCCACGACAAGAAGCTCGTGGCTTCTCTATTGATATTGACGAAGCGACTGCGGCTATTAAGAACTACCGCCCGTCCGTTGTCTTTATTACGACGCCGAATAATCCGACTGGCGGCACAACAAGTTTGGATAATATTCGGGTCCTAATGGATGCTGTTTCTGATCCGGACGTTGATGGCATCGTCATTGTTGATGAGGCTTATGGTGAATTCGATGATGGCCCGAGCGCATGTGAATTGTTGAAGGACTATCCTGATCGGCTCGTCGTATCCCGAACGATGAGTAAAGCATTCGACTTCGCTGGTGGTCGGTTGGGGTATTTTGTCGCTGCTCCAGCTTTTGTCGAAGCTGTTATGTTGGTCCGGCTTCCTTACCACTTATCGGCATTATCGCAGGCTGCTGCGACTATCGCGCTCTGGTATTCCTCCGATACGCTAGCCTCGGTGGAAAAAATAATTCGCGAACGTGAGCGGGTTCAGGAATCATTGCAGGAAATGGGCTTCTCTGTTGTCCCGAGTAAATCTAATTTCCTTTTCTTTAAAGTCATTCCTGATGAGTCGACGAATTCTTCTGGTGAAGCGTCCGCTAATGGAGATGCATCCCGTCATGAGCTCACACAAGCAGCGTGGCAGGAGTTCCTTGATCGTGGAGTCCTCATTAGGGATGTAGGGGTCGACGGATATTTGCGGGTGACCATTGGACTTCCGACAGAGAATGATGAGTTCCTTTCTGCGGCTGGCCAATATGCGAGTGAACACAACGGGTTACGGTGAACCATATGAGCAATAACAATGACGAGAGTCTGAACCAGCAAGAAAGAAATAGCGGAGAATTCCCCTCCCGACGGGGCCATTGTGAGCGCGAGACTAAAGAATCGCGAATCACCGTTGACATTAACCTCGACGGCTCTGGCATTACTGACATTTCGACGGGATTGCCATTCTTCGACCACATGCTGAATGCGGTGGGAACCCACGGCAGCTTTGACTTAACAGTTAAAGCAGAGGGCGATATCGACGTTGATGCTCACCACACCGTGGAAGATACGGCCATTGTTATGGGCGAGGCATTACACGAAGCTTTGGGAGATAAAGCCGGTATCCGCCGCTTCGGGTCAAGTTTTATCCCGATGGATGAAACGCTGGCCCAGGCTGTCGTGGATGTGTCGGGGCGTCCGTATTGTGTCACGCGCGGTGAGCCTCAAGAAATGATGAATACGGTGATTGGTAATCACTATGCAACCGTGATTAACCAGCATTTCTTCGAATCTCTCGCTTTCCACGCGCGTATCGCTTTACACGTCCGCGTTCTGTATGGACGCGATCCGCACCACATCACTGAGGCTGAATACAAGGCAGTCGCCCGCGCCCTCCGCGAGGCCGTCGAACGTGACCCGAGAGTCCATGGTGTTCCATCCACGAAAGGGGCGCTGTAAATATGGCGCAGAGCACGTCACGTCCTTCAGTGGCAATCCTTGATTACGGCTCGGGAAACCTTCGATCCGCCGAACGCGCTATAGAACGTGCAGGGGCCGAGGTTACGGTTACCGCTGATCCAGAACGTGTTCTTGCCGCCGACGGATTGTTAGTTCCTGGAGTCGGGGCATTCGCAGCGTGCATGAAGGGCCTGCACTCGGTCTATGGTCCGCGGCTTATCGGGCAGCGCCTCGCCGGTGGCCGGCCTGTGTTAGGCATCTGCGTGGGTATGCAGGTCCTTTTCGATAGCGGAGTCGAGTTTGCCGACGGTATTCACGACGAAGCAGAGGCCCTCCCCGTATCGGATTCCCCAGATAGCGGGGACGCCACGACCTCTTGCCGAGGCGACGACGTAATTCGTGATCCAGAGACGGGACGACCACTCGACCCGACGGTGTCGTCGACAGAGATATCTGATGATGGGGTGCTGAGTATTCCTGGTTGTGGTGAGTGGCCAGGAACGGTGGAGCGCTTGACAGCGAAAGTGCTGCCTCATATGGGATGGAACACACTTGACATTCCCGAGGGATCTCGAATGTTCGAGGGAGTGACCCCCGATGATCGGGTGTACTTTGTACACTCCTATGCGGCTCAACACTGGGATATGACATCGGATGATCACGTTGCCCCAGCGAAAGTGACCTGGTCCACCCTTGAGAACTGTCGTTTTATTGCCGCGGTAGAAAATGGCCCCTTGTGGGCGACTCAGTTCCACCCGGAGAAATCGGGTTCGGTCGGTGCTGTGATTCTCCGCAACTGGGTGGAGACTTTGTAAAGTTTTATCAGCTGTAGGTGTGATCTCCGTTATGATTCATCTATGGCTTTAACGTTATTACCCGCAGTAGATGTGTCCGACGGCCAAGCTGTTCGTCTCGTTCAGGGCGAAGCTGGGAGCGAAACCACGTATGGTCGCCCCCTTGATGCCGCGATGGCGTGGCAGAACGCTGGTGCCGAGTGGATCCACCTTGTAGATTTGGACGCCGCATTCGGCCGCGGTACGAACTACGAACTGCTGAAAGATGTCATCGAGCGGGTAGACGTTAACATCGAATTATCCGGGGGAATCAGGGATGATGACTCGCTGCGCAGGGCATTAGATACTGGTTGCCGACGGGTGAATATCGGCACTGCTGCGCTGGAAGATCCTGAGTGGTGTCGTCGGATCATCGGGGAGTACGGCGACCGCGTCGCCATCGGTTTGGATACCAAGCTCATCGACGGCGAGTGGCGGTTGCGTGGTCGAGGATGGGTTTCCGACGGCGGCAATCTGTGGGAAGTCCTTGAGCGCTTAGATTCGGAGGGGATATCCCGCCTCGTCGTTACCGATGTCGGGCGCGATGGCACATTAGAAGGCCCCAATATTGACCTTCTTCGCGACGTCGCGATGGCCACAGATGCCCCTGTTGTTGCTTCGGGCGGAGTATCAACTCTCGACGACATTCGCCAGCTTGCGGCCTGCGTGGACGAGGGCATTGATTCAGCCATCATTGGCAAAGCCCTGTATGCAGGGAACTTTATCCTTGAAGAAGCATTAGCAGTCGCACAAGATTCCTGATGGAGCCGTTCCTGAGGGGCCTGCGAAATAGGCTCCCCGGGTTATCGGTAGTGAAAGGCTAGGTGACGGAACCGTGATTGAACATTCTGACTTGGTGGCATATTTGTCTATTGCCGAGCGCTTAGTCAAATCTTCTGAAGATCTTTTTTGTGTGAACATTGGTGCCCAGCCCTCTGTTATTAAGAACGAAGATCTCTAGGATTTCGCAACCGACGTTGATCTGTCACTAGAACAGCAGTTTTGCGAACAACTTGTGAAAGAAACTGGGTTTCCCGTTTTGGGCGAGGAATTCGGTTTGAAGGGTGGATCGACGGCTTCCGGGGATGTTTCGGTCAACAGCATGGGCGGCGGTAAGCAGCCCGAAACAATGTGGTGTATCGATCCGGTGGACGGAACGTCCAATTACACCGTCGCCAACCCGATGTGTGGCATTTTGGTCTCACTTATTCATAAGGGAGAACCAGTTATTGGGTTGACGTCGTTACCCCTGTTGGGACAGTTTTATAGCGCTGTTCGCGGTGGGCCATTACATGTTAATGGTGAGCCATTTCCGCCATTGCCGAAAGATGACCCAGAAGTGATCCAAATTGGTTTCGGCTCTATTTTGTCGGGCCGACGTGGTCACGTTCCGCGGCAATATCGCCAGAATTTACTTTTCAGTATCGGTGAATCATATCCGCGTATGCGTGTGACGGGCTCTGTGGGTGCCGACTTAGCTTTTACAGCCGGCGGTGTTTTTGCGGGGACCCTGACGTTCAGCCCTAACCTGTGGGATAACGCAGCAGGTATCTGCTTAGTTCAAGCCGCTGGTGGCGTCGTCACGAACCTTGATGGTGAGCCTTGGACACCTGGAACTATTGGTCTGGTCGCGGGATCCCCGAGCATTCACTCGACGCTGCTGGCGAGGATCCATGCGGTTCCGCGGCCTTTCGAACCACTAAGCTAGATGCTTATGTCGTCGCGTGAAGCGGTTAGTCATTTTGGACGTGTCTAGTGTTACTAGCGCGTGTTTGCTTTACGTGGCCTTTCATTAATCTCGTTCGTGAATAATAGTTACCTTATTGCCGAAAGGCGTTTTCATGTCCGTAGCAGTCCGAGTTATTCCGTGTCTTGATGTGTCTCATGGTCGCGTCGTCAAGGGGGTCAATTTCGAGAACCTTCGCGACGCCGGCGATCCCGTTGAATTGGCGTCCCGCTATGACAAAGAGGGCGCCGACGAACTGACCTTCCTCGACGTGTCAGCCTCGACGGAAGCACGGGGAACGATGCTGGACGTGGTTCGACGCACTGCGGATGAAGTGTTTATCCCGCTCACTGTTGGCGGTGGGGTCCGTAGCGCTGACGACGTCGACCAGCTATTACGTGCCGGTGCAGATAAAGTCAGCATCAATACCGCGGCCATTAAGAGGCCGGAACTGTTGCGGGAACTTTCCCAGCGCTTTGGATCACAATGTGTCGTCTTGTCGGTGGATGCCCGGCGTGTTCCTGACGGCGGAACGCCTCAACCGAGTGGTTTTGAAGTCACGACCCACGGCGGCACACGGAGCGCAGGGATTGATGCGATCGAGTGGGCTCGTCGTGGTGAAGAATTAGGTGTCGGAGAAATTCTTCTCAATTCCATGGATAGCGACGGTGTTAAGCAAGGATTCGATAGCGAGCTTATTTCCGCCGTTCGCCAAGTGGTTCATATCCCCGTCATAGCGTCAGGTGGTGCCGGCGAAGCGAGCCATTTTCCCCCGGCCATTGATTCAGGGGCAAATGCGGTGTTAGCTGCCTCGATTTTCCACTTCGGTGATGTGAGTGTTTCTGAGGTTAAGAGTGCGTTGGCAGCGGCGGGGCATGAGGTCCGGCATACCGGTCCCGCCGACTACCTACTCGACCCGTCAATTGCTGCCCGTTTGAAGCGCAACGATAGGGGATTGGTTCCCGCTGTCGTCCAGGATGTACATTCTGGAGAGGTATTAATGCAGGCGTGGATGGACGACCACGCATTGGCTTATACTCTGGCAACTCGGCGGGGAACATATTGGTCACGGTCGCGGTCCGAATATTGGGTCAAAGGAATGACCAGTGGTCACGTCCAGAACGTTCGCGAGGTTCGGCTGGATTGTGATGGTGACACCATTCTGTTGAAGGTTGACCAGACGGGCGCGGCGTGCCACACCGGAACCCATACGTGTTTCGATAGTTACCTTGTTTTGACCGATTCATCATCTACATCCGGCGCGGATTCTTCTACACCGGGCGCAGAGTTTTCAGATGGCGAGACCACGTCAAACAAAAACCATGCCGATGAGTCCGGTAGTACGACTGAAAGGCCTGAGGACGGCGCCGAACTGAACGATTCTGCTCGTTCGTTGGCACCCGTGGGGGTTCCGGATCTCGGAGCCGGCCGCACAACGACGACGCGGGAACAGTTTCGCGAATTAGCCGCTCACCACAGGGTCGTGCCCGTAGCGCGCAAAATTTTAGCCGATGGAGAAACACCGCTCAGCGCATACAATGCCTTGGCCCAGGACAAGCCAGGCACGTTCCTCTTCGAGTCGGCTGAACCGGGACGTTCCTGGTCACGGTGGTCGTTTATCGGCACAGGAGCAAGATCGGCATTAACCGTCCGCGATGGGGAAGCAGCATGGCTGGGCACCACTCCTGAAGGTGTCCAGACAGGAGGCAATCCCTTCGACGCTTTGAAGTCCGTGCTGAAGGAATTGCACACCGACCCCATCGAGGGAATGCCACCGATGACGTCGGGAATGGTGGGATATTGTGGCCACGACGCGATTCGCTTCATCGAAGATATCCCCGATACCTGCGACAATGACCTCAAGATTCCGGAAATGATGCAGTTCCTTGTCGCGGACATGGTCGCCTTGGACCACCACGAAGGGACGATGTGGCTGATCGCTAATGCATTCAATTTCAATGGTTCCGACGACAATGTCGACGAGGCCTATGACGACGCCGTCCGCCGATTGGATTCATTAACCGAGCGCCTGAAGGCAGCGCGTGAACCTATGGTAAACAGTTTTACGACGCCTGAACCGGTAGTCCGCCGCCAACGCACTGCCGACGAGCACATGCGCCGGATCGAGTTGTGTAAAGAACACATTCGCGCCGGGGACGCCTTCCAAATCGTCCTGTCACAGCGCTTCGAGATTGACACGGATGTGCGGGCTCGTGATGTGTATCGGATGCTGAAGTATTCGAACCCCAGCCCCTACATGTACTTGATGAATATTCCGTCGGATGACTTTTCGTCGGTGGAGTTCACTATTGTTGGGTCGTCGCCTGAATCACTGATTGCTGTCGATAACAATGTGGTGACGACGCACCCCATCGCTGGTTCTCGGCCTCGCGGCTCCACAAGGAAAGCTGATCTCCAGCTTGAGCGCGAGTTAGCTGCCGACTCTAAAGAGAATTCCGAACACCTCATGCTGGTTGACCTGGGACGCAATGACCTGGGTAAAGTCTGCGTCCCTGGAACGGTCGAGGTCGATGATTTCCGTCATATCGAGCGGTATAGCCACATCATGCACCTGGTCTCTATGGTCACGGGACAGTTGGCTCCGGACATGACAGCGGTCGACGCCTTCATGGCGGCATTCCCCGCGGGAACTTTATCCGGGGCACCCAAAACGAGCGCATTAACCATCATTGACCAGCTCGAGGACACGCGCCGCGGCATCTACGGCGGAACCGTCGGATATTTCGATTTTTCGGGGAACACCGATCAAGCAATTGCCATCAGGACAGGGGTTCTCAAAGACGGAACGATGTATGTCCAGGCCGGTGGCGGGATCGTCGCCGATTCGGATCCTGTTGCCGAAGATGAAGAAACGCGGAACAAGGCTGCAGCCGTTTTGCGGGCAACGGCAGCTGCCGAAACAATTGTCGACGTTGATGGCTCTCTGTGAGTTGTCGCCCGCCGTGTTGTCGCCCGCCCGGTTTCCGGTGTGGCTGCGTCGTCTTCGAGTGCGAGTGGCCAAGAGTGACGACGCTATATGCGCTGAGTAGCCTATTGGACACGTGGTGGACACTCGGCGGCGCACCGGGCGAGCGTGGTGACGTCGGGAAATGAGTGACGATAGGGAATTAGTGCGGTGACGTTAGGGAGAATGAATGGGTTCACATGACTCGCGTCGGGACGACGCAACAGCAGCAAACGCGTCGGAAGAAATCGCCTCAAACCCGACCAATGCGGACGGACACGAGGCCGTCAACACGATGCCGACAGACACGGAAACGTCGAGTTCTCCCCACACCAAGCGACGCTGGTTAGGCCTAGCCCTGGTTGCGATTGGGGCAGTCGCTATCGGTGGAACATCCCGTATGACCTGGATGACCGTTCATGCCAGCGACGATAAACAGGGTGAAGTAACACGCACCTTGGTCGGATCCACGTGGGCCCCCAGCACTGATGCGATCGCTATTGCCCTCATTGCAGCATGCCTTGCCACCCTGGTTCTCAAGAGAACAGGCCGACGGATACTCGCAGCAGTGTCGGCAGTCATCGGTGCTGCCTCCTTATGGATCCCCCTCAATGTGCTCCTCACCTCACCAAGTACGACACGCGCGCGAAATCTTCTTGTCAACGGGCAAGCAACCCAAAAGAAAAACGATCCGCAGACCTTGACCGAATGGGCCGTCGTCACGGGAGTCGATGTCCACAAAGTAGCGGTCATCTTGGCCCTCATAGCGTCCGTTATCACCATCGCCGGTGCAATCATCCTGTTCCTATGGCCAGGAATAGACACCGTTAAAGGAAGTAAATACGACACCACCTCAGCCCGGCGCGATTCACTGGCGACCGACCTCGAGAACGATAGAGAATCAGGGCGCGTGCTGTGGGATGCGATGGATGCTGGGGTTGACCCAACACAAGACGATGCGGTTGATGCAGCCCGGCGTCGTGGGCTGCACAACTAAAGTCCACATATGCGGGGAATGTCAGACAGGCATCATCGTGCCGATTTATGCGCCAGTCAGTGCTGCCTTTAGGATTAAGTACACCGCTGTAACACGGGCTGAGGAGTAGAAGATGAGTTCGGTTTTAGACACTATCGTCGATGGCGTCTTAGACGATCTTGCAACCCGTGAAGCTCGCGTCAGTTTTGCGGACATCAAAGCACAATCGCATGACACGCCCACCCCTCGCGATGCCATGTCCGCATTGTCTGCTCCCGGTGTGGGAGTGATCGCCGAAGTCAAAAGGGCAAGCCCATCCAAAGGAAGCCTGGCGCGGATCCCCGAACCGGCCGAGCTCGCTCGGCAATATGAAGCCAATGGTGCCAGAGTCATTTCCTGCCTCACCGAAGAACGACGCTTCAAAGGCAGCTTGGCTGATCTGGATGCCGTACGAGCAGCCGTCGATATTCCGGTCCTTCGAAAAGATTTCGTTGTCACTCCCTACCAAATTCATGAAGCCCGCGTTCATGGAGCGGACCTCATTCTCCTCATCGTGGCAGCACTACAGCAGCCCCAGCTTGAATCGCTTCTCGACCGCACCGAATCCCTCGGGATGACTGCCATCGTTGAAGTCCACACCGAAGAAGAAGCGGAGCGAGCCATTGCCGCAGGCGCAAAAGTCATGGGAGTCAACGCCCGCAACCTCAAAACACTCGATGTCGATACCTCCGTGTTTGGCACTATCGCGCCGGGTTTGCCGTCGGATGTCATTAAGATCGCTGAATCGGGGGTGAAAGATCGCAATGATTTGCTGGCCTATGCTGGTGCCGGGGCGGATGCGGTCTTGGTCGGCGAGGGGCTGGTTACTGCAGGTAATCCCGGTTTAGCGTGTAAGAGTTTGGTCGCTGCGGGCATTCACCCGGCATGTCCGAAGAATCTCGCTGAGTAATCTGCCGTCACCTGGATGCCGTGTCTATGCGAGTGATAAGGCACACTGGTGTGCGTGAGTAACTCAGAATCAGTTCATCGCAATCCGTATAGTGACCTGCCTACTATCGCCGATGTATTCGCGGAGACGACATCGACTGAGCCCGATGATCGTGGCCATTGGGGTGAATACGGTGGCCGGTATATTCCGGAAGCCCTGATGGGGGTCATTACCGAAGTTACCGACGCGTGGAACAAGGCGAGAACTGACCCTGAGTACATTGAGCAGTTGAATGACCTGCATTTCCATTATTCGGGTCGGCCGTCGCCACTGTATTATGCTTCGTGCTTTTCCGCCGCTATCCATGCTCGGGTGTATTTAAAGCGGGAGGACTTAAACCACACCGGGTCCCACAAGATTAATAACGTCCTCGGCCAGGTGCTGTTGGCTCAACGCATGGGTAAAAAGCGTGTTATCGCTGAGACGGGTGCCGGCCAGCATGGTGTCGCAACTGCTACCGCATGTGCATTGCTCGGTTTAGAGTGTCACATCTACATGGGGGCCGTGGATGCGCGGCGTCAGGCCCTGAATACTGCGCGCATGCGTCTACTGGGGGCTGAGGTCACAGCTGTCACCATCGGGTCCCAGACTCTTAAGGATGCCATCAACGAGGCCATGCGTTTTTGGGTATCGCATGCCGATGACACGTACTACTGCTTTGGCACTGCAGCCGGCCCACATCCCTTCCCCCAAATGGTTCGGGACCTCCAGAGAATCATCGGGTACGAAGCGCGTGAGCAAATCCTGCAGGCGGAAAATCGTCTTCCCGACGCCGTCGTCGCGTGTGTTGGTGGTGGGTCGAATGCGATCGGTCTTTTCCATCGCTTTATCGACGATTCCTCTGTTCATCTCATCGGTGCCGAAGCCGGCGGTGACGGTTTTGAGACTGGCCGCCACGCTGCGACGATTACTGCGGGTAATGAAGGTGTCTTCCAGGGCTCGTACGCCGCACTCATGGAAGATGAGGATGGCCAAATCGCCGAGTCCCATTCCATTTCGGCCGGGCTAGATTATCCGGGTGTAGGGCCGGAGCACTCGTATCTTCACCATGTCGGGCGCGCTGCGTACCTTCCTATCACGGATGCACAAGCCATGGATGCGTTCATGCTCTTGTGTAAGACCGAGGGAATTATCCCGGCTATTGAGTCTTCGCATGCTCTTGCAGCAGCGCGAGTCTATGCCGATCGCTGGGATCATGACTCAGATGACGGCCCGCTTCTGATTGTTAACGTGTCGGGCCGCGGCGATAAAGATGTGGATACCGCCGCGAAGTGGTTTGACCTTAAACCCAAGGAGGAGCTGGACTAATGGCGGCATTTTCTTCTGATTCCCCCGCAGAGGCGCTTCGCGACGTTTTCGCACAGGCCCGCCGTGAGCAACGAGCTGCGTTTATTGGTTATCTTCCCTCGGGGTACCCGACGAAGCACGACTCTGACAAGTTGATGGCGTGCCTGGCGTCCTACGCCGACGTCATTGAGGTCGGGATCCCGTTCTCTGACCCCATGATGGACGGTCCTGTCATCCAGGAAGCCGGCATGGCTGCATTGAAAGCAGGTTTTCGCGTCAAAGATTCACTCAGCTCTGTCCGCAAGATTACCGACGCCGGTGGTCGAAGCGTTGTCATGAGTTACTGGAATCCGATCTTGCAGTATGGCCCGGAAAGATACGCCGAAGAGCTGGCCGAGTCGGGAGGACTGGGGACAATCATCCCCGACCTCCTCCCCGAAGAATCGGCGCCCTGGGCACAGGCATGCCACAAGCACGGATTGGCACCCATCTACCTCGTCGCTCCGTCGACGAGCCCTGAGCGGATGGCACTCACAGTGGGAGCCGGTGATGGCTTTGTGTACGCAGCCTCGCACATGGGGGTCACAGGTGCTCAGCAATCAGTAAGCAGCGGCGCTCGTGACCTTGTGAATCGCGTGCGGGAGTACACCGACCTCCCCGTTGCCGTCGGGTTGGGCGTCAGCAATGGGCAGCAAGCCGCAGAGATCGCGCAGTATGCCGACGGCGTCATCGTCGGTTCGGCACTTATCCGCGCGGCGAAGGATGGGCTCCACTCGTTCGAGGCGTTGGTGAAAGAACTCAGCGAAGGGGTTAGGGGTGACTAACGTCCAGGCCACTATTGTCCAGCAGAACGGACTAGTTCCTCACGACGGGGGACTAGGTGGGCATTCGCCCGATGTGACGCTATCAGCTGCGATTCCGTCACCCTCCCAAGGTGTGTGGATGGTCGGCGGTTTTCCGATCCGCGGATATGCCCTGTCGATCCTCGTGGGAATTCTCGGCGCAGTGCTGTGGTCGCAGCGACGCTATGCCGCACGCGGCGGTAACCGCGAGGTGGTTCTCGACGTGGCACTCGCCGCTGTCCCAGCAGGCATTATCGGTGGGCGCCTCTACCACTTAGCGACGGATTGGCGCACGTACTGGGGCCCCAACGGAACACCCGGAGATTGGTGGAAGATCACCAACGGCGGCCTGGGAATATGGGGAGCCGTCATTGGCGGCGGATTGGCTGCCTGGGCGGTTCTCCGATGGAAGCATCTAGCCCTGGCGCCATTTGCAGATTCGGTGGCGCCACCGATTCTGGTCGCGCAGGGCATTGGACGCCTAGGCAACTGGTTTAATCAGGAATTATATGGTCGACCCACCGATCTGCCCTGGGGGCTAAAGATTTTTGAGCGCGTCGACGACCACGGTGTTCTGGACCCAGTACTGGGGCATTCGAACGGCCACGTTATCGCCGTCGTTCAGCCGACCTTTCTCTACGAGATGCTGTGGAACTTTGCCATCGCCGCTCTGATCGTATGGATTGACCGCAAGTTCAGATTGGGTGGCGGCCGAGTTTTTGCCTTGTATGTTGCCGGGTACACAGCAGGTCGATTTTGGATCGAGCTTCTGCGTGCGGACACCGCCACGCATGTGTTTGGGCTCCGCATTAATACCATCACGTCGGCCGTCTGCTTCGTGTGCGCAGTGATTTTTCTGGTGTGGACGCGGTCACGCCGTCGCGAGACCCCTGAAGAACTTCGGACATAATCGGGCATAAATCTAGGAAAAAAGTGATTTTGGTGACCGTATCGGAAAATAATTTTCCCTGGTCACCGACTTTTTTCGTTTTTCGCCGTGGCGCCGTAAAGCTTATTTCGACCGTTTTGTAGTAGCTAATCCGGGTGGAGCGGGCTAACCTGGTGCTCGTGGATAGAAGAACGAAAATTGTTTGTACATTGGGTCCGGCGGTAGCCAGTGCGGAAAAGATCCGTGCTCTGGTTGACGCAGGAATGGACGTAGCACGACTGAACTGCTCACACGGCGTTCACGCAGACCACGAACAGAACTACAAGTGGGTTCGGCAGGCTTCCGACGAAACCGGCCGCGCCGTCGGGATTTTGGCTGACCTCCAGGGGCCGAAAATCCGGTTGGGCTGGTTCAAGAACCACGAGGAAATGTGGGAAACCGGCGAAACGGTGCGCATTACCGTTGACGAGATTGAGGGTACGCACGACCGTGTATCCACGACGTACAAGAATCTCGCCAAGGATGCTAAGCCCGGTGACCGCCTCCTCGTCGATGATGGCAAGGTTGGCCTGGTCTGCAAGGCCGTTGAAGGCAACGACGTGATTTGTGAGGTCACTGAGGGTGGCCCCGTGTCAGACCACAAGGGCGTGTCCCTGCCTGGCATGGATATCTCCGTCCCGGCATTATCTGAAAAAGATATTGAGGACCTTCGCTTCGCACTTCGCTTGGGTGTCGACGTTATCGCTCTGTCGTTTGTCCGTTCGCCGGCAGATGTTGAGCTCGTCCACAAGATCATGGACGAGGAGGGCCGTCGACTTCCGGTCATCGCGAAGTTGGAGAAGCCTGAAGCCATTGATGCCCTGGAGCCCATCATTATGGCCTTCGACGCCATCATGATTGCCCGTGGTGACATGGGTGTCGAGGTTCCGCTCGAAGACGTGCCGATGGTTCAGAAGCGCGCCATCCAGATTGCTCGTGAAAACGCTAAGCCAGTCATCGTGGCAACGCAGATGCTGGATTCCATGATCACGAATTCACGTCCTACGCGTGCTGAAGCGTCCGATGTTGCTAACGCTGTCTTGGACGGCACGGACGCGGTCATGCTGTCCGGCGAGATTTCCGTCGGTAAGTACCCGGTAGAGACCGTCAAGACCATGGCCCGCATCGTGAAGGCTGCCGAGCAGGACGGCACGGTGCCGCCGCTCAGCCACGTTCCGCGCACCAAGCGTGGCGTTGTGTCTTACGCGGCACGCGATATTGCGGAGCGTTTGAACGCTCGTGCAGTTGTTGCGTTCACCAGTTCAGGCGATACAGCACGTCGTGTGGCTCGCCTCCACAGCTTCCTGCCGCTGTTGGTGTTCACCCCGAACCCCGCCGTGCGGTCGCAGTTGGCTGTCACGTGGGGCGCGGAGACCTTCTTGACGCCTGAGGTCAAGACCACTGACGAGATGGTCGCTGAGGTTGATAAAGCTCTGCTGGCTATCGACGGCTATGAGCGCGGCGACACGGTCGTCATCGCTGCCGGTTCTCCTCCCGGAGTTGAAGGCAACACCAACATGATTCACGTTCACATGTTGGGTGAAGACCTCGAAGGCCACGAGCGCTAGATTGTCGGTTCCCACACCGTAACCATTGCGAGGTATCGCGATGGCTGGGCTGTGGCGGATGCCAATCAGAACGCGAAACCGGGTCGCACCATGATGTGTGCGGCCCGGTTTTTCTATGCCTCGCGCTTCGAACCTTTCCCCAGTTACGCGTTATTCCTTGAAAAGGAAGCTGAGCGGTGCTGCCGCCGCAGCCTTCGTCGTCGATGAAATAGTCGAGAGATCGGGGAGGAAGGTCGCCATATGGTTGGCGGGAACAGGCGTCTCGTCGCGCTTCTCCCATTGTTCATCCGGGGTGATGCCGGCAGTCCAGAACAAATAGGGTACATCAAAGTGCCGCGGTATCTCAGAAAAGTCCTCCGACGCTGTCCATCGCTCAGCATCAATGGAGGAATCCCCAAAGACAGCATCAAATGTCTCGCGGACATGGGAAAACACGGCGGGGTCATTGACGGTCAGTTCGCCGTGAGCCCAGTACTCTATGTCCGGCTCGGCGGGGCACCCCGACGCCTCACACTCGGCGCGGATCACTCGCTCGATAGCGCGATAAACATGATCGCGGACGTCGGTGTTGTAGAACCGGCAGTTCAACGTCAGGGTAGCGGTGTCAGGGATGGAATTATTCGTGTTACCGGCGTGGATTTGGCCGACCGAGACGACGGCGAATTCGCCGGGGTCGACTTCTCGGCCGACGATCCCTTGTAAACGAAGAATGACGTGCGCCGCAACATAAATGGGATCCACGGATTGATGAGGACTCGACGCATGAGCGCTCGTTCCATGAATGGTGACCGTGATGGAGTCACACGCTGCGAGGGCGGCCCCGGGCATACTCATAATCGTTCCGGCTTTTCCAGGAACAATGTGCTGGCCCAGGCAGAGGTCAGGGCGCGAAATCTCATCGGCCAGGCCATCGCGGACCATGGCGCCCGCCCCAGCGGTGACTTCTTCGGCAGGTTGGAACAGGGCGTGGAAGGTTCCTGACCAGCGCTGACGTGTAGCGTCGAGAATGGCAACCGCCCCGAGCAAAGCGGTGGTGTGCATATCGTGCCCACAGGCATGCATGACACCAGTCTCGTTGCCATCACGCCCAGTCGTGCGAACAGTGGAAGCGTAGGGCGCGCCGGTATCTTCGGTGACGGATAGGGCGTCGAAATCCGCGCGTGAGAGAATCGTCGGCCCCTCGCCGTTAGAGATCGTTGCCACCAGCCCATGCCCACCTATGGGACGTGACACGGTGCAGTTGTAGTGAGATAACCGCTCGCATATGGCAATCGCAGTTTTTTCTTCGCGTTCAGACAACTCGGGATGAGAATGCATCCAGGTATAGAACTCTTGCTGCCAACTGAGGTCGGTCGGGTTGGCATCAAGCAACTCTGCAATGGCTGCACCGGGGGCACGAACATGAGCGATGGATTCTATATCTGCAGTGTTTGTCATTCTTTTCCTCCATCTTCTGGTGAACCGTATCCGTTCACTGATCGGACGCGATGTGCTTTACCAGTGTAGGCGCACCATGCTCGATAGAGTTAGGCAGCAATCTGCCCCTGGGGCACCGGGTGAGTTACTGATAGCTTATGAAGTCCGGGCGAGGTTTAATTACCATCGTGTCCTTCGGATCGAGCATGGGCTTGTCCTCGTCGTAGAAGTTCTTCCACCCGAGGCTGATCTTGGGGTTCAAATCCTGCTGGATCACGTGCCAGGTATCCAGTTTGATGGATTGCGATCCGTGGCCATCGATGTGGATAACCATCGCAATGTTATCGGTGCCTGGGATCATCTTGTCGCGGTTGCGAATCATATGAACCTTGAACTGGTGAACGACCAGGGGCTTTTGTGGCAGTTTGTTGCCCTCAGTGAGCTTGTCCAGCCACTTAACAACGTCGTTGATTTCCTGGGCATCGACGTGACCGATCTGCTCCATGGGCAGTTCGTTGCCGTAGAGACGCCACTCGGGGTCGAGCGCCAGTCCGACATAGGGCTTCTTGAGCAGCTTCTCGTACTTCTTTGCCTGTTCCAGGAGAGTCATGCGCCCAGGCTGAAGGTCAATGACCGCATACCCGCCGGCCTTGTTAATAGCATCAATCCACGGCTCGACGGTGTCGGAATCGATGAAGCGACTGTAGGAATTGTCCTTTTCTGGTTCCGACGACGCAACAGTCACGATGATTTCAAACGCCGGGATCACAGGCTGATCTGTGAAGGCTTCATAGCTCTTGGCCATTTTCTTCGCCCGAGCGACGGACGCATCTTTTCCTTGTTCCCCGAGGCACCCGAGATCGGGCCCGTCGGTGGAGCCGTAAAGTGCGACGATGTGCCGGCCAGGCGTGACGAGTCCCCCTCCGCCAGGCTGTTCTTTGTCAACGTTCTTGGCTTTGTCGATACGACGAGAAAGTGTGTCCTTGTCGCCGAACAATTCGCCCAGGGCAATGACATGGTCGTCTTTTTTGACGATCTCGATCGACTCATGGGTGGCGCGGGGGTCGGCTGCGGGAAGGCGAACGACGTTCTGGCCCGCGACGGATGCGTTAGTGAAACTTGCGGGGCTCGTGTCGGGAGCGACGAACACGTGTCCGTCAGAGTCAGGCTCTTTGTCCGCTTTGCTGTCCGGGTTCCACGGCGCCGTGAGAACCGGGCGGGGAGTGTACGGTGCACCATCCGATGTGGTCGGAAGGTTGGGAGTACTCGGTGCGCTGCTGCTCGCGCTCTTTTTAGCGCTGGACGACGGCTTCGACGAGCTTGTGGTGCTCGATGTGCTCGCCGCCGCACTGGCCGCCGCTGCCGGCGCAGTCCCGGAGCCGTCGCCTTCAATGGGGGCATCCGGAATGATCACAAGGTCACGGAAAGAGTATTGACCTTTGTCTAATCCATCTGGCCACGAATCAGGCGTCGTTTCGTGAGTCTTCGCCGACGAAGCCAGCGAGCCTAGCGAATCGCCTTTGAGAGTGACAATGTCGTCGACTCCCAATCGATCAAGTTCGGACTCAATGTCTTTACGGGAGTCGTCCTCGTTAGTCGCGTCGATGAGGAATACGGGAACTCCAGCACTGGCGGCTAGGTTGCAGGCCCGTGCGCGTGTGGCGGAGTCGGCGCTAGGTCCAGTGACCACAGCGGCTTTTGCTGAGTCCAGGAATGTGGAACTCGTCTTGGTGCCCGTGGGATCATCACCGATGACGTCCGTTTTGTCCGAGACCTTTTTCGTTGAGACGGTGTCATTGCCTCCACCGCCTGAGCTGCTTGAACAGCCGCTGAGGCTTCCGGCTACTCCGGCAGCTCCGAGTGCTGTGACGGCCGCGCCCACTGTCGTTAAGAATGTCCGGCGGGTGACTGGTCGGGCAAAAGGACGTGAGGATGACATGTATTTTCTCCTGCGGGTTGAAACACCGGTGGTGTCCCCATCGTGCGACGACAGAACAGTGCGTGAACGAGGAAACTGTAGGCAAAAACTGTATGCAATGGAACCTTTTAACGGCTTTACCGTATTTACTGTAACAATGCGAAATGTTGTGGTGCACTGAGCTGTATCGAGAAAGCAGAAAACAGGGGTAGTCGATCACCGAGATACCCCCGTTGTAGTTAGTTACTCAACCGGAAGAACGTGACGGCCTTGCCGATCGGTGGTAAGAGCCAGCGAGGAAATGTACTGCTTCTCACCTGTAAGGGAAGGAACAGCGGACGCGAGAACATCGGGACGTTCAACCATTTCTCCGGTGACACAGCATCGGAAGAGCTCATCTGACGGATTTCCGTGATCATCGAAAAAAGGGGAGTCTACGCCGTCGTCGGTTCGACGAAGATAAAACTGCCCACGGTTGATGATGGCAATCAATGGTGTTGCGACTACCGCGATGGCGGCTGCGAGAAGTGCCGAGTAGGGCTGAATGGTCGCGCCGAGGACGCCGAAATACGCAGCGATTGAGGTGGTGGCAGAAAGTAAGAGCGCCCCGATTCCCACAGGGTTGATCGGGAAAATCATTCCGCGCCGATATTCTGGATAGCGGGGAGAAATGCCGAGTACATATTTGTTTATTGCAATGTCAGACGCCACCGTGAAAATCCATGCGATAGCAACGTTGGAATAGAAGCCAAGAATGGAGTTCAACATGGAGAACATATTGAATTCCATGAGAGACAGCGCGATACCGACATTGACAAAGACGAAGAAGATCCTGCCGGGGTAGCGACGTGTTAAGCGCGTATATGCATTGGTCCACGCTAGTGAACCGCTATATGCATTTGTGACGTTAATTTTGATTTGGCTCATGACGACGAGGATCACGGCGAGGGTGATAGCAAGCCAGGTGGGCATCATATTTGTGTACATGGCGAAGAACTGGTGGACCGGCTCGCTGGCCGTTCCAGGAGAATCATTGAGAACAGCCATGACATACACTGCGAGGAAAACGCCAATGATTTGTTTGGTGGCGCCGAAGATGACCCAGCCGGGGCCCGACAGGATGACGGCGGTCCACCATTTGCGTTTGTTGTCCGGGGTTTTGGGCGGCATAAAACGGATGTAATCGATGTTTTCAGCAATTTGTGCTGTCAGTGAGAGGCAGACACCGGCAGCTAACATCATGGATGCGAAATCCGCATGGCCGGGCCCATTTCCCGCGTAGTTAGCAAACGTATGCACGCTCGATGGATGCTGAATCATCAGAACGATGAGGGGAAGAACCATCATCACGATCCACAGCGGATTCGTTGCTTTCTGAATCCTTGATAAGGACTTCATCCCGTACATGACCAGTGGGATAACGATCAGCGAAGAGACCAAGTACCCGGCCCATAGTGGGATTCCGAGACCCATTTTGAGCCCTTGTCCCATAATTGAGCCTTCAGTGGCAAAGAAAATAAAGGTGAACGAAGCGAAGATGATATTTGTTACGACCGATCCGTAATAGCCGAATCCGCTTCCACGTGTAATAAGGTCGAGGTCTAGATTGTATTTAGCAGCATAGACGGCGAGGGGAAAACTCGACAGAAAGATTAATACCGCTGCGATAAGAATTCCGCCGACTGCGTTCACTGTTCCGTGCGCAATTCCGATCCCAGCTCCGATAGAGAAATCAGCGAGATAAGCGATGCCGCCGAGTGCCGACGCTGCGACCGCTGATGTTGCCCAAGTCCGGTAGTGCCGCGGTGCGAACCGGAGGGGGTAGTCGTCACCGAAATTGGATTGGGACTGGTGAGGCACGGGAGCGTTCTGGGGAGTGACCGGCGTCGTCGCAGGACGTACCGGGGTAGTGTCTGTCATCGTCATGTACACGTAAATTATGGTGCTGATGTCACGAACGCGCTCCCACTGTATGAATATCAGGTGACCTAGGTAAACAACGCGTTACTACGCGAAAATGATCACTAGCGACCCGTGGGGCAACGACGTGTAAAGAAGACGTGTAAAGAAGACGTGTAAAGAATTAGTACTTCCGCAACCGTGGCGCTGGTGCTGAAAGAAGCGTTTCTCGCGCCGCGGTCCACAAGCGGTCACGAGCGATTCGTGCCTCATCAGCAGTGGCAGCAAGGATACGCACCCAGACCCCGGATTCGTAGGGAAGAGTTGATGTCGCCCACCGAACTGATGCCGGGAAATCGGAGTTCGGCAAGCGTCGGAGCACGTCGAGAAGTGCCTGAGTAGCTTGCGGTGAAGGCACAGCTATCCAGACATTGGACCATGCGCCATAGTTACGCATGGCGAGCAGCCGACTGCTCGTATGCGGGCGCAAGAGTCCGCGATCAATAACGAGAGGTCTGTAGCCAGATTCTCCAAGTCGCCCGCAGTCATGTGGATGGTCAGCTCGTGGCTGGTCGATTCGTGTTTCCATAGACAACGCGTCGTAGCGGTGCCACTCACCGCGTCCCAGTCGTCCCGCCGCAGTACAATCGCTGACTATCACGCAACTCCCGTGAGCAGCGGTTACTCTCATAGACAGATGAGCCCGGGAACCCCCATAGGGGATCACATGGTCAGGCATGTATTCGACAGTGCTTCCCGGGCCAACAGTCAAGTTGACGTGTTGTATCGCTAGCCCCACATCCATTCGATGTATAGGCGTCGCCGCTTGAGTGGTGATAAGAGCCGATGCCGGTCGTGTTTCGCCGACGCGAATATCGACAAGGTGCCGATCATTGTGAGCAAGCCCAGCACCCGTCGTCATGATGTAGAGCATTGGCGTACCAGGTTGGAGCGGGTCCGTGTACAGCGGTCGCATAAGAGCAAGCGGAGCTTTCGCGATTTTCTCCGCGACGACCGATCTATCCGCCACAGGCTTATCCCCAGGTGAGTCCACTCTGGCATACAGAAAACCGACCTTGCCAGGTGAACCGACCGGGAGTGCCCTGTGATCACCGGACTGTGACTGACCGCGAAGTTCCTTGGCGATCCTCGGTGGAATAGGAAGCGTAGCCGCGGTGTCGTAGAGGGAGGCAAAAGTAGGGGAGGAAGTATTGCTCTCCACTAGGGTCTGCCGTGTCACGCCCTACCCCTGGTGAGCTTTTCGCTGCGTCTCCACAAACTCAGCAAGCTCGGAGAGCCCGTCACCCGTTAACGCGTTCGTCGGTAACACAGGGAGACCACCGCGCACCTCTTTCGCATCAGCGACCATCTTGTCCAGATCACAACGGACATAGGGCGCAATATCCGTCTTATTGATAATGAGAAGATCCGATTCCGTGACACCCGGTCCCCGTTTCCGAGGCATTTTGTCACCTTCCGCCGTGTCAAGAATAAACACGTATGTTTCCGCAAGCGCCGGTGAAAAAGTCAGCGTTAAATTATCGCCACCCGATTCGAACAACAAAGTGTCGATATCGGGGAAGCGCTCCACCACCTCCGCCGCCGCCATCAAATTCATCGTCGGATCGTCCCGGACAGCCGTGTGAGGGCAGGATCCTGTTTCTACCCCGACGATTCGCGCCGGGTCGAGAATTCCATCTAATTCTCGACGGATGTGGTTTGCATCTTCTTGGGTGTAGATGTCGTTTGTGATGATTCCCACGCTATGACCATGCTCGATCAAAGTGGGCACCAGTGCCTCGATAATTGCCGTCTTCCCTGACCCGACTGGACCGCCAAATCCGATGCGGTAAATCGAGTGCTGTTCGTGTCCTTGTTCATTAGGTGACATAGCGAAGTCCTCACAATTCGTACTAGTAGTGATTAATTAATGAATAGTCGTGCGGGAGCGGATTCATGTGCCGCAGACGCAACATCCATAGCAGGGCTTAATGTTCCTATATCGTCAATAGATGAGTCGCAACACATCTGTACACATTCGGCGATGTCTGATCCCACCTCTCTCACAATTTGTTGGGCACTGATATGGTCAGCCACGCTTAAACGAACCGCCGCGGAACAGGCTCCAGCTGCGAAAGAAAACAGTTCACAGGACACCGCCATGTCCTGAGACAATCCATTGTGATGATGAATGACTCCAGCGACTATTGCCTGGTTACCTATTACATTTCCTTTGCGAACGTCGCTGATCAGTGTTCCTAGCGGTGTGTCTCCATCGGGGTGCAGTACATCGTCGGCCATCGACAATAGTTGCTTGCCGACGCGCATACTCCCGCGTCGTGCATTATCGCTTGGTTGCGTGGCTAGTAGGACCTCGTCGACTATTCGGAGTGTCTCCGTTACGGAGTGTGCAGAGACACTCGGGGGCATCGTGGCTGACGCAGACTGTCGCCATTCCTGAGCCCAGGTCCATGCCAATGCCGTCGCAATTCCGTCGGTAGGGGCGACGACGTCGGTAATAAGCTCGCGAACAGTTTCTGTGAGAGAAGCGCTGTCTAACCAGCCGCACTGAGATAGCCCTTCTAGGCCGTGCGAGAGTGTGTACATTCCCGAAGGGAACGCCGTGTCCGTCCATTGGAGGGCTGATAGGAAGGCTGGAAACACCGATCGCCGTCCAGAACTACCAGTGCTGTTCACGGTCGCGCCGAGATTATTGGAAGAAGACATGATTCAAAGCCGTCATCGATGTGTCTCGTTAGAACAAGTAGTGCAGTTGAGCTAAGGGAAGTTTGTCAGCGGGCGCGATGGTGAGTGGTTCACCGTCGGCCCGAACCTCGTAAGTATCGGGGTCCACGGTTATCTTCGGTAGCTCACAGTTTCTCACCATGTCTTTCTTTCCGATGTGTCGACAACCGTGAACGGGCAAAACGGTGCTGGTGAGACCCAGATTGGCGGGCACGCCGTCGTTAATAGCCTCGGAAGACATGAACGTGATCCGGCTGTGGGGCAGTGCGTGACCTCGATTGCCGAACATGGGTCGATATACCACCGGCTCTGGGGTGGGAAGAGAAGCATTGGGATCGCCCATTAAGGACCAGCAAATATGACCACTGCGAATCACGAGCTGGGGCTTTGCAGCAACCGACGACACCGGCCACAGGACAATATCGGCGACTTTTCCGACTTCCAACGACCCGATGTAGTCATTGCCTCCGGCGGCGATCGCGGGGTTGCATGTCACCTTAGCGACGTAGCGAAGGACGCGATGGTTGTCATTGCGTGACGTAGACTTTGTGTCGGTCTCGGAGTCTGTTGACTCAACGGACGCTGAGTTCTCAGGGGCTGCTTGACGATCCTCGGGGAGGGGACCGAGCTCAGCTTTGCAATGGTGTGCAGTTTGAAAAGCACGGGCCCAGGTTTCCCCAACACGACCCATTGCCTGCGAATCCGAACTGAAAATAGAGATGACGCCTCTATCGTGGAGAACCGTTTCAGCAGCGATAGTTTCGGGTCTGACGCGAGATTCCGCGAAAGATACATCGTCCGGAATGTCATGAGACAGATGGTGACAAACCATCACCATGTCGAGGAGTTCTTCAGCGCTATTGACGGTGTAGGGGAGAGTGGGGTTCGTTGAGGCGGGGAGCACCGAGGGCATTCCTGTCACGCGGAGGATATCGGGTGCGTGGCCCCCACCAGCACCTTCGGAGTGGAAGGTGTGAATAGTTCGGTTTCCGATGGCATTGCGCGTGTCCTCGAAGAAACCGCTTTCGTTCAGCGTGTCAGTATGGATGGCGAGCTGAACGTCATGGTCGTCACAGACCTTGAGGGCATTGTCAATCACGGCTGGTGTTGCTCCCCAGTCTTCATGAATTTTTAATCCTGCGGCCCCAGCTGCAATTTGCGACTCTAAAGCCTCGGGAAGTGATCCTGATCCTTTGCCCAGAATTCCGATATTGACCGGCATATCGTCGGCGGCTCGCAGCATCATGCCAATGGAACTTTCCCCCGGTGTGCAGGTCGTCCCTTTTGTTCCTTCGGCAGGACCCGTTCCACCGCCGAAAAACGTCGTAATTCCATTTGATAATCCCTCTTCGGCTTGCTGAGGAGAAATAAAATGGATATGCGAATCAATCCCGCCGGCAGTCACAATTCGATGTTCGCCTGCGATAACTTCAGTATTGGGCCCAATGATCAGCTGCGGATCAACACCATCCTGGGTATGCGGGTTACCCGCCTTGCCAATTCCGACAATTCGCCCATCTTTAATCCCGATATCGGCCTTAATAATCCCCGTCATCGCATCAACGATGAGCGCGCTCGTAATAACAGTGTCGACGGATTCTGCATCAGAAGCTTGAGGGTCCTGTGCCATCCCATCACGAATAGTTTTGCCACCGCCATACACCGATTCGTCCCCATACGCTCGCGAATTAGCATCATCAGTTAATTCGATAACGAGGTTGGTGTCGGCAAGCTGAATGCGGTCGCCCGTCGTCGGGCCATAAATGGAACCATATTCCGCTTTGGAAATAGAGTACGGGCCTTGGTCGGCGGGCAACTCGTCGTCAGGTACAGATTCTGTTTTAAAACCGCGCTCCTGTGCTCGTTGGAGACCCCGCTCACGAATGGCAGGATCGTCGAGGGCACCTTCCGCCAAAGCACTAAAGCCATGCAGGATTCTGCGCCCACCAAAATCAACTAATTGAACTTCTTTCGAATCGCCGGGCTCGAATCGGACAGCTAATCCCGCTGGGATATTGAGGCGCATACCCCATGCCCGATGACGATCGAAGAGTAATTCGCGATTCGCCTCGAAGAAATGGAAATGGCTTCCCACTTGGACGGCCCGGTCACCGGTATTGGTGACGCGTAGTGTAAGTGTCCTTTTACCCGGGTTAATCGTGATGGTTCCGTCGTCGTAGATATATCTGTTTGCAGTGCTCATGAAGTCCTCGTGATTGCGTGGCGATTTATTTGGTCTAACGGCTATGAGACGAGCCCTCTTCGTGTTCGACGGAGTAGTCGTGTGAGTGGCCGCGGGAATGGGAATGCTCGATATGATGGTGGTGGGCATGCTCATGAGAATGCGTATGCGAGTGTGTATGCGAGTGCGTGTGGGGGTGAGGGTGGTGGTGTGAATGAGTGTGACTGTGCGGATGACTATGTGAATGGCTATGCCCACCCTCGGCGTCATCCTCCTCATGGGCATGACTATGCGCGAAGCCCGAACCATGATCAGCCCACAGTGCCTCTTCCAAACCCACGACAGGGAAGGATTGGCCACTCAGGGCTGATGATGGATCGTCAGAGGATTGATTGCCGCCAGTGCTATGAGCTGCATCGTTTCCCGCCGAGGATTTGAATACGTCGGCAGCAGCATCGCGAGCACGAACAACATTTGTCTCAATCAGCACTGCGAGTGCTGACGGCGACCATAATGGGACCTCGTGATAGCTTCCTCCATCGGCGCAATTACCGTCCTTATTCGGCGGCAGAAGGTCCGCTCTAAGAACGACGATTTGCTCCCCGTCGGGCTCGGTCGCCTGGTCGGCCGCCTGGTCATCGAGAAGAATCTCAGCACGGTGAATAGCCTCAGGAAGGCTCGGGGCTGCTCCGTCAAATGCCACAGAGGTCTCAGAATTGCTGTACTGCCATGCCAACCGGGTATCACGGAACAAATCAGCGTCGAAAAAGGGATCTAAAGCCACTGATACGACGACGTACGAATGTGCTGGATGGGAGCGCATGTTTGCACGTAAAGCCGATACGCGTGTGGTTGAATTCCCGATTGGATCGGAAATAATCACCCGCGCTGAAGGCCGGCTGTGTTTCCACCATTGGGTCGCTTGCGCTAGTGCTGTGATGCTGTGGAGGTCTCGTCCCGCGGTCATGGGAATGATGACAGTGGGAGGCTGATTGGCGGTTGAGGTTGCCGAATGACGGGCGTCGTCCTCTGAAGGATCCTCGTGATGCGCGACTGTGAGGGCTTGCGTTAATTCACTTGTTGAATGAGCGAGAACGATCGGCTCGAGATTGCCGTCGCGTGGCATAGAACGATGGGCGGCTGAAGAACCATGCGCCGCTGCCCCCGTTGCAGCTGCGTGCTGGTCAGCGACATCGACCAGACGGAACCGACGGAGACGGCCGATTGCTTCGCGAATGAGCTCGTCATTATGGGCTTCGGCGCCACAAAAAAGAATGATCATCGATACTTCCCGGCGCGTCTAGTGTCGGATGGGATCGTGGACGGAGACGAGTTTCGTTCCGTCAGGAAAAGTCGCTTCTACCTGGACTAGCGAGACCATGTCTGGGACGTCGTCGAGTACCTCGTCGGCAGTGAGGACCGTCGTCCCGATGTGCATTGCTTCAGCCACGCTCTTGCCATCGCGTGCTGCTTCTATGACGGCGTCGGAAATTAAAGCAATCGCTTCGGGGTGGTTGAGTTTGACACCCCGTTCCCGTCGACGTTGAGCCACTTGAGCTGCAAGAAATACTAATAATTTATCTGTCTCACGAGGAGAGAGATTCATTGGTATGGCTCCTTACGCGCGCAACAAAGCTTCGGGGGTGGTGTGCACAACCCTGGCTCGGCATGATGGTCGCCCCTCACTCTGTCATCATGTGACGAATGAATCGTTGGTTTTATGTTGCGAGTATGTAAATCTTTATCGAAGAGCAGGATTGTATTTCAGTGAATTACGGCGGTACGTCAATTCTCCAGCGATACGAACTGACTCAGCCAGTCGACCTTCCTCGCGCAATTGACTGAGCCTTTTTGACATGCGCTGCCGGATATTTTCCGGCGAAATGGTATTCAGATATACCTTGGTCGAACCCTCGAAACCGGCGAGGTTTGATGCTCGCCATTTGATCATTACTCGCCATGGCATAGGGATATCGAGGTCAATTGGTTTGTGGTGCCATTCCTCATTACATGGAACGTCCGAGCCGGTTGCTGCGTGGCACGCGTGAATGAGGTCGCTCATGTCCCGCATTTCTTCTTCGCTGAGCTTCCACGGTTCACACGTTGCTGATCGAGAGTAAATCTCGATAGTTGGGTAGCGGTGCCCAAACCCAGCGAAAGCGATGGCATGAGTGTTTTCGGCAATGACTAGATTGTGATAGCCGGCATAATCAACGGCCCATTCGTTGTACATATTGGGGTTGGACCGTAGTCGCGCGATCTCGAGTTCGGCTTGCGCCCCTCGCTCGTCGATAGCGACGAGTTGCTTGTGCAAGTGGTCGAAACTTGCCCCCGCAGGCTTCAGCCAGTTTTGGAACACGGCCACGTATCGTGCGTAGCGGTTGCGTGAATAGAGGTCACGCATTGCATCGGCGGTGAAGTTGATGAATTGGTAGTGCTCTTCCGGCGTTAGCGTTCCGCTGGAGGCGAATTGGCGGCTCGAGGTGGCGTCGTCAGTGAAGTGTCGACGGGCCACGATGACGTCGTGTCCACCAGCAAAATAGGCGGGGGCACGCTTGAGAAGCTCGGTCTCTGGCGTGTCCTTGATTTCCGATTCCGGTGTTCCCGCAGAGCGCAGACGTGTCGCGATAATGTTCAGCACGTGCTGCCTTCCGGCAGGTTCGCTGAGGTAATCGTTCATGTGCGTTGAAGTCTCCGGATCCATCGCGAATCCGTGGTTCGCCCGCCAATATTCATACCCGAGAATCTCGAAGAGGTTAGGAACGCGCCGGAACTCGGCGACTGAGTCATCCAGTTGACTCTCTTTTAACCGGTAGAGGGTTGTCCACTTGTTATTGTCGACGACAACTCGCGCTTTCTCCGGAGGAGTCTCTCTGTATCGCGCGGAACAAAATGCGCACTCATAGTCGCGATCGTGCGCAGTGACCGGGTGCTCTTCTGGGGTGGGGTGCGAGATTGGTCGGTTCCCGCGCCCGGGTACAGTCCACACTTCGGTTCCTGTAAAAGGGTTGACCTGCTTGATGGTTCCATCGGCAAGAGTTGTTAGAGGTGCGAGAGGCAGGGCGACAGGAGTACTCACGAGCGAAAACTTTAGCGGGTGGATGGCATGATCGCGACCTTGATTCCCGACGACCGACCCCGATTCTTGACGAAATGGTGGAGCCGTTTCTGCATTCAGTCGTGCGTCGGTGTTTAATGAGCACGGTTGCTAAAACATTGTTGGTCAGTGTTGGTCATTTCTTGTTTCGTCGGAAATAAGAAGAAGATAAGAAAACCGCATAAGACACAAAGGGCGATGGATAGTGGATACTGATGGTCAGCAGCTTATGCCCCACGAGCGCGACCCCCGCATGGGGATCGATGCGGATGCTGTGTTACGGGTGGGTGAGGTCTTGCTCTCTGCTGGAACCGACGTATATCGAGTTATTCGGGCGATGAAACGCACGGCCCGTTCTTTAGGCTTCGATCGGTTCGATGCGTCGATCACGATGTCGAGTATCCGTTTTACCGGGCGTAGAGGGAATAACTTCCGAACCGAGATCAGTACTTTAGAGAGGTATGGCGTCGATTCTTCTCTGATTGAAGCCGTGGAAGACCTGACTCATCACCTCCCTTCCGAAATTACGGCAGAGTGGGTTCATGAAAAGCTCGATAGAATTGAGAACAATCGACGAACCAGGTGGAGTCGAGTTGCACTTGCATGTGCCGCGGCGGTCGCGTGTTCGGCGTTCGCGATTTTAAATCGATTCAGTTTTGATTCAGCTGTAGCAGTTGCTCTTAGCGCCTTGTGTGGCCAATCCGTAAGGATGTATTTCGCACGTAAACATTTCAACCAATTAGGGAGGACGGCGGTTTCTGGAATAGTTGCCTGTCTAGTGTATTTCGGTTTAAGTCAGCTCTTTTTTGTGACTCCCTGGGGCCGTTCAGAGCAGACACTAGGTCGGGGCTATGTAGCTGCTATGTTGTTCTTGATTCCCGGCTTTCCTTTATTTACCTCTTTGGTTGACCTGGCTAGGTTGGATATCGCCGCGGGATTGGAACGTTTTGTTTATGCTTTCGAGATCATCGTTTCAGCAACAATGGCAGCGTGGATTGTCTCTGCGTGTACAGGGCTCGAGCCATCAGTGCCAGCTCAAAGTGGGACGGTCGAGTGGTCATGGCTCATTGTTGCTGGTATAGCGAGCATTTGTGGTGTCGCAGGGTTCGCTATGCTCTTCAACTCATCACGAAGAATGATCGCCATTGCGGCAGTGGTGGGGGCGATTGCGAACGTCGTTAAATTCGTCTGTTTATTTATTGGGGTTCCAACCCAGGTTGCGGGATTAATCGGGGGACTGTGTGTTGGATTAATAGCTAATCTAATCCGTGATCGTTCATATATTCCGCGTATCACAGTGACGATACCTGCAGTCATCATTATGATTCCTGGAACAGAAATGTTCCGGGGAATTTATTATCTTAATGACGGAAATATTAACGAGGCCCTCACTCACACAGTGACTGCATCCTTACAAGTTTTTGCTATTGCGGCGGGTTTGGTTATTGCGCGGTTAGCCGCCGATGACTCGTGGGCTCGACATAAGTACATTGATTTCGCGCGTCGGCCGGACCATTCGATTGGTTAAAAACTATGGAGTCTCTCCCCTCGGTGGGAAAGCTGGTCGAGAGATCGATTGTCATGATCGAATAGGGGAGCTCCAATTGCAAATACGCTAGCAATATAGGTTTTAGAGTCGTTGACGTCCGCATGTCATCTACAGGAGGTGACTGCAGTTCTGCTGTAGCTGCGCTTTGGTTATGTTATGGTTGTAGAAGTAATTATCCCTTGGTGCTCTCGAAAGAAGGAAAAATGAAGTCTCCGAAAAAAGTCGTTGGCTCGCTTGCTATAGCCGCATGTACAGCGGTGATGGCGGTCGTAGGGTCGACGCCATCTGCGAGTGCTCTTGAACAAGGGGATAAGTATGTGGCATTGGGAGACTCATACGCTTCCGTGGGCTCACTGACTTCCCCCCCAATTTAAAAATCCGGCATGTGTCGCGTCTACTGATAATTATGCTCACAAATTGGCCCAACAACGTGGACTTCAATTAGACGACGCTACATGTGCCTGGGCTTTCACGTATAACTACGACTTTCCGTAAAACCATGCACTTCCATTCACGGCTTTGACCGGGCAGCGTGAGCGAGTCACAGAAGACACCAAGTTGGTTACGTTGACATTGGGAGGGAATGATGCCGGCACCGCCTTCGCTTTTCCACCATGCTTCATAAGGGCGGTCTCGGGGGTTGGTGAGAGTTGTCGTGTTACCTCTCGCGACGCCGTCGAGAAGTCTATTTATGCGCCGGGTATCGATGGGCGCACGCTACTTCAACGCGAAATAGACATTATTAATGACATTAAGCATCGTGCTCCCAATGCAGAGATCGTTGTGACCGGGTATATGAATGCCTTTAAACCTGATACATGGTGTCTTAATGATGGCTTCCTTAGCTCCGACGAGCGGACCTACTTTGCTGAGACCGTTGATGAAGTTAATAACCTCATGAAAGATGCCGCTAACCAAACTGGTGTCAAGTATGTTGCGCCACCAAATGAAGAAAAAGGCTGGTGTGACGGCGGTGTCGGCAATCAACCGAGTAACTCGCTTTTAGGTTTTCCAGACAACACCATACCGATTCATCCTACTGCTGCCGGCCAGCAACGTATGGCCGATGCCATTTCTGCTCAGATCTAAAACAGGAGCAGATACGATCCCTTAGGCTCTGAGACGCTGAAATGATGGCAGGGTATTAGCGGAATAGAGTTGATTAAAATTTCCACTCTGACCTGCCGATTTCTGTGTTGAAGTAGGGGCCCGTATAATCGTTCCTCGTGTTCGTCGGAGATGATAGTAATCGCATCCGCCGGACTCCGCCCCGGTAGCCCAATTGGCAGAGGCAACGGATTCAAAACCCGTCCAGTGTGAGTTCGAGTCTCACCCGGGGCACTAGTTTTTAGCCGTTTGGCCAGCGGTTTTGTACAAAATAGCTCAATCAATGTGATATAGGCTACACAGTTCTGACCTGGGCTTTTATAATCGTTCATAACCGTTTAGAGCCAAAATAGAGCCACAGACTACACAGCGCGAAGCCTACCCACGTCATTAGCAAGTGAATCCATCGCAGCAGAGACTTCATTGAGATCACTATCAAACAGAGCGCTGTAGGTATCCAACGTCATAGCTGCCGAAGCATGGCCGAGTTGCCGCTGAACAACTTTCACATAGTAACTGCCTCATCGTAAGCGTTGTCATAGATCGGTGGAGCACGGTTTGGTTCCATTTCATACGATGGGATTATGAACAACGAGTTGCCCTGGGTTATTTCTATTCAGGAATTGCACAAGCTTCTGCACGACTCCGCGGCTCATAAGAACCAGCGGAATGCTCGACGAGAGGCCTTCCGACAGAAATCAGAGTGGATCGAGCGTGCTTTGGCTCATCCAGATGACCTCTCCGTATCAGAGCGCCGCCTTCTCGAGCAGTACCTTCGCGAAGAGGAGGAAAATAAGGATCTATATCGATCACAACCCTTGGCTTTATGCCCCGTGGTTGTTGCTGATGTGAGGTGGTATCTCGATGGACGTTCAGGATATGACGCGTACAAAGAGGGGCATATTCCGCACTCGGTTTTCATCGATTTAGATAGCATGCTCGCCGGACCGGCTTCGAAAGAAGAAGGAAGGCATCCGCTGCCTTTGGAGGAGAGTTTTGCTGCAGCTATGGAAGTCAGTGGAATTGCCGACGACACCACCGTGGTTGCCTACGACGACGCAGGCGGGGCATCCGCGTCGAGATTAGTCTGGCTTTTGCGGGCCAGCGGACATCGAGCCGCTGTCTTGGATGGAGGCCTCAACGCGTGGATCGAGTATTGTGAACAGACCCATAAGTCCGACGAGGCCGAGCAAAGGATTGGACAATTACATGACCACTTCCTTGATTACGGTGATGATGTGACTGAGGCTGAGGAAGCAGGAGCCTTTACCGCAGAGCCTTTCAATACCGAATGGATTGTCTCTATCGACGAGGCGGCGACGTCCGCGGGCGAGGGGGTCGTTATTGATGCTCGCGCGCCAGAACGTTACCGAGGGGATAATGAACCGATGGATAGTCGCGCAGGACATATTCCAGGCGCTCTTAACCTTTTCCATGGTGATCTTATTGATGATAAAGGATATTTCCTTGACCCGGACCAGGTAGTGTCACGTCTTAATGATGCTGGTGTTGAGACGCGAGAGGGGCAATCGTTAGCGGAATCGCCCGTTGTGTACTGCGGCTCCGGGGTTACCGCCACTCATGAGATTGTAGCGTTGGCCCATGCGGGGATTCAGACTCGCTTATACCCCGGATCGTGGTCGCAGTACTCGGCAACAGATCGGCCTATCACCCAGGGGACTGAGCGATAAAGATTTACCCGTACGTCGTCGCATGAAAGCCCGTCTTGTTTTACGTCGTATTTTAAGAAGAATAACCATCGACCAGTCAGAGAAAAGTAAGAGTAAAGGAGTCCTAGTCCATGGTGTCTGCCAACGAGGTTGAGGATAAGAAGAAGTTGCTTCTTCTCGACGGCCACTCTCTGGCTTTCCGCGCTTTTTATGCGTTACCGGCTGACAAGTTTACTGATTCGTCAGGCCGGCACACTAATGCTGTATATGGTTTCATATCCATGCTGACGACCCTTCTCGAACAAGAAAAGCCTAGCCATGTTGCTGCAGCTTTTGACCTGGCTGGTCCCACTTTTCGATCTGAAAAATTTGCTGACTATAAAGCCCAACGTCCGGAAACGCCTCCAGAATTTAAAGGACAAATTGAGCTCATTCGTCAGGCTTTAAAAATGTTTGGTATCACTACCGTCGATTACAAACGATACGAAGCGGATGACGTCATTGCGACCCTCGCTACACAGGGGCACAAGCAGGGATTTGACACCTATATCTGCACCGGCGACCGGGATTCACTGCAACTCGTTACCGATGATGTCACCGTGCTGTACACGCTCCGTGGTGTTAGTAATCTCGCTCGGTTTACTCCCGAGGCTGTTGAAGAAAAATATGGGGTTACGCCGACACAGTATCCGGACCTCGCAGCTTTACGGGGCGACACCTCTGACAATATGCCAGGAGTACCAGGGGTCGGGCCTAAGACAGCTCAAAAATGGATAAATAAATACGGTTCCCTTAATAACTTAATTGACAATATCGACGACATTGGCGGAAAAGTCGGAGATGCACTTCGGCGGGATATTGACACGGTGATCCAAGCCCGCGAGCTTACCGAAATGGTCCGTGATCTCCCCATCAATTGCAGCCCTGAGGACTGCGAAATTCGCCCGCTGGCGAGAAATGACGTGAACGACTTCTTCGACGATATTCAGTTCGGAACCAACCTCCGAGAGAGAGTATTTTCGGTCATTCCCACACAAGGTGGCTCAGTGGAGAATGACAACCGTCATGAGCGCGTGTCGTATGAACGTGTAGGCCTGCAGAAAGGGGCGATCCGCCATTGGTTAGAGGAAGCCGCTGATCACAAACCCGCCGGGGTCGCAGCGTTGGGAAGCAAGCTCCCATCTTCGCCAAGTATGAAGGCCCTGGCTATCACGCAGGGTAAACAAACGGCGATCATCAACATGAGTCGGACGACGGATGATGACCGGAAGGCGTTGAAGGAATGGCTTCAGGATCCCGGCCGCCCGATCGTGATACACGATGGCAAGGGTTTTCTTCACATGTTAAGTAGCGAAGGATTTACCGCTACAAACATTGAACATGACACGAGGCTCGCCTCGTACTTAATCCGTCCTGACCTCGCGGGCTTCGACCTGCAGAGTGCTGTGCGACGCCATCTTGGACGAGACCTCTATGACAGCGACGTCATGTCATGGGAGGAAGAACACCATTCTCGGCGGCAAATGTCGTTAGCAGTAGGAGATCTGTCATCGGACGGTGAGGACGACCGATCAGTTACCGGGATTCCGTGGCCTGAGTGGGCGAAGTTGGCTGATAATGCGGAAGCCCCTCTAGAGCTTGCCGCAGAACTGGCAAGGAAGCTCGATGATGCGGGCTTGTACTCAATTTACGAAAACCTTGAGATCCCACTCGTCCCCATTTTGTTTGGCATGGAGCACGCCGGAATTAAGGTTAACAGAGAACGCATGACAGCGTTGAGGGATTCAACAGCCGAAAAATTGGCCAAAGAGGTTGAGGAAGCCCGTGCTCTTGTCGATATGCCTACATTAAATCTAGGAAGTCCGAAACAATTACAAGAGGTCCTCTTCGATAAGTTGGAACTGCCTAAGACGAAGAAGACAAAGACGGGTTATTCGACTGCAGCTAAAGCCATCGAGCAACTAGCTGAGAAGCACCCGCACCCGTTCCTCGACCATCTTCTGGCACATCGGGAATATCAAAAAAGGGTCAGCACTCTTGATGGGCTAATTAAAGCGATCGCGTCGGATGAGCGTGTTCACACGACGTTCAACCAAACTGCGACTGCAACGGGGCGCTTGTCTTCAACTGATCCTAATCTTCAGAATATTCCGGTCCGTACGGAGGAAGGGCGTCAAATACGTGCGGCATTTGTTCCAGGTGAGGGATATGAAGCTTTATTAACCGCAGACTATTCGCAAATCGAAATGCGTGTTATGGCACATCTCTCGCAGGATTCAGGCCTTATTGAGGCTTACCGCGGTGGTGAAGACCTGCACAATTTCGTCGGTTCGCAGGTTTTTGACGTGCCGGTCAACGAGGTAACCCCTGAGCTACGACGTCGAGTAAAAGCGTTGAGCTACGGCCTTGTATATGGACTGTCGGAATATGGCCTCTCTCAACAACTGGATATTTCTGTGAGAGAGGCTAAGAAAATTATGGTTAAGTATTTTGAACGGTTTGGGGGCGTGAGGCGATATCTAAATGACGTTGTTGATCGTGCGCGGAAGGATGGCTATACCTCTACAATGTTGGGGAGAAGGCGCTATCTCCCAGACCTCACCAGCATGAATCGGCAGGCTAGAGAGAATGCCGAACGTGCAGCCCTGAATGCTCCGATTCAGGGCACAGCAGCAGACATCATCAAGGTCGCGATGATTCGCGTTGATGCTGCGTTGAAGCAGGAGGAATTGGCATCGCGAGTACTACTTCAGGTTCATGATGAGCTTGACGTCGAGGTCGCAAAAGGGGAGCTTGAGCAGGTGAGAGGCATTATCCAGAGAGAAATGGATGAGGCTATTGAACTTGCCGTCCCGCTCGAGGTTGGAATGGCAGTTGGCTCTGATTGGAATGAAGCGGGTCATTAGTAGTATTCCACCAGCGGAAAGTTTGCCAGTGCAGGGAAAATGAGATAAATTCTAGTACGCGCGTGTGTCCGCCTCTTGTTTCCCTTTTCTTATCGACGTTGATTCGGTTGTATATGGTCGCGATAGTCCAACTGACGACCCAGGTATAGCCCCGGGAACACACTGTTGGTAGGAGAATACAAGGGGTTAAACATGTAAAGAGCCTTCGCGAAACGGAATGGCTCTTTACATGCGTGACTCGCTCGTTCCTGTCCGTTTTTCGATTACAATCCGTTTCGGAGCACTTAACATATGCCCACTTCTACAACCCCTCAGGTAGCCGTCAATGACATTGGCTCCACTGAGGACTTCCTCGCTGCCATCGACTCCACCATCAAGTACTTCAACGATGGTGACATCGTCGAGGGTACTGTGGTCAAAATTGATCACGATGAGGTTCTTCTTGATATTGGATACAAGACGGAAGGTGTCATCCCTTCACGTGAGCTGTCCATCAAGCACGAAATCGACCCCAACGAAGTTGTTGAGGTCGGCGATGAGATCGACGCTCTTGTTCTCACCAAAGAGGACAAAGAAGGTCGTTTGATCCTGTCGAAGAAGCGTGCACAATATGAGCGCGCTTGGGGCACTATCGAAGAACTTAAAGAGAAGGATGAGCCCGTCACCGGCACCGTTATTGAGGTCGTTAAGGGCGGCTTGATTCTCGATATCGGTCTTCGTGGGTTCCTCCCCGCATCCTTGGTTGAAATGCGTCGCGTGCGTGATCTTCAGCCGTACATCGGCCAAGAGCTGGAAGCGAAGATCATCGAGCTCGACAAGCACCGCAACAACGTTGTGCTCTCTCGTCGTGCATGGCTTGAGCAGACCCAGTCCGAGGTTCGCTCCGAGTTCCTGCACCAGCTCCAGAAGGGCCAGGTACGCAAGGGCGTCGTTTCCTCTATCGTCAACTTCGGCGCATTCGTCGATCTTGGTGGCGTCGACGGTCTGGTTCACGTCTCCGAGCTGTCCTGGAAGCACATCGACCACCCGTCCGAGGTTGTCGCTGTTGGCGATGAGGTCACCGTCGAGGTCCTCGATGTCGACATGGATCGCGAACGCGTCTCCCTGTCGCTCAAGGCCACCCAGGAAGATCCGTGGCGAGTCTTCGCCCGGACCCACGCTATCGGCCAGATTGTTCCCGGTAAGGTCACCAAGCTGGTTCCGTTCGGTGCGTTCGTCCGCGTCGAAGAGGGTATCGAGGGTCTGGTCCACATCTCCGAGCTGGCAGAACGCCACGTGGAAGTTCCGGATCAGGTCGTCAACGTCGGCGAAGAAGTCATGGTCAAGGTCATCGACATCGACCTCGAGCGTCGCCGTATTTCCCTCTCCCTCAAGCAGGCCGACGAAGACTACACCGAAGAGTTCGATCCGTCGAAGTACGGAATGGCCGACTCTTACGACGAGCAGGGGAACTACATCTTCCCCGAAGGCTTCGATCCCGAGACCAACGAATGGCTCGAAGGATTCGAAGAGCAGCGGGCCGAGTGGGAAGCTCGGTACGCGGAGTCGGAGCGCCGTCACGAGATGCACACCGCCCAGATCGAGCGTCACCGTGCCGGTGCCGCAGAGGCGAAGGAAGCCGCAGCCTCGGGTTACTCGTCCGAGTCTGAGGGTGACTCCGCGCCAGCTGAGCAGAGCGCTGCAGATGACTCCGGTTCCTTGGCTTCTGATGAGCAGCTTGCGAAGTTGCGTGAGAAGCTCGCCGGTGGAGAAAACTAGTCCTGAATTGATAACACGTTCGGGCTAAAAACAGGCTCTTAAACCCAGCCTCACGACCACAGAGTCCTTACTATGGTTCATCCCCCTATCCCAGTGCGGATAGGGGGATTTTTGCGATCGGTGGTCATCATCAATCCCGATAGTGTGGTTTGTAACTAATAACCACAAGTTGTGGCGAGCCTCACAAAGAATCACTATTAAACCAAGCATATAGGGGGTCCGATTATCTCGGACACAGTCCGAACAGACATAATCGGACATAAATGCGAAAGGATTGTGATGGCTTCGCAAACCGAAACCACCTCACGGTTCATCCTGGATAATATCGGTGGGGCGGATAACATAGCGTCAGTGACGCATTGTGCGACTCGCTTGCGGTTCCAGTTGAATGATCGGTCACAAGCGAATACAGAAGCCCTCGACGAGAATGGATCAGTACTCGGTGTTGTTCCTCAGGGGTACAACGGGCTGCAGGTCGTCATGGGGGGAACAGTCGCCAATTATTACCAGGAGTTGATCAAGCTCCCGGGTGTTGCGGAAAGTGCTGAAGGCGGCGGCAATCGGCAAAAGTCCTCCAAGAAGGAATACGGAGGAGTTCGCGGAAAGTTCGGCTGGGTCGACTACGCATTCGAGTTCCTCTCTGACACGTTCCGGCCAATCCTGTGGGCTCTTCTCGGAGCTTCGCTGATCATCACGATCCTCGTCCTCCTCGACACGATGGGGATTCAGGATTTCCGTGCAGAGAATCAACCGCCGACATACCAGTTCATGCACGCCATGTACCAGTCGGTGTTCTACTTCCTGCCGATCATGGTGGGCGCGACAGCTGCTCGGAAACTAGGCGCTAACGAATGGGTTGGCGCAGCTATTCCTGCTGCCCTCATGAGCCCGGAGTTCATGAGCTTAGGTAACCGCGAAGACGTCGTTCACGTCTTCGGTTTTCCGATGGTGTTGAACGAATACAGCGGTCAGGTTTTCCCGCCGTTGATCGCGGCCATCGCATTGTACTGGGTTGAAAAAGGCCTGAAGAAGATCATCCCTGAAGCGGTCCAAATGGTATTCGTGCCATTCTTCTCGCTGATCATCATGATCCCAGCCACAGCATTCTTGCTTGGCCCCTTCGGTATTGGCTTGGGTAACGGTATTTCAAACGCCCTTAAAGCCATCAATGACTTCTCGCCGTTTATTCTGTCCGTCGTTGTTCCGCTGTTGTACCCGTTCATTGTGCCCCTCGGATTGCACTGGCCGTTGAACGCCGTCATGATCCAGAACATCAACTCCCTCGGCTACGACTTCATCCAAGGCCCCATGGGTGCCTGGAACTTCGCGTGCTTCGGATTGGTTGCGGGTGTTCTCTACCGTTCATTCCGTGAACGCAATAAGGCCATGAAACAGGTCTCCCTCGGTGCATTGATGGCAGGTCTTCTTGGTGGAATTTCCGAACCGTCGTTGTACGGTATTGTTCTTCGATTCAAGAAGACGTATCCGCGGTTACTTGCTGGCTGTTTTACAGGTGGCGTGGTCATGGGCATCTTCAACATCAAAGCTAATGCCTTCGTCTTTACCTCGATCTTGACGATTCCGGCATTCCAACCCTGGCTCGGATACACCATTGGTATCGCAGTAGCATTCTTTACCTCATTCTTCCTGGTTGTCTTCTTCGACTACCGCTCAAAGGAAGAGAAGGAAGAAGTTCGGGCAAAGATTACCGCTGATGAAGAAGCAGACAATGCGGCAGCTGCTAACCAGACCGAGGGAGCTTCGGCTTCGTCTGCAGCATCTTCTGTTCCAGCCGGGGCCGCGGCAGGATCCGAAACTCAGACTGAGTCATCGCAGGCCCAAGCGACGTCGACTACGACGAAGAAGAAGCGCCCAGTTCTCACGGAAACCTCAGTACTGGTTGCTCCTCTTGACGGAACCATTGTGCCCTTGAAAGATGTACCCGATCCCGCTTTCGCAGCTGGAGCAGTAGGCCACGGGGTCGCTATTGAGCCATCAGGCGACACCATTTATAGCCCCGGCGACGGAAAGATCCTCGCTGTTCAAGGACACGCGATTGGCGTCAAACTCGACTTCGGTGTGGATCTCCTCGTTCACGTCGGTGTCGATACGGTCGAGATGAAAGGCGAAGGCTTCGAGTCATTCGTTAAGCGCGGAGACCGCGTATCGGCCGGGCAAAAACTCATGACCTTTGACAAAGAAAAGATTGCGAAGGCCGGTCACCCAGATGTCACCCCGGTTCTCATCACGAACTGGAAGAGGATCGGCGGAGTCGACACGATTGCGACTGGCGAAGTTTTCCATGGGGAAGACCTCTTGAACCTGGTTCCAAAAGAAAGCACACAAGACAAGCAATCTCAGGAAGGTAAGAACCAAGACGTGAAAGCGTAAGCCATCCTAGCGGACCACCACGTTTCGCGTATTGAGACAGATAACCTCCGGCATAGGATGTCCACGATCTCGTCGATTGTGGAACCCTGCCGGGGGTTCTTTGTGTGTCCCGCCATTACACGACGGGCCGCTTAGATTTCTGACAATTGAGCAGTCACATTGATCTTCGACGAATCCTTCGCACTGCAATAGCGCAAATCCCATGAAAGCCCGTTTGAGTCATTCTGCGGGTGGCGGGAGGAATATGCCGCCAGGACGGCAGGAAGGATAATCGGCTTACCGAACTCCACGGTGTAGCGCGCCCGAGTAGGAATTTCGCCCTCGACGACGCTCAATAATGAAGCGGCACTCCACATCCCATGAGCAATGGTCGCAGGGAAACCGAACGCCTTAGCCCCCAACCTGGAGACGTGAATCGGGTTTTTATCGCCCGAAACACTGGCGTAGTTCTTAATGTCCGAGGTCGACACTCGAATGATCGTCGTCGGGTCCTCCGGAAGATCAACGCTCATTCGTGAATAGTTATCGTCAGGGAGTTGAACGTCGGGAGCATTGCCCTTCGACAGCATGGTTGATCGTTGCCGCCAGGCCACGTCGTCGGGTGCCGACGAGCGACGCACTTCGGTGATGATGTCTATCAGTAAACCTTGACGGTGACGTCGCAACGATTCCGTGTACACCGCCACATCGATGCTGTCTGTCACTGCAATGGGGGAATACTGCTCGATGACGTTGCGAATGTGAATAGTCCCGACTGCCGGGAACGGAAAATCCGGCGAGTTCATCGCATTCATCACGAGGGGAAAAGTCACCGCATACGGATACGTCAGCGGCATGTCGTTGCTGATACGAAGGCCACATGCAGCGCAGTATTCAGCAAGATTCGTGGCATCGATCGTGACCCCATTGACGCGATACTCGTGAGAAGGGGCGGTAGCCGCCGAACCTTTGTCATTAGACGAACGGTTCGAAAGGAACGGGACGCCGGGAAGAAGTCCGCGCAATGCTCGTCGGTACTCATCCCCAAGTGATGGGATTCTGTCGAGCTCAACAATGGTTTTCTCTCTCAGAGAATCATTGTCGACGCCGTCAGTGGTCGCAGCCGACTGGGAAGCGGTGGTGTGTGTCGTTCCGGGGAAGGTTCCGTTACTAGATGATGCGTTCACGTTATGCCCCCAAGACTGACTGTCCGCACACGCGGATAACGTTGCCGTTAATCGCTTCCGACGCGGGCGACGCGAAGTATGCAATCGTTTCTGCAACGTCAATGGTCAGCCCACCTTGTTGCAGAGAATTCAGCCGACGCCCGACCTCGCGGGTAACGACCGGAATCGCCGCGGTCATCTGCGTTTCGATGAAACCGGGCGCGACTGCGTTAACGGTGATTCCGTGGCCGGCGGACTCGGAAAACGAGTCGACGAAACCGATGACTCCGGCCTTGCTGTAGGCATAGTTGGTTTGCCCTCTGTTGCCGGCAATACCTGCCATGGAAGAGACCCCAATAACTCGGCCGTTGTCGTTAATAGCCCCGAGCTCGAGAAGACGTTCCGTGATTGTCAGCGGGGCAGTGATATTGACGGCCATCACAGATTTCCAACGAGCGTCGTCCATACCAGCCATCGTCTTGTCGCGAGTAATTCCGGCATTGTGGACGATGATGTCAATACCGGTCTTATGCCGTTCTTTGACATGGCGCGCAAGGGTGTCGGCCGCGTCGGGCGCAGTCACGTCGAGGCCGAGGGACGTTCCGTTGACCTCATTTGCGGTTTCAGCCAGCGCTTCCCCTGCAGCGGGAATATCGACGCAAATCACGTGGGCACCATCGCGCGCGAGAGTTTGCGCGATCGTCTTTCCAATTCCGCGGGCCGCACCCGTGACGACAGAAATCTTTCCTTTAAGGGGCTGGTCCCAGTCAACCGAGGGAGATGAGGCTTCGTTCAGCCGGATCACCTGAGCGTCGACGTAGGCAGATTTCCCGGATAGCAGGAAGCGCAATGTGGATTCGAGACTGCTCAGTGGGGTGTTCAGGTCGGTGTAGACCAGTTGGACAGTTGCGCCCCTCCGCATTTCTTTAGCCAGCGAGCGAGTAAAACCTTCGAGTCCTCGCTGGGCGACGTGCGCCGCCGCAGTCGTCGTGCTCTCGGGGTTATGCCCAATGACGACGATGCGTGCACACGGAGCTAACTTTCGAATGACCGGATTCACCGTTTCATACAACTCGAGCGAATCGGCAGGGGTGGTGAAGCCCGTGGCGTCGATAACGAGGCCAGCGATTTTCCCATCAGTCGCGGGGGAGCCGTCGTCTCGAGTGTCGATGATGGTGTACGCCGGCTCGAGAAGCTCCCGGATGGAGGATGCCAGTGACCCGGATCCCGTGACGATGATGGGCCCGTTTACAGGGGGTTGGCCAGGCTCAAACCGGCGGAGTTTTTCCGGTTTAGGTAATCCAAGTTTCGACGCGAGCAGCGATCCTGCCCCTGAATTGACGAACTTCGCGTAACTGTCAGCCATGTAAAGATCCCTTCGTGGATACGTTTTACGAGTTTCTGTTCAATTAGCCTACGGTGAACATACACAATATGAGAGAGTTTTAGTGATATGAATCTCAGAGAGGGGCAACCTATGACTCGTAAGGTAGCAATTATCGGCGGAAACCGTATTCCGTTCGCGCGCTCGAATGGGCGGTACGCAAATGCGTCCAACCAGGATATGCTGACGTCCACCATCGATGGATTGGTGAGCAGGTTCCATCTGCAGGATGAGCGTTTAGGGATGGTTGCCGCGGGAGCAGTACTTAAGCACTCGCGCGACTTCAATTTGACCAGAGAATGTGTCCTTGGTTCCCACTTGGCATCGGATACGCCAGCTTTTGATATCCAGCAGGCATGTGGCACGGGGCTAGCCGCAGCGATTCAAGTGGCAGATGCAATATCGCTGGGGCGCATTGATTCCGGCATCGCTGGTGGTGTTGATACAACTTCCGACGCGCCAATCGCGCTGAACGATGACCTCCGGAAGCTGTTGATTAAGGCCTCGACAGCCAAAACGACGGGGCAGCGGCTCCAGCTTTTGGGGAAGATTCGGCCACAACTCCTTGTTCCTGAGCAGCCACGCAATGGGGAGCCCAGAACAGGTCTGTCGATGGGGGATCATGCGGCCATTACTGCGCGTGAGATGGGAATTTCTCGCCAGCAGCAGGATGAGTTTGCTGCTTCAAGTCATCAGAAACTTGCTGCTGCTTATGACGAAGGCTTCTTTGATGATCTCATTACGCCGTACCTGGGGCTGAGCCGAGATAACAACTTGAGGCCGGATTCCACGGTGGAAAAACTGTCAAAGCTCAAGCCTGTGTTCGGTAAGAAGGATGCCGAACGTCACGGCGTGCGGGCAACGATGACTGCCGGAAACTCCACACCGCTCACCGATGGCGCCTCTGCGGTCTTGTTAGCGTCCGAGGACTGGGCGGAGCAGCACAATCTCCCTGTTAGGGCGCACCTTGTTGACTCCGAAACAGCCGCCGTCGACTTTGTTCATGGACGCGGGCGGTTAACGCCCGACGGGCTGTTGATGGCCCCGACCTACGCGGTTCCGCGGTTACTGCGTCGTAATGGGCTGACGCTCCAGGACTTCGATTTCTACGAGATCCACGAAGCCTTTGCCTCTCAGGTGTTGGCGACGCTCGCGGCGTGGGAGTCTCCGGAATACTGTTCGCAGCGTTTGGGCTTGGACGAGCCGCTGGGTGCCATCGATCGGTCCAAGCTGAATGTGAAGGGTTCGTCTTTGGCAGCTGGCCATCCGTTTGCGGCAACTGGCGGTCGTCTCTTAGCGACGGCGGCCAAGCTGTTGGAGCAGAAGGGATCAGGCCGCGCATTGGTATCCATTTGTGCTGCGGGCGGTCAAGGTGTGACCGCGATTCTCGAACGGTAATCCTTGTTCTTGCTAGGTGTTTATTCCACCAAGCAGGGAATCCGTTGTCGGCCTCTGAGGCTGTGTGCGGTCTCGGTAGACAAGGTGTTGGCCTTGACAGTCGAGGGTTGGTCAAGGACGTGACGACCCCAGCCTTGGCGGTCACGGTTAAGAAACGCATGAAAGAGTGAGCAAAAGTGGTTGTGGTTGGACTCACGGGCGGTATTGGCTCAGGTAAATCCACTGTCGCAAAGAGATTGTCAGATCACGGAGCGATTGTCGTCGATGGCGACAAAATAGCCCGTGAGATTGTGCAACCTGGAGAACCCGCTTTATCGGAGCTCTCTGAAGAATTCGGTTCCGACATTCTCATGAGCGATGGGTCTCTGGACCGTAAAGAGCTGGCCCGGCGCGCGTTTGTGTCCGAGGACCGCACGAAAGCGTTGAACGCTATCATGCACCCACGGATTCATGAGCGGGCATATGAACTCTTTCGTGCTTCTGCCGACGCGTCAATCGTCGTGTTTGATATGCCCTTGTTGATCGAGAACAACCTGGACCGGATGTGTGGTTTGGTTGTGGTCGTGACAGCCGACGAAGGCACGCGAGTTGAACGCCTGGTGGCGCACCGGGGTTTCGACGAAGATGATGCACGGCACCGGATCAGCGCGCAGTTGTCGGATGCAGACCGAACTCCATCCGCCGACGTCATTGTGGATAACTCAGGCACGCCCGATCAGCTTCTGGAACCGGTGGATAGATTATGGGATTCCCGTTTGGCTCAATGGGGGCGTGTGACTGAACAGGATGAGAGTGCCAGCCGTGAGACGGACGGTCTCGTGCTGTTCCACCTTCAAGGTCGTCAGCAACGCTTCCGACGCCGGGTTGAATGGGTCTTCGGGCCTGAAACAGACGCTGAGTTTGGTGGGGATCCTGATAAGCCACTGTTTGCATCAGTATCCCGGCACGCTCCCGGCGAAGGGGGCTCCGCTGGAGTGGATGAGAGTACTCGTGAAAAGCTTTCATGGCTGGGCTTTAGCCGCCAGCCGGGGGGCGACGACCGCCGTGAGACCGATGACACCGAGTATCCCCTCGACGTGTGGAAGAGCGGGGACCCCATCGACCCGGCAATTATCCGCTTGTAACCGCGACGGATGGGTTAGTTTCGGGAATGGTTCTGCTGCTTAGCTGGGATCGTTCGTGATCATTTCCATGGTCTAGTGCGAAACCGCGTCATCGGGGAATGAGGGTTACACTCGCGGTTATGGCATTCGCTGCAGAACATCCCATCCTTTCGCAATCAGAGTTTCGTCCAGTCGGTGACATCGAGCGGACGAGCAAACCTTTTGAGGTTGTTAGCGATTACGAGCCGGCGGGAGACCAACCCCAGGCCATTAAGGAAATTGATGAAAGGCTTCGTCGCGGTGAGCGCGACGTTGTTTTGATGGGGGCGACGGGTACAGGAAAGTCTGCGACGGCCGCATGGCTCATTGAGAAGCAACAGCGACCAACATTAGTTATGGCCCCGAATAAAACTTTGGCAGCTCAGCTAGCCAATGAGCTACGGCAACTGCTGCCCAATAACGCGGTCGAATACTTCGTCAGCTACTACGACTATTACCAACCAGAAGCCTATATCGCGCAAACTGACACGTATATCGAAAAAGATTCCTCGATTAACGAAGACGTTGAGCGCTTACGACACTCAGCCACGTCTAATCTTCTATCCCGGCGCGATGTCGTTGTTGTGAGTTCGGTGTCGTGTATCTACGGGTTAGGGACTCCGCAGTCGTACTTAGACCGGTCTATCCCTCTTCGCGTCGGAGAGGAAGTCGATCGAGATCAATTCCTCCGATTGTTGGTTGATGTCCAATACACGCGTAATGATGTTGCATTTACACGTGGCACATTCAGGGTCAAAGGAGATGTCGTCGATATTATTCCCGCCTATGAAGAAGTGGGCGTTCGTGTCGAATTCTTCGGAGACGAGATCGATAGCCTCCATACGATCCATCCTTTGACTGGGGAAGTGATCGACACTCACGATCAATTAAGAATCTTCCCGGCAACACACTATGTGGCTGGACCCGAGCGTATGGCGAAGGCTGAGGAAGCTATTAAAGCGGAATTGAAAGATCGATTAGCAGATCTTGAAAATCGAGGGAAGCTTGTCGAAGCTCAACGGTTGCGAATGCGAACAGAGTTCGATCTGGAAATGATTGAACAAGTTGGGTTCTGCTCAGGAATCGAGAACTACTCACGCCATATCGATGGACGTGAGGCAGGTAGTGCTCCGGCAACGCTGATCGACTACTTCCCAGAGGACTTCTTGACGATTATCGATGAGTCCCACGTCACGGTTCCTCAAATCGGTGGAATGTTTGAGGGAGATGCGTCGCGCAAGAGAAACCTCATTGATTTCGGCTTCCGCCTACCTAGTGCCATCGATAACCGGCCTTTGACATGGGATGAGTTCGATGCGCGGAAAGGTCAATGCGTATACATGTCCGCTACCCCCGGCGATTATGAGTTGGAAGCCGCTGGTGGTGAATATGTTGAACAGGTCATCCGCCCCACAGGTCTCGTCGATCCCAAGATCGTGGTTAAACCCACGAAGGGCCAAATCGATGACCTCATGGAAGAAATCCGTCAACGAACAGATAAGAATGAACGAGTTCTCGTCACGACCTTGACCAAGAAAATGGCTGAAGATCTCACGGATTACCTGGCGGACGCCGGAATTCGCGTTCGTTATCTCCATTCGGACATCGATACGCTGCAGCGCGTCGAGCTTCTCCGTGACTTAAGGCTTGGAAAATACGACGTTCTCGTCGGAATCAACCTCTTGCGAGAGGGGCTCGATCTTCCCGAAGTGAGCCTCGTTTCCATTCTCGATGCCGATAAAGAAGGATTCCTACGTTCCACGCGGTCCTTGATTCAGACCATCGGCCGTGCCGCCCGAAATGTCAGCGGCGAAGTCCACATGTACGCGGATACTGTCACCGATTCCATGGCTCAGGCAATTGATGAAACTGAGCGACGTCGGGAAAAGCAGATCGCTTTTAACAAAGAGCACAACATTGATCCTCAGCCGTTGCGGAAGAAAATTGCCGACATTCTCGATCAGGTCTATGACAACGAGAGCGAAGCTGACGAACACGAGTCCGCTGGTACAACGACTGCCGGAGGCGGAGCACAAACGTCTGCTAACGCGAATGGTCAGAAGGCTCAGTCAGCCTCTTCATTAACGTCCGACGCTGCACTGGCCGGGGACCAAGAACCGGATTACACGGAAATGACCCGTGACGACCTTGTTCGTCTCCGCGACGATTTAACCCGACAAATGAGCGACGCCGCGAGAGACCTGAAATTCGAACTAGCGGCGCGTCTCCGCGACGAACTCGTTGGTGTCAAGAAAGAACTCAAGGAAATCACCGAAGCCGGAGTTGAATAGTGTCAACAGCCCATTGGCTTCAGCCTGCACAATGTCACTGAGTGAAGTACAACGAAGTGACGTAACATAAAAGCTAAGGGTACTGTCGACATCGTCGACAAATGAGGTTGGGAAGGTAGAAATGAGCAAATACTCGACAATCGTTGTTGGTACAGACGGGTCTCAGTCGTCGCTTCTCGCAGTCGAGCGAGCAGCCGAAATCGCAGCGGCCTTGGACGCCACAGTAACCATCGGTTGCGCCTACTACGAAAACCAAGAAGAAGCCTCGAAGACCCTCCGCCAAGATTCCGTTACCGTCCTTGGCGACGACCCCGCACGTAAAAACCTGGAAAGTGCGGTAGAAGCGGCGCGCCGGGTCGGTGCAACCAACATTGAAACGGCAGTTCGGAAGGGAACACCGGTCGAAGCGCTCATGGCCATCGTGAAAGAGGTCGACGCCGATCTCCTGGTGGTGGGAAACCGAGGAATTAACTCTCTGACCGGACGATTGTTGGGATCGGTTCCAGCCGACGTGGCTCGTCAATCAAATTGCGATGTCATGATCGTCCACACGGTTGACTAAGACTTAGCTAAAACATGATGTAGACGAAGCCGGTACGTCGTGACTGGCCGGGATTGGCATCTAGTCCACTACACCTGATTGGGTGCCAAAATAAAGCGTCTCCTTGCCGTGGGGTTTCTTCGTTATAAGATCGACGCATGCTCCCCACTGGATTGTTTCGTAGTACCCGCCGACGTTTGTATGGTGCTGTTTTAGCAGCATCGATGGTGTGTGTGCCGGCTTTGCAAGCGCCACAATCGTCGCCCCATGCGTCAGCTGCTCCAGCGGGGCAAGCGTGTGCCCCTTTTGCGAATGCGGCTGTGAAGTGTTCTGTTCATTCCGCCGCGATGAACCGAGACATTTCCGTAGTCATCCGGCCCTCGCATACTGCCAATAACCCACGTGTGGTCCAGTTCCTGGGTGGAATGGGCATTAAAAATGACACGAACGAGTGGCTGACCGAAGGGCACGCTTTAGAGCACATGGACTCGGCGGATGCCACCTTGGTATTCCCGGCGGGGGACTCGGCAAGCCTCTATACCGACTGGGATCATCCCACTGCTGATGGCAGGGTATTCAAATATAAGACTTTTCTTTCTGAAGAATTACCCGCATATCTTGCCACCAATTTCGGGGTTCCAGGTGGGGGAGCCGGGCATACTCTAGTCACCGGCATCTCGGCGGGAGCCTGGGGTGCGTTGAGCTTGGCAGCTCAACGCCCCGATTTTTACCGGAGCGTTCTCGCCATGTCCGGTTTCTACGATTCCAGGATGCCCGACCAGTGGTTAACCACAGATCTCCAACCTCTCCTGACGGAGGGCGTCAACACGGTGCCCTGGTTCAATCTGGCTAATCGACGGGCGGCTAATCCATCGGAGAATCTACAGAATTTGACGATGCCTATCATCGTCACGTCGGCTTCAGGTGTGATCAATCCTCTTGCCGATTACGGCGATAACCTGGTCGGCGCCGTCACTGAAGGTATCCCCATGGAAGCCGGGGCGACCGTCCAAACCGCGGAATTCGTCGCCCAAGCCCGCGCAGCAGGGGTCAATATTGACTACCGTCTGAATCCTATAGGCGTTCACGGTTGGGACACCTGGTCACGGATGACCTGGGATCAAGGTGCGATGAATCAAGCGCTTTCGAACATCGGCTGACCCGAGTACACAACGGTGAGCCCCTGGGTCGCCCGTGTGGCAGCAACATAGAGATCCTGAAATCCCTGGACCGCTGTATATGCAATATCTTCAGGTTCGATGATGATTACTTCGTCAAATTCCAACCCTTTCGTTTCCGACGGATCCAAGATACTCACTGATTGATCCAGGTCTGATTGGTGTACAGCCTGGTCAATGCAGGATTGAAGATCAGGGTTGTTTGCCGCAGTGACAATCGCAATCGTACGATCTGATGATATGGCTCCTGCAACATCAGAAATGACATGTTGCAGTTTGTCGACAACAGGGGTTCGAACGCGACCGTGATCCGAATCAGTCAACTCATGGTGCGCGCTTTCAGCATTAGTGGCACGGCACGATTCGAGTTCGGGTACATACACCATCGTGGGCCGTCGGCCATTCGAACGAATAGCAGTATCGGAGGACATACCAGGCGCCACATGATGGCGTATGTGGTCAACGACGTCGGTGATCTCTTTGGGAGTCCGGTAGTTAATCGTCAGTCGATGATGATGCCACCGCGACTGGACGAACGGCTCCAGCGTGTCCGACCATGATTCCACCCCAGCTGGGCTTCCTGTTTGCGCGGTGTCGCCTACCAAGGTCATCCAGTGGTTAGGGCATCGACGCATCACCATCCGCCACTCCATCGCGGAGAGCTCTTGCGCTTCATCAACGACGACGTGCCCATAGGACCACAGTCGGTCTTCCTGAGCACGCTCGGCCGTCGTCCGATCATCCCGGACACGTTGGCGTTCCGCCAGCGCAGCAGCATCGAGGATGTCGTAGGCCATGAGTATTTCGGGATCGAATTGATCATCAACGTCTTGGGACGCCGACCCAGCCAAAATATCGAGGGCGTCCTGCGCCTCAGCTATACGTTTGGATCGCTCGCGCTCTTCCTTCGCTCTCTGCTCGTCGATATCAGCAAGGCCAATAATCGTTGCGAGCTCATCCAAAAGAGCAGCATCTGAGGTGGAAAAGCTCCGCCCGTCCGCTCTGCGGAGAGCCTCACGCGTGAGATCGTCATAATCATTGGTCGCTTGTTGCAGCGCGCTCTCGTCACTGAAGAGGGTTGCAAGCACGTCGATCGGATCCAGCTCGGGCCACAGACTATCCATCAATTCTATGACTGCAGTCTCCTCTTCCAAGTCTTCCCGCAGCGCAACCCGGTCGCCGGCATCGAGGAGATTGTTCCCGCCTAACGGGTCTTCGCCAATTTGATCGGCGAAGGCGTCGGCAAGAAGGTCTAGGAATTTGTCTTGAAAAATACCGCGAGCCTGGTTGTGCGCTCTTCGCGAACGACGAGCCCGTGTTCGCGCAGCTCGAACCATTGCGGGCGTGACGTCCAAGTGATGCCCATCCACACTTAACGACGTTGTTAGGTCTGGAACGAGCTGATAGTTCTTCACGGCATTAGTCAAGATCTCCACCATTTCAATGGATCCTTTGACTTCTCTACTGAGCTCAGAGTCAATTCGCGACGACGTTACTCCGGGGTAGAGATCCCCGATAGTCGACAGGACAACGCCACCTTCACCCAGCGTCGGAAGAACGCGGGAAATATAGTCGATAAATGTCCTATTGGGCCCGATGACTAACACGCCGGTGGGAGAGAGGACGTCTCGCCATGTGTACAGCAGATATGCGACACGGTGAAGGGCTACCGCCGTTTTCCCAGTTCCGGGGCCACCTTCCACAACCGTGACTCCACGGTAAGGATCACGGATGATGGTATCTTGCTCACGCTGAATTGTTGCGACGATGTCGGTCATATGCCCGGTGCGGGCGGCGTTGAGCGCTGAAAGCAGCGGGGATTCATCGCCAGCACCGCGTGGGGATGAATCCGTGTTAACGCCACCTGTGTCGAGTGCTTCAGCGTCGAGATACTCGTCGGTGACTCCCGTTACCGTGCGCCCGTTCGTCCGCAAGTGGCGTCGTAGGGCCACACCTTCCGGGTGTGCAGTCGTCGCCAAGTAATAAGGTCGTGCCCCCGGGGCGCGCCAATCCATGAGGAGAGTCCGATAATCGTCATCCTTATCGGACAACCCGATCCGCCCGATATAGCGTCGATCCAGCTCAGGGTTGTCAGGAGATGGGTTTTCCGGTTCCTCGCCATCGGTTTCGATAACATCGATACGGCCGAAACACAGGCCAATTTCGGCTGAGGACAGCATGGTAAGCCGATCATGCAACGTGCTATATGCCGTTTCTCGCTCGACGAGGCCACGAGGATCATGAGTACGCCGGCGTAGGACTGAACTCAGTTTCTCCTCAGAGAGTCGACGTTCACGATCGACATAGGTGAAGAGTGAGTCGAGAACACGCTGCTCATAGGCGATGGCGGATTGTTCAGAGTCGGTCGTGGGGGTTCCCACATTCTCTCCAATAAACGTAGGGGTCTTTCGAAGTAATCATTCGTGACGGATTTACCCCATGGGCGTGAGAACTGTTCGCCCACGGGGTGGGTTGCGTTGATCACCACCCACGCTCACGCCATTCGGCGAGATGAGGATATTCGGCACCCAGTGTCGTATCGTCCCCATGACCCGGGTGGATACAGGTTGACCCATCATACACATCGAAGAGCTTGTGGGTGACGTCGTCTAATAAACGGTTAAAGGCTTCCGGTGATGACGTTTTTCCGACCCCGCCGGGGAAAAGGGAATCGCCAGTGAAAACGTGAACGGGCGCTTCAATGCCGAGTGAGGATTGCGGGTCAAAGGCTATGGCCAGGCCCTCACGCGTGTGGCCATGGAGAGTAATGCCGGACAAGTGAAGACCAGCTAGCTTCTCACTGGCAAGGTCGAACCTTTCTCCATCCTTGACGACGCGGTCAGCATCGGAAGGTAAATCAGATGCATCCCCGGCGGACGCATGATGTCGTGCCCCAGTCTGCTGGAGAACCTCTTGGAGGGCTCCGACGTGATCATAGTGTGAATGTGTAGTGATAACGTCCGTTATCTTCACACCCGCGGCATCGGCGAGATCAAGGAGAAAAGGCGCGTCAGTTGGCGCATCAATGAGGACCGCATCCTTATTCAGTGCCAGAAGATAGCAGGAATTGTCCATGGATCCGACGGAGGTTTTGATAACGGATACGACGCTTGCCTCGGATGAGGTGGGCTGTCCATCGCGGGTTTGAGGTGGGGCCTCATAGACCAATCGTTGAGCTTGCCGAGGGCCGTCAATATGCCCTGTGTACGAGCCAAAAACTATATGTTCGTTGGTACGAGCTGCCGTGTTATTCGTGTCTGCGTGTGGCGTTTCCGAGTTTTCCGGAGTGTTGTTGGAAGTGCTCATGCGTCCACCCTAGGTCTTTTTCGTGACGTTGTGTGCGGGGTGGCCTGCACAGGTCGTAGAATAGCGCGGTATTCGTTTCACAAACCATTAATGAGCGGTATAAGAAGGGAAATCTGTGGCAGATCGACTGATCGTCCGGGGAGCCAGTGAACATAACTTAAAAGGTGTTGATATCGATTTACCTCGAGACGAACTCATCGTTTTCACGGGTTTATCCGGATCCGGTAAATCATCCCTTGCCTTCGATACGATTTTTGCTGAGGGGCAGCGTCGTTATGTCGAGTCATTGAGCTCTTATGCCCGTCAGTTCCTTGGCCAGATGGGGAAACCGGCGGTCGATTTTATTGAGGGACTCTCACCGGCTGTTTCCATTGACCAGAAGTCAACGAACCATAATCCGCGTTCAACGGTGGGGACGATCACCGAAGTTTATGATTACCTCCGGCTTCTCTATGCGCGCATCGGCATCCCGCACTGCCCGACCTGTGGTGCGGTTATTGAGCGCCAGACGCCGCAACAAATTGTTGACCAGATTATGGATATGGAGCAAGGACTCCGATTCCAAATCTTGGCTCCGGTTGTGCGGACACGAAAAGGGGAGTTTGTTGACTTATTCGAGAACCTTTCAGCACAGGGATATGTTCGTGTCCGTGTAGATGGAACGACTTATCACATTTCCGATGTCCCTAAATTGGAAAAACAGGTCAAACATAATATCGAAGTTGTTATTGACCGTCTGTCAGTGAAGCCGACTCAGAAGCAGCGGTTAACTGATTCTGTCGAAACCGCATTGAATCTCGCTGATGGGGTAGTCATCTTTGATTTTGTCTCCTTAGATGATGATCATCCGTATCGTTTCCGACGTTTTAGTGAGAAAATGGCATGTCCAAATGGCCATCCACTAGCCATTGATGAACTGGAACCGAGAACGTTCTCGTTCAACTCGCCATACGGAGCTTGTCCCGAATGCGATGGGTTGGGGAGCAAGCTGACTGTTGATGAATCGTTAGTGATTCCTGACGATACGAAGCCACTGGTGGAAGCGATCGCGCCGTGGGTGAGTAACCATTCAACGTTCTATTCAAAAATGGTGGAGGCAATAGCCCAGCAGTTGGGGGTTTCTCCGAGCACGCCGTGGAAAGACCTTACTGCGTCTCAGAAGCGGACGATTATGCATGGATCGAATCATCAGATTTCCATTCGTTATCGCAATGCTTATCGGAGGGTAAGGAAATATAGCGCGCCGTTTGAAGGGGTCATGCCATTCCTTCATCGGCGGATAGACCAGGCAGAGTCTGATTCGCAAAAGCAGCGGTTCACGGCATATATGCGTGAGGTGCCTTGTCCGAAGTGCCATGGAGCTCGTTTAAAGCCGGAGGTCCTCTCGGTCAAGATTGCCGGAGATTCTTCGGATGGTACCAATCAGGAGCTATCCATCGCGGAGCTTAGTGATTTATCTATCTCTGACGCTTCGGTGTTCTTAAATTCGTTAACGCTCTCCTCCCGTGAGGAAATGATTTCCGGCCGAGTACTCAAGGAAGTGCAGGCGCGACTGACTTTCCTTCTCGACGTCGGACTTGAGTATCTCTCACTATCTCGTTCGGCTGGAACCCTTTCAGGCGGAGAAGCTCAACGTATTCGCTTAGCGACACAGATCGGCTCAGGTCTGGCGGGCGTCCTCTACGTTCTTGACGAGCCTTCGATTGGCCTCCATCAGCGCGATAATCAACGATTGATCGCCACTCTGGAACAGCTTCGCGATCTTGGAAATACTCTCATCGTTGTCGAGCACGATGAAGAAACAATTCGAACAGCGGATTGGCTGGTCGATATTGGTCCTCGTGCTGGTGAATATGGTGGGGAAGTGGTCTATCAGGGCCGACCGGATGGCATCGAGAAGTGTAAGAACTCGTTAACCGCTGACTATTTATCCCGTCGGCGGGTGTTGGCCGTCCCGGACAAGCGCCGAGAACTTGATAAAGACCGTCACATCACAGTCATTGAGGCTAAGGAAAATAATCTAAAAAACATCGATGTGTCTTTCCCACTCGGTGTTTTAACCGTCGTCACTGGGGTATCGGGGTCAGGTAAGTCGTCCTTGGTGAATGGTGTTCTCGCATCGACACTGCAGAGAGATTTGAATGGTGCCCGCGTCGTTCCAGGCCGTCACCGTCGGATTGAGGGGTTGGATCAGCTGGACAAGTTGGTGCAGGTTGATCAGAGTCCGATTGGCCGGACACCGCGGTCAAATCCTGCGACATATACAGGAGTTTTTGACAAGATTCGTAATCTTTTCGCCGAAACACAAGAGGCAAAAGTGCGCGGCTATAAAGCCGGTCGCTTTTCATTCAATGTTAAAGGCGGACGGTGCGAAGCATGTCGAGGCGACGGGACAATCAAGATTGAAATGAATTTCCTCCCCGACGTGTATGTTCCGTGTGAAGTCTGTCATGGCGCGCGGTATAACCGGGAAACTCTTGAGGTCAAATATAAGGGCAAAAACATTGCCGAAGTCCTCGACATGCCCATTTCTGAGGCTGCCGACTTCTTTGAACCGATCACCTCTATCCACCGGTATCTCGCGACTCTTGTCGACGTCGGTTTGGGCTATGTCCGTTTGGGACAGTCGGCAACGACGTTGTCCGGTGGTGAAGCTCAGCGCGTTAAATTAGCTTCCGAACTGCAAAAACGCTCTCGTGGGCGGACGGTTTATATCCTTGATGAGCCAACGACCGGGTTGCATTTTGAAGATATTCGGAAGCTTATGCTCGTGATTCAAGGTCTCGTCGACAAAGGGAACTCCGTTATCGTTATCGAACACAACCTAGATGTCATCAAGATGGCGGATTGGGTCATCGATATGGGGCCAGAGGGCGGTGCCGGCGGTGGACGTGTCGTTGATCAGGGGACGCCTGAAGATCTCGTGGAGCGTCGGGAAGAAACCGGTTCCTATACCGCGAAGTATTTGGCCGATATGCTCCCTGGAAACAGTAATTAATTAGAGCTACGGCCGAGCTACAGACCGGTCGGTCTAAATGATTGGGATCGGGGTTTCTATACTCGATCCCATGAAATTGTTGACACACATCACTGAGGCAGTTGGTGATACGCCCCTAGTGCAGTTGCAGTCTGTTGTTCCGGATGGAGCAGGCTTAGTTGCTGCCAAAATTGAATACCTTAACCCGGGCGGAAGTTCTAAGGACCGCATAGCGAAAAAGATTATCGATGCTGCGGAGAAAGAGGGAAAACTCAAGCCCGGCGGAACCATTATTGAACCGACGTCGGGAAATACCGGAGTCGGTTTAGCCATGGTTGCCCAAGAGCGCGGATATCAGTGCATCTTTGTTTGCCCCGACAAAGTGGGAAAAGACAAAATTGATGTCCTTCGTGCCTACGGTGCTGAAGTCGTCGTCTGCCCGACGGCCGTAGAGCCCGATAGTCCTGACTCGTAATTATTCGGTGTCAGATCGTCTCGTTTCCGAAACACCTGGAGCCTTTAAACCCGATCAGTATTCCAACTCCAATGGGCCGGCTAGCCATTATGAATCCACCGGGCCAGAGATTTGGCGGGACACTGACGGGAAAATTACTCACTTCGTAGCGGGAGTGGGCACCGGTGGAACAATTACGGGCACGGGTCGTTTCCTCAAAGAGGTTTCGGACGGAGCAGTCAAAGTCATTGGTGCTGATCCCGAGGGCTCGGTTTATTCGGGTGGTTCCGGACGCCCGTATCTCATCGAAGGAGTCGGTGAGGATATGTGGCCCGACGCCTACGACCGCAACCTCCCCGATGAGATCATTTCCGTGACCGATGCTGAAGCCTTTGCGATGACGCGTCGCCTAGCAAGGGAAGAAGGACTATTAGTCGGTGGATCGTCGGGAATGGCCGTTGTTGCCGCAATAAAGGTTGCTCAACGGGATCCGGACGCCAAAATTGTTGTTCTTTTGCCTGACGGTGGCCGGGGATACTTAGGCAAGATTTTCAATGACGAGTGGATGCTTTCGTATGGTTTTGATACCGGACGCCCCCGTGAACAAGAAGAGCCGACGATAGCCGACATCCTTCGTCGTAAGAATGATTCAGCCTCGTTGCTTCCCGCTTTCGTTCATACTCACCCGAATGAGACCATCCGTGATGCCATCAATATTTTCCGGGAATTCAACGTATCGCAGATGCCAGTCCTAGGGGCCGAACCTCCGATTGTCGTGGGGGAAATTCGTGGCGCTGTCACTGAAAGAGGCCTGCTACGAGCTGTGTACGAGGATGGTCATTCGTTGTCGGATTCGGTGTCGTCCGTGATGGAGGACGCCATGCCCCTCGTCGGCGATCAAGAGAGAGCATCTGAAGCTATCAAGCAACTAGAAAGTGTGGATTCACTGATGGTTCTCGCTGATGGTGTTCCGGTTGGAGTGGTAACTCGTCAAGATCTGCTTGGTTTCGCCAAAAAGTAAAGCATACAAAGAGCGAAGCCAAGTGGGAATAAAACCAATACGTTCTGAAGAAAGGAAAACATGAGTGACATAGATAAGGGAGAGACTCGAGACCGAGGATTGGAGACATCTGCCGTTCACGCAGGGTGGACGCCGGAAGCCGCAACTGGAGCAGTTAACCCACCTATTTATGCAACGTCTACCTATGCCCAAGACGGAGTCGGTGGACTGCGCGGCGGTTACGAGTACTCCAGGACGGGAAACCCAACCCGCACTGTATTAGAAAAAGCAATCGCTGAGCTAGAGCGGGGCAAGTATGGGCGTGCCTTTGGCTCCGGAATGGCGGCTAGTGATGCAGTTTTGCGGGCTATGCTCAAACCCGGCGACCACATCATCATCCCCAATGACGCATACGGCGGAACATTCCGCCTCATTGACAAGATTTTTGCGAAGTGGGGGATCGATTACACACCAGTGGCAATTAACGATCTCGATGAGGTGCAATCCGCGCTTACTGATCGGACGCGGCTGGTATGGGCTGAGTCCCCAACCAATCCACTGCTGACCATTGCGGATATCCCTGCTCTGGCTAAAGTCGCGCACAGCGTGAACGCTCGGTTGGTGGTTGACAATACGTTTGCTACTCCGGCTTTGCAGCAACCGTTATCCCTCGGCGCAGATATCGTCGTCCATTCGACCACGAAATACATTGGTGGGCACTCCGATGTGGTCGGCGGGGCAGTACTGACATCTGATCAAGCCGTCGATGATGAGGTCGCTTTCCTGCAGAATTCAGCCGGTGCGATTGCTGGGCCCTTCGATTCATTCCTTACACTGCGCGGGTTGAGGAGCCTGCCGGTCAGGATGGAGCGACACAGCGCGAATGCCCAGGCTATAGCTGATCATTTAGCTGATCACCCAGCGGTTAAAGAGGTCATTTATCCAGGGTTGGAGAGCCATCCCGGGCACGCGGTCGCCGCTGCTCAAATGTCTCACTTCGGCGGCATGGTCTCTCTTCGACTCGCTGACCACGATGCGGCACAGCGTCTATGCAAGAACACATCGGTCTTTACACTCGCCGAATCGCTTGGCGGCGTCGAATCACTGATCGAGCATCCGGCAGCCATGACTCACGCGTCGACAGCGGGATCAGTGCTGGAAGTTCCTGATGATTTAGTTCGACTTTCGGTTGGCCTAGAATCTGCCGAAGACCTTATCGCCGACCTATTGCAGGCACTTGACTAGTTACCACACCTGGCCGGTAGCACACCTTCAATCGACGCATCCCTGGAACGATTAGCTAAAGATTTGGTAGTAGTCCACGACCCTGCTATCCTGATCAACACGACCGTCCGACGTGGTGGAAATCCACGCGGGCTGCAAGCGGAGGATGCTCCCACCACGTGACCGCCAAAAGGTTGGACTCTGGTAGAAGGTTACCGATAAGTTCTGGCTTACGCTCAGAACTTATGTGTTGGGCCTTGGTGGCATCCCCGTCTTACAGAGTGAATCTGTAAAGCGGGGATTCTTTTATGGCGCAGCAAAGGAACCTACTCCTCAGGTGTTGGCACTCGTGCATTATGCGCATTCGTGAAAATGCCTGTAAGTCCGGTTCAAAGGTTTATCCAGCGCTTGTAGCACGTCAGTGCGGCCAGACCAGTCAATGTTCATCCCTATTGAGGAGTCTCACATCAGCGCTGAAGCTCGCATTAATGAGCGAATTCGTGTCCCCGAAGTTCGACTCGTTGGTCCTAGTGGCGAACAGGTTGGAATCGTGCGTACCGACGATGCTCGCAAGCTCGCCTATGACGCCGATCTTGATCTTGTCGAGGTTGCGCCACGTGCAAAACCACCTGTGGCCAAGATCATGGATTACGGCAAGTACAAGTACGAGCAGGCACAAAAGGCTCGCGAATCTCGCCGCAACCAGCAGCAGACCGTCGTCAAGGAACAAAAGTTCCGGCCCAAGATCGACGATCATGATTATGAGACTAAGAAGGGCAATGTTGTCCGGTTCTTGGAGAAAGGCTCCAAGGTGAAGGTCACAATCATGTTCCGTGGTCGCGAGCAGTCTCGTCCGGAATTAGGCTTCCGGTTGCTCGAGCGCTTGGCTGATGACGTCGCCGATGCCGGCGTCGTTGAATCTCGGCCTAAGCAAGATGGTCGCAACATGACTATGGTTCTCGGTCCTGTGCGTCGCAAAGGTAAGAAGTAGTCCTTCTCACAACGACAGGGCAGTGCATGAGCTGCTGAGAGATTCCCTTGTGTTTCTTTCGGCGGGTGCTCTGCCCAGTGTGGCGTGAGCCGAGAAGTCGTAGATCGATTCACGACGATCTCGGCAGCGTGCAAGACCAACTCATTCAATTTGTGCAAAGGAAAATCGGCAGTGAAGCAGAAGACCCACAGCGGAATTAAGAAGCGCATCAAGAAGACGGGCTCCGGCAAACTCCGCCGCGAGCAGGCTAATCGCCGTCACCTTCTCGAGGGCAAGCCATCGACCCGCACCCGTCGTTTGAAGGGCGATACTTCCGTTTCCCGTAACGACACCAAGCGCGTTAAGCGGCTCCTGGGCGAGGGCTAGAAATCACCCGCTCGATAACACCCCCGACTAGATAGAAGGAAGTAACACTGTGGCTCGTGTGAAGCGTTCAGTTAATGCTAAGAAGAAGCGTCGCGAGGTCCTGAAGTCCGCCAAGGGCTACCGCGGACAGCGTTCCCGCCTGTACCGTAAGGCTAAGGAGCAGATGCTCCACTCGAAGACTTACGAGTTCCGGGATCGTCGTGCGAAGAAAAGCGATTTCCGCAAACTGTGGATCACTCGTATTAATGCAGCGGCCCGCCAGAACGACATGACCTACAACCGCCTCATCCAGGGTCTCCGCCTTGCTGGCGTGGACATTGATCGCAAGAACCTCGCTGATCTCGCAGTCTCGGATGAGCAGGCATTCTCCGCATTGTGTGCGGCTGCTAAAGACGCTTTGCCCGAGGATGTTAACGCCCCGGCGAAGTAGTTTTTAACTTCCCTCGGCTCCACACCATCGGCGTGTGTCATCGCACTTCCTGTGATGGTCACTGCTAGTACATTGTGGGGCGGGGTATGTTTTTCGTCGCTCCATTGAGAGCGACGTTTTCTTTATATTGAGTGAAGTCGGGTCAACCACAAGATTTTTGGTTTCCTGAGAGAATTTTCGGCTCGATGCACCGCCCATAGCGGGCCGCCGTATTCACAAGTACTGAAAAGAATTGCTGAGTGATGTGCGATCACGTGGATAACATTTCCGAAACCTCTACCGATTATCCCCATCATTGTCTAACCGATGATCGACCAGATCAGGTTTTTACGGTACGAACTCCGAGGATTATCGCAGCCCGGAAGCTACTTAAATCGGCTGGCCGACGTAAAGAAAAGGAGTTTCTTGTCGAGGGCCTCAATGGGGTAGAGGGGGCTTTATCGGCGGGGGTCGCCAAAGAAGTGTTTGTGGCCGATAGTGCCTGGGACAAGTTTTCCACGTTACGAGAGTTGGCGCGCGAAAAACGTATTCCGGTGAGCGTAATCGATGATAAAGCTGCCTCAGCCTTGTCTGAGACAGTAAGCCATAGCGGAGTATTCGCCACGTGCCAATTACTCTCCACATCAGTGGAATCATGTATCAACCGCGCGCGATCTGGGCGTGGCCTCGTCGCCGTCGGAATTGATATGTCTGATCCGGGTAACGCTGGGACGTTTATCCGAACGGCTGATGCCGTTGGTGCGGACTGCGTTGTGTTCCTGGGAAATTCGGTTGACATTCATAATGGCAAGACGGTGAGATCGGCGGCAGGGTCGGTATTTCGCATACCGATCGGACGTGAGCGCGACATAACAAACTCCCTCGCCGATTTATCCTCAGCTGGATTTCAGATAGTAGGGACGACTATCGACGGTGAAACCTCCCTGGACGACGCTGCCGACGACGCTGCTCAATGGCGCATTCGGCGTGCGCAGAGAACAGAAGGCGTGGGGGGAACAGAAGATACGGGGGCATCGTCTAACCCTCCGATGATGGTTCGGCCCAGCGCGTGGCTTTTTGGCAACGAAGCCCACGGGCTGTCAACAGATGTCGCCGACTTTGCCGACATCAGGGTCCGCATTCCGATCAGAGGAAGCGCTGAGTCGTTTAACGTCGCTGGTGCTGCCGCGATTACCCTCTATGAGGCTTCACGCGCTCTTAGTTCGTCCCAAGGTATTGATAGACTCTGAATCAGATTATCGACGTACGTCACTAGTTACTCGTGAAAGGTTCCACCTCCGTGTCAGAAATTGATGTTTCCGAAGCATCACTAAATGCCGCCGCTGATGCTGCGATTAGTGCATTTGATCAAGCGACGACGCTGGACGATCTAGCACAAGCACGTAAGGAGCATCTCGGGGATTCCGCGCTCATCCCGCTAGCACGACGATCGCTAGGTTCCCTGCCGAAATCAGAACGAAAAGACGCCGGTCGGGCAGTGAACAAGGCTCGTGGGCGCGTCGAAAAGCGTTTTGCAGAACGCAAGGCTGTGCTTGAGGAAGAACGTAACCAGGCAGTACTTCGTTCCGAGCGCCTGGATGTCACGATCCCGTCAACGCGTCGGCCCGTCGGAGCGATGCATCCGATCACTCAAATTTCTGAGCACATTCAGGATATTTTCGTCGGCATGGGGTGGGAAATTGCCGACGGCCCCGAGGTTGAGGCTGAGTATTTCAATTTCGATGCATTGAATTTTGTGCCTGATCATCCTGCGCGGACGCTGCAGGATACATTCCACATTGCTCCGGAAGGCTCGGGCCAGGTACTTCGTACTCACACTAGCCCGGTGCAGATGCGGACCATGTTGTCCCGTGATTTGCCCATTTATATCGCGTGCCCTGGGCGGACATTCCGCACGGATGAATTGGACGCGACTCACACACCGGTCTTCCACCAGGTTGAAGGCCTAGCGGTGGATAAGGGCCTCACGATGGCGCATCTCCACGGAACGTTGGACCATTTAGCGAGGGTCTTGTTTGGGGAGAACACTAAGACGCGTTTCCGGACCAATTATTTCCCTTTCACTGAGCCTTCTGCGGAAGTCGACGTCTGGTTCCCTGAGAAAAAAGGTGGGGCAGGTTGGATTGAGTGGGGCGGTTGCGGAATGGTGAACCCCAACGTCCTGCGAGCTGCCGGTATAGATTCGGACGAATATTCAGGTTTTGCATTCGGCATGGGGCTAGAGCGGACATTGCAGTTTAGAAATAATCTTCCGGACATGCGTGACATGGTTGAAGGAGATATCAGGTTCACTAGGCCATTCGGGATTCGGGCATAGCCTCCGCATCACTATTTCGTCTGCTATTCATCTTTCTTCTTTAAGGAGTCTTCCATGTTCATGCCCCAACGTTGGATTACTGAAATCCTGGACTATGCAAATCCCGGCTGGTCAGTCACGCCAGAAGAGCTAGATTCTGCCTATGTTCGTGTTGGGTTTGAAACTGAGGGATACGAGACGATCCCCGAGACGACGGGTCCACTTGTCTTAGGCCGGGTGGAAAAAATTGAGGAGCTTGAGGTTTTTAAGAAACCTATTCGCTACTGTGATGTCAACGTTGGCAAAGCGAATGGTTCGGGCGAGCTCCAACACATTATTTGTGGGGCGCGAAACTTCGCCGAGGGAGACATCGTTGTAGTGGCCTTGCCTGGCACAGTTCTTCCTGGCGATTTTTCGATTAGTGCCCGCAAAACGTACGGCAAAATGTCTGAGGGAATGCTGTGCTCTGCGATGGAGCTGGGGCTTTCCCGGACTCAGAACAAAGGCATTATTACTCTGCCTGCAAAGGCAGGGCAGCCCGGCGACGATCCCCGTCCTTTCCTCAGGCTCTCCGACACTATTTTTGATGTCAACATCACCCCGGACCGTGGCTATGCCCTGTCGGCCCGTGGTCTAGCACGAGAAATTGCCTCCAGTTTTAACCTCACGTACGTCGATCCCGCTGACGAACCTGCAGCCGCGGAACTACGTGTCCAGGTGCCCGATGTGTCCGGGGACGCTATTCCGGTCGATGTTCGTAATACAACTGACGTCAAGCGTTTTGGAATCCGTGAGGTTCGTGGAATTGACCCGTCGGCGGCGACTCCATTTTGGATGGAACGCCAACTGATGCTGTGCGGCCAAAGGCCAGTGAATTTGCCGACCGACGTCACCAACTACGTCATGTTTCTGTATGGCCAGCCCATGCACGCATTCGACGCTGACAAGATCAAAGGTGGCTTGACTGTACGGGATGCGCAGCAAGGCGAAACGCTGACCACGTTGGACGGGGCCGAAAGGAATTTGGATCCTGAGGACCTCGTCATCGCGGACGAGACCGGAATTCAGTCAATGGCTGGTGTGATGGGCGGTTCTACGTCGGAAATCGGTGATTCGACGACGTCCGTCTACCTCGAAGCTGCGAGCTTTGATGCCATGACGATTGCGCGGACATCGCGGCGTCACAAACTCTCGTCTGAGGCTTCCCGACGCTTCGAACGTGGTGTCGATCCCGCATTGGTAGAAGTTGCTCTTGATACCGCGGCGGCGCTCATCGCTGGGATTGCCGGTGGGGAAATCGCGTCCGGACGGACCCTCATTGGCGACGTTCCCACTATGCCGACGATCCAGATGGACGACGACTATCCGTCACAGATGGCGGGCGTCGATTATCCGAGGGGGACTGCGGAGAAGCGCCTGAAGGAAATCGGATGTGCTGTGATTCAATCCGAGGAAGTCGAGGACGAAGCTCCGCTGCTCTCCGTTACTCCGCCGACCTGGCGTCCTGACCTCACGATGAAGGCCGACCTGGTCGAAGAAGTTTTGCGCCTGGAAGGCATTGAGGACATTCCATCTGTCGTTCCTCAGTCGCCGGCGGGTCGTGGGCTCACCCTTCGGCAACGGCGGCGCCGTGCAGTAGGACATGCCTTGGCATGGAGTGGATACACTGAGACTCTGCCCAGCCCCTTTATCGCAGATGACACCTTTGATGTCTGGGGTCTGGAGAAGAACGATCCACGCCGGAATGTCGTTAAGGTTCTTAACCCGCTGGAATCGGGGCACAGTTCACTGGGAACAACGCTGCTTCCGTCGTTGCTGGAGTCATTGAAACGCAATATCGACCGTGGTCAAGCCGATGTTTCTCTGTATGGTGTCGAGCAGGTTTCCTTTGATGAGGGCAATGGTCCATCACCCATGTTGGATGTGTCGGCCCGACCTAGCGAGTCTGAGGTTCACGCACTTATCCATTCGTTACCGAGTCAGCCATTGCATGTAGGCACTGTCTCGTCAGGATTGTGGACGAGCAATGGCCCATGGGGTGCAGGCCGTCCGGTGGACACGATGGATGCAATTGAGTCCGTACGCGTGGTCGGGCGTGCCGTGGGTATCAACTTCGAGTTTGTGAATGTGGAGCATCTACCCTGGCATCCGGGCCGTTGTGCTGGAGTTTTCTTGCAGGGATCTCCTAATTACGAGCCCGAAAGTGCAATTGGGTTCGCAGGGGAGCTTCATCCTCAGGTGTGCGAACGGTTGGGGATTCCGCCGAGGACTGTTGCCTCGGAACTTGACCTGGATGCTATCCCGTTCGTCCGTGAGGCAGTCTCTCCTCAGCTCTCTCCATTCCCGGCAGTGCTTCAGGATGTCGCGGTCGTCGTCGATAACTCGGTGCCTGCAGAGAAGCTGCGTCGATCCTTGATGACGGGTGCAGGGGAACTGCTGGAATCGATCGAACTATTCGACATTTACCGTTCCGAGGCATTGGGCGAGAACAAGGTTTCAATGACCTTTGCGCTGAAGTTTAGGGCGTCGGATCGGACTCTGACCGAAGAGGAGTGTAACGAGGCCCGGCAAGCGGCAGTGGCTCATGCCAATGAGGAATTAGGGGCTACCCTCCGTGGCTGAATAATTTGCACACGAGTGCATATATAAGTACTGTCTGTCATATGACAGTTTCAGTGGCAGTAGCCGGAGCGACGGGATACGCGGGTAGCGAAATCCTCAGGCTCCTTCTCTCCCATCCTCAGTATCGGGCCGGCGCCATGACCATTGGGGCATTGACAGGCGCTTCTCACGCAGGTCAAAGTGTTGAAGCCTTCATGCCCCACTTGGTGGAATTGCACGGACGCACCATTGAAAAGACCGAGCCTTCCCACCTGGCTGAGCACGATATCGTGTTCCTGGCGCTGCCACACGGTCATTCAGCGAAGATCGCACAATCTTTACCGGATGAAACGCTAATCATTGACTGTGGGGCTGATTACCGTCTCGCAGATAAAGAGCAATGGGAAGCGTTTTATGACTCTTCTTACGCGGGCTCATGGCCGTATGGAATTCCTGAGATGCCCGGGCATAGGAAGAGAATCGCCAGTACTCGGCGCATCGCCGTCCCCGGATGTTTTCCGACCGGCGCGACGCTGGCTCTATTTCCAGCGTTGACGTCGAAGCTCATCACCCCAGAAATTTCCATTGTTTCTGTCACGGGTGTGTCGGGTGCTGGTAAGAAACCCTCAGTGGGCATGTTGGGGTCAGAAACGATGGGTTCGTCGCGGGCGTATAAAACGGGTGGGAAACACCGCCACACCCCAGAAATTATTCAAAACTTACAAGAAGCGTGTGACGAGCCTGTTCAGGTGTCTTTCACGCCTGTTCTTGCGCCGATGCAGCGAGGAATATTGACGACTGCATCCGCTCCAGCATCGGAAGAATTGGTAGCTCTGACTGAAAAAGATCCCAGCGCAGCACAGGACGCAGTCAAAGCGGCATATCGATCGTTCTATAGTGATGAAAAATTTGTCATTGTTTTAGACGGCGATCAGCAACCGGCAACTCAATCCGTGTTGGGATCGAACGCGGTCCATATCCAGGCCGAATACGATGTGGCAGCCCGACGGGTAGTCGTGACCTCAGCTATCGACAATTTGGTTAAGGGAACTGCCGGAGCTGCTATTCAATGCATGAATCTTGCACAAGGGTGGCTGGAAGATTCCGGACTGAGCATTAATGGGGTTGCACCATGATTCCAGGGCACTAGGTTTCGTAAGGTTTTCGTACTCCACATTGTCGAGTACTTATTTAGCGCTTGTACATGTTCAGCACCGGGTTATTTATTTTTAAGGAATAGTTGTGTCACCACTGGGTATCACCGCGCCGATGGGGTTTCGGGCTGCATCGACTACGGCAGGTATTAAGGCATCAGGCAAGCCCGACATGTGTCTCGTCGTTAATGATGGGCCGCATGATGTAGCAGCAGGGGTATTCACTCGAAATAAAATTCGGGCTGCACCTGTCGAGGTGACGAGTGCCAACATTAGCGACGGCCATCTACGCGCCGTAGTTTTTAATGCCGGTAACGCGAATGCGTGTACAGGTGAGCAGGGGGTTCAGGACGCGCGTGATATGGCGTCCGCTGTGTCCTCACTTCTGCACTGTGATGCTCACGATGTGGCTGTGTGCTCGACTGGGATCATCGGTGATCATCTTCCCATGGAGTGTGTCAACGCGGGGATTGACGCATTAAGCCGTGGCATAGATTCGGCAAATGCTTCGTCGGACTCCGCTGGTACGGCTGCGGCAGAAGCGATCATGACGACCGATACTGTCCCCAAACAGGCAGGCTATGTGGGAGACGGCTGGCGGATCGGAGCAATGGTTAAAGGAGTGGGAATGATTTCCCCTTCCTTGGCTACGATGCTCTGCTGCATCACTACCGACGCGGTCGTGGACGCAGACACGGCCCGCGATACATTGCGTGGAGCCGCCTCAACAACGTTTGATCGCTTAGATATCGATGGATCGACCTCGACGAATGACACGGCCTTACTTTTATCGTCGGGCGCCAGTGGTGTTTCACCTAGCCCGGAAGAGTTTGCGCACGCGCTTCGTCAGGTCTGCAATGACCTTGCCTCACAGATGCAAAGCGATGCTGAGGGTGTGACTAAGCGAGTCTCGATAAAGGTCATCGGTGCTGCTAACGACTCTGAGGCGCTGGTCGCGGCCCGAACCATCGGGCGCGACAATTTAACGAAGTGCGCCATGTTTGGTTCTGATCCCAACTGGGGCCGTGTGCTGGCTGCCGTAGGAATAGCCGACGTGGAGATGGATCCGCATGGTATCTCGGTGTCATTTAATGATCATGTGGTGTGTAGGAATTCTGCAGCTGTCGAGGGAAGTCGGGACGTCGATATCTCAGGTCCGGATATCTCCGTGGTCGTCGATTTAGGCACAGGGAGCCAAGGAGAGGCCACCGTCCGTACCACCGATCTTTCTTTCTCATACGTTGAAATCAATTCAGCGTACACAACGTAGGCGCGTCATGACGTCGAAAATTCAGGGCCAATCTTTATATTGATTTATTTACGGTGCGCCTCGTAATTATGGAATTAGTGGTGATGAAATTAATGCATGCGAGTGAGGAATAATTATTATGGTGGGGTCATTAACGGCCGCGTTAACTCCAGAAATGCGTGCGCATACTTTAGCTGAGGCTCTTCCGTGGCTCACTCACTATCGGGACACCGTCGTCGTTATTAAATATGGCGGCAATGCCATGATTGACGATGATTTAAAGTGCGCTTTTGCGGAGGACATGGTTTTTCTTCGGACTGTCGGGGTTAAACCAGTTGTTGTCCATGGTGGGGGACCGCAGATTAACGAGATGCTTTCGCGCCTAGGGCTCGAAGGTGAGTTTAAAGGTGGATATCGGGTCACTACTCCTGAGGTGATGGAAGTTGCCCGCATGGTTTTATTCGGGAAAGTGGGCCGAGAACTCGTTAACCTTATCAACCAATTTGGCCCTTATGCGGTAGGTACGTCTGGTGAGGATGCAAGCTTATTTACTGCTCGGCAACGCTATGCCGTCGTAGATGGAGTTCAGGAAGACATCGGATTAGTCGGCGATATTGTTGATGTCGAGCCATCGACGATTGTGGATTTAATCCAGGCCGGACGAATTCCAGTCGTGTCGACCATTGCGCCGGGTAACGACGGTCATGTGTACAACATCAATGCGGATTCTGCAGCTGCCGCACTGGCGCAAGCCCTAGGAGCTGAGAGACTACTGGTCTTAACGAATGTCGAAGGACTCTATACCGAGTGGCCAGATAAGGAATCTCTCGTTTCAAAGATCACGATCTCTGGAGCTCGTTCAGTGTTTCCCCGGTTGGAATCCGGCATGATTCCGAAGATTGAGTCTGCAGTCGAGGCAGTTGATCACGGCGTCAAAGCGGCAAGCATTATCGATGGCCGCATTGCTCATAGCGTGCTTTTAGAGTTATTGACCTCGGGCGGTATCGGCACGATGATTATCCCCGATGGTGAGGATCCTGTCGTCCGTGCTGATCACCTCATTTTTCGCCATTCTTACGGGATGGATGAAGAAGGAATAGTTTATGGCGCGGATCGTCGTCCCTACAGAGGGGATGGCCCGCAGAAGTCAACCCACCCCGATTCCGCTCGGTGATCCCAATTCAGTTCCAAAGCTCTACTTCGTAATGCCTCCGGTGCGCTCCACAAATCTGATGTATCGAAAGTTGTGACATGAATAATCCCGTAGAAGTCCATAGTCCCAATCCAGAAAAGTCCTGGAAAGACCGTTGGTCGTCGACGATGATGAACAATTATGGCGAACCACCATTGCAATTGATCAGCGGTCGTGGGGCACGAGTGAGGGATTACCAGGGGAAAAAGTATGTCGATTTTCTTGCGGGTATCGCGGTTAATTCACTGGGGTATGGGAATGAAAAAGTAGCGAAAGCCGTCGCCACTCAAACGAGTAGCCTTACCCACACATCAAACCTTTTTTCCAATAAGCCATCATTGCTTTTAGCCGAAAAGTTGAAGGAACGGCTGTGGGAAGGCCGTCGTGATGAAAAGGATCACGATGCAGACGGTGATCGCACTATGTCAACCACTCGGGTAGCGTTTTGTAATTCGGGAACAGAGGCTAACGAGATGGCTTTTAAGCTAGCTAGGCTCACGGGTAAGCGTCGTATATTGGCTGCGCTGAATGGGTTTCATGGTCGGACAATGGGGTCGTTGGCTATGACGGGCCAGCCAGCCAAACGCGATATTTTCGGCCCGCTCCCTGGGGGAGTCGAGTTTTTCCATTACAACGACACGTCCTATCTAGAAAAACTCGTTGAGATCCAGCCGGATGAGGTCGCCGCGATTATCGTCGAACCAATTCAGGGCGAGACCGGCGTGATTCCCGCGTCGAGGGATTTTTTGAGAGATATCCGTCGGATCGCGGACCGTGTCGGCGCTCTCATGATTTGTGACGAAGTGCAGACGGGTAACGGCCGTACCGGAGACTATTTTGCATTTCAGGATGCGGGAATTATTCCCGACGTGGTGACCACGGCTAAAGGATTATCGGCCGGACTTCCCATAGGTGCGTGTGTGGCGACGGGGAAAGCGTCTTCATTCTTTACCCCAGGGGCTCATGGTTCGACCTTTGCTGGCAACCCCGTCGCGGCATCTGCTGGTTTGGTGGTCCAACAATACTGTGACGACGGCCTTGTGGATCACGTCAAGAGTATTGGTAGCCGCTTACGTACAGCATTGTCATCGCTGCCTCACGTTGTTCAGGTGCGGGGGCGGGGTCTCATGCTCGGGGTTGTTTTAGATTCGCCCGTCGCTAAAGAAGTCGTGTCAGACGCGCGTGACCGTGGAGTAATCCTCAACGCCCCCGCGGAGTCGGTATTGCGTATTACTCCACCTCTGGTGCTTACTGATGAAGAATGTGACGAAGGCGTGAGCAGACTGAAAGAGTCGTTAGAGAGTGTAGAGCGAGGTCAATGATGCGTCACTGCAACTTAAAACGGTGTCCCTGGGGGAGGATAAAAGGCTCAGGTGATAGTAGACCCATCAAAATCGGTTGATATATAGTTACGTTTCGTTATTTATATATAGACTTAATTATGAGGTGTGAGTAATGGAGAAGATTCGGCATTTTCTAAAAGATGATGATTTATCATCATCAGAGCAAGCTGAGGTCTTAGCGCGCGCTCTTGAAATGAAAAAGGATCCCTTCGGATTTCGTCCATTAGAAGGGCCACAGTCCGTCGCAGTCCTGTTTGATAAGACCTCGACACGCACGAGGTTTTCCTTTGATGCGGGAATCGCACAGTTGGGTGGCAATGCCATTGTGGTTAACTCTGGTAGTTCCCAAATCGGTAAGAAGGAAACGTTTGAGGATACGGGGGCAGTGTTCTCTCGTTTCGTTACAGCGATCGTATGGCGAACATATGAACACAGTAATCTCGAACGCATAGCGTCAACAGCGACTGTCCCCGTGGTCAATGCGCTCTGTGATGATTATCATCCGTGCCAAATTTTAGCGGATCTTCTCACCATTGTTGAGCATTGCACTCCTCACAGGAAAGTGAGTGAATTACGTGGTTTAAAGGCAGTGTATCTGGGGGATGGGAATAACAACATGGCAAATTCGTATCTGCTTGGATTTGCCATGGCAGGTATCAATATAACGATTTGTTCCCCTAATGGTTTTCAACCACACGCCGCTATCGTGAAGCGAGCTCAAGGTCTTGCCGCAGACACAGGGGCATCCGTCGTGGTGACTGACGATGTTGACGCAGTAGCCGGAGCAGATGTTGTCATTACCGATACGTGGGTTTCAATGGGTTTTGAAAATGATGGCCTTGATCGTCGAACACCGCTTTTGCCCTACCAGGTCAATGACGAGGTGATGGATCGGGCGAAAGAGACGGCGATTTTCCTCCATTGCCTCCCGGCCTACCGGGGTAGCGAGGTGACGTCGTCAGTCATCGATGGCCCTCAATCACGCGTTTTTGATGAAGCAGAAAACCGTCTTCACGCGCAAAAAGCACTCTTGTCGTGGGTTGTAGAGCATAATCCTTATTCGTGATTGTCGTGGGAGACTTCGTGGTTCTCGTCGGTTTGAGAGAGGTTGATTAATGTCGAAACATGCGCCATCGACGCGCACTGCCCGCCAGGCTCGAGTTTTGGAGATCCTGCAATCTCATCATGTCTCGAATCAATCGCAGATCATCGAGTTGTTGGCACGGGACGGGGTGGAAGTCACTCAGGCGACGTTGTCACGGGATCTCGATGAGATGGGGGCGCGGAAGGTCCGTTCCTCCGACGGGGCAAGTTTTTATACCGTCGACGGCCCCGACGCGGAGCCCGATTCGGACGGACGAATGGATAAGCTACGTCGAACCTTGGCAGAGCTTTTGGTCTCGACGGACTTCTCTGGAAACTTCGCGGTGCTTCGCACTCCTCCGGGCGGCGCCCAATATCTCGCTAGCGTTATTGACCGCGCTCCTTTGACGCAGGTCGTCGGCACAGTCGCTGGTGACGACACTATTTTCGTGCTGTCCCGTGAACCGATGAACGGTGAGCAACTTGCTCGGTATTTCGCCGGAGTTTCGTCACACTCGTCTCGATGACTAAACTTATCCGCATATTTGAATAATACTCACAGATGTTTGTGGCTATCGGCCGCTGACCTCGAGTTATCTACTTTTCGTTTACTCAATTTTCAAGGAGAATCTTGTGACTAATCGTGTTGTTCTCGCCTATTCCGGTGGCCTGGATACATCGGTAGCTATCCCGTATTTGTCGAAGATGACGGATGGCGAGGTTGTCGCAGTGTCCATTGATCTGGGCCAAGGCGGCGAGGACATGGAATCGGTGCGTCAGCGTGCTCTCGCCTGCGGTGCGGTTGAGGCAATCGTCGTCGATGCAAAAGATGAATTTGCTGAGCAGTATTGTTTGCCGGCCATTAAGGCAAACGGTCTGTATATGAAGCAATACCCGCTGGTATCTGCGCTTTCTCGGCCGTTGATCGTGAAGCACTTGGTGGAAGCCGCTAAGGAACATGGTGGCACCCACGTTGCCCACGGTTGCACGGGCAAAGGAAATGATCAGGTCCGGTTTGAAGTAGGTTTTGCCGACACCGCGCCTGACCTGAAGATTATTGCGCCTGCACGTGATTATGCGTGGACCCGGGATAAGGCAATTGCCTTTGCTGAAGAGATTGATTTGCCCATCGAGCAATCGGCAAGTTCGCCTTTCTCCATTGACCAAAACGTGTGGGGCCGGGCAGTCGAAACAGGATTCCTCGAGGATTTGTGGAACCCGCCGACGAAGGATCTGTACGCATACACAGAAGAACCGTCACTGGGAAATGCTCCCGACGAGGTCGTTATTTCCTTCGAAGGCGGTAAGCCCGTCGCTATCGACGGTCGGCCTGTTTCGGTACTTGAAGCGATCGAAGAGATGAATCGCCGTGGTGGCGCTCAGGGGGTTGGTCGGCTCGACATGGTCGAAGACCGCCTCGTCGGAATTAAGTCCCGTGAAGTGTACGAGGCTCCGGGTGCAATGGTGCTCATTCGGGCTCATGAAGCGCTGGAAGACATCACGGTTGAGAGGGAGCTCGCGCGGTATAAGCGGGGTATTGATGCCCGGTGGTCTGAAGAGGTCTATGACGGACTGTGGTTCGCGCCGTTAAAGCGTTCGCTTGATGCCTTTATTGACTCGACACAGGAAAACGTCACGGGCGATATCCGTCTTGTTCTTCACGAAGGCCGGATCACGGTGAACGGCCGCCGGTCGGTTAAGTCGCTATATGATTTCAATTTAGCGACGTACGACACTGGGGATACTTTTGACCAGACGCTGTCGCGTGGCTTCGTGGAGCTGCATGGTTTGTCTTCGAAGATTGCTTGCAAACGAGATCGTGAACAATAGTCACGATATTTTCTTCGCGTATTTGGCATAGTGTCTTTTCGGGAAGCAAAGCTTACTGTGCCTGAGATAGTGGGTCTGAGGTAGTGGGCATCTAAGGAGAAACAATGGGAATTTCGGCGCATAAAACGAATCAGGGCTCTTTATGGGGAGGCCGGTTCTCTGGCGGCCCGAGCGATGCAATGTTTGCCCTGTCTGTATCCACCCATTTCGATTGGGTTCTGGCACCGTACGACGTTTTAGCGTCGAAAGCTCACGCCAGGGTTTTGCACAGTCGAGGCCTTCTTAGCGACGACGACTTCGAAGCGATGATTAACGGCTTGACCCAACTCGGTGAAGACGTTGCGTCGGGCGCCTTTAAGCCGGATCCCACCGATGAAGATGTCCATGGCGCCATGGAACGTGGTCTTATCGAGCGCGTGGGTTCCGAGGTCGGCGGGCGCCTCCGCGCAGGGCGCTCACGCAATGACCAAGTCGCCGCACTTTTCCGTATGTGGGTGCGCGACGCCGTTCGAAATGTCGCAGCCGAGGTCATTGGATTAGTTATTGCCCTCGCTGACCAAGCCGAGGCGCACTCCCACGACATTATGCCTGGTAAAACTCACTCCCAGGCTGCTCAGCCCATCCTCGTTGCTCATCAGCTTTTGGCTCATGCGCATCCGCTGGTGAGAGATGTCGACCGGCTTAAGGATTTGGATAAGCGTTTGTCTGTCAGCCCATATGGTTCAGGTGCACTTGCTGGTTCCACTCTCCATTTGGACCCAGAAGCTATTGCGGAAGAGCTAGGGTTTGATTCCTCCTCGGAGAATTCGATTGATGGAACGAGCTCCCGAGATTTTGCGACAGAAACTGCCTATGTGCTGGCGCAAATTGGTGTCGATATGTCGCGTCTTGCTGAAGAGATTATTTCTTGGTGCACCCCGGAATACGGTTATGTCACCCTTGATGATGCGTGGTCGACGGGATCGTCGATCATGCCCCAAAAGAAAAACCCTGATGTCGCTGAATTGACTCGCGGTAAAACAGGACGCCTGATCGGTAATCTTGCGGGTCTTATGGCGACGTGTAAGGCACTCCCATTGGCATATGACCGCGATTTACAAGAAGATAAAGAGCCGATAGTTGACTCAGTTAATCAACTTCTTTTGCTCTTGCCCGCTATGACCGGTTTGGTCAAGACGTTAACCTTCCATACCGATCGGATGCGTGAATTGGCGCCTCGCGGATTTACGCTGGCGACAGATCTCGCGGAATGGCTTGTGCGTCGTGGTGTTCCGTTCAGGGAAGCTCACGAAGCATCGGGCTCATGTGTCCGTATGGCCGAGACTCGCGAAATCAGCCTTAAAGACTTGACTGACGAGGAATTGCGCTCGGCTCATCCGTCGTTAACGCCAGAGGTGAGGGAAGTGCTCACCGTGGAAGGGTCGGTCGCATCCCGCGACACTAAGGGAGGTACCGCGAGACCACGCGTGATGGAGCAACTTGAGCGGTTGAGGAAAGTTGCGTCTCAGGATTCCGAGTGGGCGGCTCATTCGCCCATTCCCGGTGGAGATTAATCTCCGTGGTGGCCCGTCAGCGTTGACCACGCGGTTTATCGACATCTTTACAACGACGTGGCTACGCCGGCGTCCGGATGCTGATGCTATTTACTGCCGGTGCATCATTCCCAGCACATCGTGGCGCCGTGGGGTAGCGCTCAATGACAGAAGATGCTGTGAGCGTCGGGTATGAGCAGCAAGGTAGGCTAGGCGTTTATGAGCCTAAATGAAGAGCTACTGTCACTCCTGGTGTGCCCACAAGACAAGGGGCCACTGGAGTATCACGAGGACGAGCAGCTTTTGGTTAATCCGCGTTTGCATATTGCATATCCCATTGACGACGGGATTCCCGTCCTTTTGGAGGACGAGGCCCTCGCTTACCAAGGCAAATAAAGAAAATTGAGCGTTATAGCGGGAAATCCGTCGCCAAACTGATTAATGATTCTCAGTCGAGTGTGTAGTAGAGGAGCATGTACTAAATGAACAACGGAGCGGATAGCGGCGTGTCAGAAGGATCTGACGCTCGAGCAGCTGTCATTGACGACCTACAGTGGCGAGGTCTTATTAATCAATCGACTGATCTTGATCTGCTTAAACAAGCGGCTCGTGAGGGGATGCTGACGCTATATACGGGCTTTGATCCCACCGGTCCGTCGCTTCATGCCGGTCATTTAGTTCCGTTGCTGATGCTCAAGCGGTTCCAGCAGGCCGGGCACCGCCCGATCGTCTTAGCTGGTGGTGCGACCGGGATGATTGGTGATCCCCGTGAAGTAGGGGAACGGGCCATGCTTGCCGCAGATACGGTCTCTGAGTGGGCTAAAAATATTTCATCACAGCTCCGGCGCTTCGTCTCATTCGAAGGAGACCCTGATTTCTCGGGGAACAATGGTGCGATCCTCGAAAATAACTACACGTGGACATCACAAATGTCTGCCATCGAATACCTGCGAGATTTAGGTAAGAACTTTTCGCTTAACACCATGTTGTCAAGAGATACCGTGAAACGTCGGCTAGAGGGCGACGGCATCTCTTACACAGAGTTCTCTTACATGCTTTTACAAGCAAATGACTTCGTTGAACTACGACGACGCTACGATTGCCGGGTTCAAATCGGTGGATCAGATCAATGGGGAAACATTGTCGGAGGCGTCGATCTCAACCGGCGTATCGATAATGAGGTCGTTCATGGAATAACGGTTCCACTCGTAACCGATTCTGAAGGTAAAAAATTCGGAAAGTCTACGGGTGGTGGGAAGTTGTGGCTCGATCCAGAAATGACTAGCCCATATTCGTGGTACCAATACTTTCTTAACTCGACAGACGCCGATGTTATCCGTTACTTGCGGTGGTTTACCTTCCTCGACCGCGAAGAACTCAAAGACTTAGAAATCGAAACGCGGGAGCGTCCGCACAAGCGTGCAGCGCAGAAACGCTTAGCTCAAGAAATGACGACACTCGTACACGGAGAGGAAGCGACAAAGTCTGTGGAGCTTGCATCACAGGCACTTTTCGGTCGTGGAGAACTCCGTGACTTGGACAACCTGACGTTGAAGGGGGCACTGTCGGAGACGGAGATTGCGGAGTTTCCCAAGGGGACAGAACCGACGGTTGTTGACCTGCTCGTCGAGTCGCGACTTGCACCTTCAAAGGGCGCTGCTCGTCGCACCGTTAAAGAGGGTGGCGCATATGTGAATAATGAGCGCGTTTCAGACGCAGATTGGATTCCACGTGCAGATGATCTCCTTCACGGGCAGTGGCTTGTTTTGCGACGAGGAAAGAAGTCGTTCGCGGGAGCCAGGTTCGAGTAACCCAATGATTTGTAGTTCCGGGTGTTGGACCTGAAAATGCCGTTGAAAATTTATGGAAAGGTTTGAAGTTGTAGTTGGGTGTGTTTTGTGGGTGTGTGCTGGGGGTTTGTGGTGTGTGGGTGGGGTGTGTAGTGTTC